>CALCIK010000078.1 GCA_937907475.1 uncultured Bacteroidota bacterium | reverse complement strand
AAGTGCAAAACATGTTAGTTTATGCGTAATATAATTGATTATATTATAAATAAATTTAAATAAAATGAAATCAATCGTGGCATTTTTTTTATCATTTCTATGGGTTATTATGCTAACCCAATGCAATCCTTCAAAGGAGGAGATCGGAATATATAGAAAAAATAGAAGTATAACATACGAAATCTACCATCCGGCTTGGAAGGATACATTTTACTTTGGTACAAAAGACTACGATACGGGCTTCCCTTTAATACATGATTCCCGTAGAAACATTTTGTTTCTGTTTGACAATTACGTCGATATTTATAAAATCAATGGGTTAGACGGTTCCTTGTTAGATAAAGTTAATATTGTTGGTAAATACGGCAAATATCGTCCATACGAAAAAAACAAACTCATATACGCATATCCAGCTTTGTTTTACTATTATGATGAGCTAATCGTTCACTACGACATTTCAGGAGCATTTATTGAAAAGGCATACTATTTTGATTCTTTGAGCAATGAAATTGACAAAAGATATCCCGAAGGTGGATACACGGCAAGTTTTTACATTGACTCCGTTCGACTTGTACCACCCGATAAAATATGGGTTAGAATGTCTAATGCTATTGATTTAACAGAAGACATGATTTTTAAAGTCAATGCAGAGATGTCAGATACAGTTATTTACTCAACTTATATTGTAAGGTAAGTAAGGTTGGATTTACGATGCCACCGGTCGTAAACTCCAAAAACGCACCTGTAATCTTCGACATGGCTCTACCCCCATCGTCATATCCTGGATTCAAGTAGTAAATGCGACAATAGAGTTAGTTAAATAATGCAAGTTAATAAATTCAATTGGCGATAAAAACCCAAGTCTTTTTCTTGGTCTGTTGTTAATACTCATCTGTGCTTCTTCAATCTGTTTTTCTGAAATCTGGGTAAAGTCTGTGCCTTTTGGAAAAAATCGTCTTACTAAGCCATTAGTGTTTTCGTTAGTGCCTCTTTCCCATGAGTGGTACGGATGCGCAAAATAAATAGAAGTATTTAAGATTTCCTGTAAAGCCTTATGCCCTGCAAATTCGGTACCATTGTCAAAGGTAATGGTTTGTATTGGATCCTGGCTTGCCAACCAACTGCGACAAACGCGACTATATAGGTTCCGTAGAATACGACAACAATATAGCCGAATCTTACTACCACGATGAAGGACGCATCAACCTGTTACCCGGCATGAACAACCGACACGAATACAACCTTCGCGACCACTTAGGAAACACCCGTATCTGTTTCACCGACTCAGACAACGACGGAGTTCCCGAAATACTGCAACAAACAACTTACTACCCATTCGGTTTGCCGATTCAAGAATTATCCACTACCTTCGATGGAGAAGGGAATAATTATCAGTATAACGGCAAAGAGCTGAACGAGGACTTTGGTTTGCATTGGATGGACTATGGCGCACGTTGGTACGACCCGCAAATTAGCAGGTGGGGGCAGATTGATCCTTTGGCGGAGAAGTATTATGGATGGAATGGGTATAATTATGTGTTGGGTAATCCGGTAAAGTTTATAGACCCAGATGGACGCAATACTGCTTATTATGATCAAGATGGCAAACTCGTTCATTATTCTTATGATGATTTGCCTGATGCTATAACATCAGTTAGCGCCGAAAATATTGAACAATTTCATTCTATAATTGGTGGACAAATGGATGCTTCTTACAGTAAAGAAGGGGCAAGTGATATGAGAAATTTGGGCATTAGTTATATGGTGGATGGCTTAGCAAACTTCGCATTGAGGTCGGATTCTAGGCGTGACCAAACGGGTAATTTCTTTGAAGCTGACAGTAAAGGTAAAATAGGTCAACCTGCCAAAGTCGAAAGCAAAAACAATTTATATACAATTGATGGAAAGAACGTTTATGTTGGGAGTAGCTATAATGACGATATTGGTTCACCCGCTGGGGCCTTTCCTCCAAAAAACTCTGAAGTTTTATATGGTACCGTTGTTTCTGATATCCATAGCCATGCATATAATAATCGATATCAACGACTTTATTATAAGGCTGAAAAAGCATATGGGGATGGGTATCCTGATTTTGGACCCTCAACTCGAGACATTGAAAAGTCCCAACCTAGAAATTATTATAAAATAGTTACCGGACGTAACGAAGAAGGAGGCTTGGAAATATATTTTTATGGAAATAGCGAGGCAAAATCATTCTCTGTTCCACTCAATAAATTTAATAGGTAATGAAAATTATATTAGCGTTGTTATGCATTATGTTGTTTTTAAGTTGCCGGAAAAACACAAATTTGGTGTCTAAAGATATTGAATGTCAATTGAAATTAGAAGTATATAGATCTCTTATTTCTTGCGAAAAACAACAAAAACAGACAAAAAATGGAATGTTTTCTATCCGACCTGTATATAACAAGGGTTGTTATACTTTAAATGAATATGGGTACATAGAAAATATGGAAGTTCCTTCACTATTACTTTTAGATATTGTCATACAAGATACAATAATTCAAAATGATACGATGCTCGTGTTTTTCGAGTATTATCATGAAGGTTATTGTTTTAGTCCCGAGTTTCCTAGTTTTTATACGCATGTTGCTTTTGTTAAAAACAAATTAACGCTTATGTTTCAAGGTTCCGTTTGTTTTCGCAATGAAGATAAAGACTTAAGTTTATTGAAAGAGTATGTTCATAATAAAAGTCAGTATGTAAATGAGTGGCTTAGAAAAAATATAAACTGCCGATAGAAAAATATATAACAGCAAATCAGTAGTAGCATGGTTAAATTTTATGAGTACATCATCGCTTACTACACGTTCTGACATTCAAAACCTATTGGGTGTCCACGAATTCTATGTACTTGGTATTCAGAGGTTGTCTAACATACAAATCATCAAACGCATGTTACCCCCTACTTTCACCAATCCCCCCGAAAGTATGCCTCCTCCGGAAGAACTGCCAACCAACTGCGACAAACGCGATTATATTGGTTCCGTAGAATACGACAACAATATAGCCGAATCCTACTACCACGACGAAGGACGCATCAATCTGTTGCCCGGTATGAGCAATCGCCACGAATACAACCTTCGCGACCATTTAGGCAACACCCGCATCTGTTTCACCGACGACGACGGAACAGCCGAAATTCTGCAACAAACCAATTATTATCCTTTTGGCTTGCCTATAGAAGAGTTATCCACTACCTTTGATGGGGTTGGGAATAATTATCAATACAATGGCAAAGAACTGAACGAAGATTTCGGTTTGCATTGGATGGACTATGGGGCACGTTGGTACGACCCGCAAATTAATAGGTGGGGGCAGGTGGATCCTTTGGCGGAGAAGTCTTATCACGAAAACCCTTATATTTATGTGGGAAATAATCCAGTTGCATTTATAGATCCTAGTGGAATGTCTCGTACTTGGTATTTCTCCGAAAACGGACAAATGATAGGCAGCCCTTCAAATGATAACTTGTCTGATGCAATTGTTGTAATACCTAATTCACAAGTTGCCGATTTTCAGGATTTGAGGGAAAATGGTGTTTTTGGCGCATATCATAGCAACGAAGCCAATCAAAACCTCAGAACACAAGGGCTAAACTACCTAACTGAGGGATTTGTGGCTTTTGTTGACAAACACATTAATGGAGGCAATGAAAATGTTACATATCTGGGTGACAAAATAATAAGTATGACACATAACGGCAAGGCAGTAAAAGGCGGTTTTTTTGCTGAGTATGGGATAAAATTAGGGCTAACCTCAAATGGAGAGGTTACTACAGAAGGTATAGCCTATACGAGTGGTATTTTTAATGCAGTTAGCCCCAATTTTGGCGAAGCAGGTAATGCACACTTGCATCCCATGCCGGGTATTTATGATATACTGGTAAGCACAGGAGACAAAAACCAACCGTATAAGATGTATAGTGTTGAAAATGGCTCTGGACCATCAGGTGACGACATGAATTCAACAAGAAACAGGAACAACAATTATTACAATGTAGCTTTAGACCCAGTAAACATGCACTTATACCGTGCCGAAACCACTATATCTAACGATGGAAAACTAATTTACAGACCCGAATCAAAAATTACTGTGCCATTAAATCTCATAAGGTGAAACATTTTGTGATTATTTCAATATTCTTGTTAGTAGCAAACTGCAAAAACAATCAATCAAGATTGGATTACCCTGATTATCCACCCAGCATTATAGCACATAATTTACAAGTCGAATATGACTCCTGCCGTTGGCTTTTATACCGTGTATATGGGCTGTCCCTTTGCGATTCTTATATGGATACCACATCTATTTATGAGTACAAGTCTTTAAAGGGTGTAAACAGAGAATTCCCCTCTTTTGAAATTGCTTTAGATACTTTTGCATATCGTGGCGATACCATACTTTTTTTCTACCATTTTAAGGCAAAGAACAATATGAGTTGCATTTGGATTGATTATTATGATAGATTTGATTCGGTTCCAGGTCATCCATTTCCAACACATAACGCTATTGCAGTATCACTATCTCTAGATACAGTGTTGTATCTAGCCGAAGGGATTTCTAGAGGCAGCATAAAAGACTTGAACAATCCCAATGAAAGGTGGTACTTAGGTGGAAGCCGGCATTGGGGCGATTTGTATTCAAACCCACGTCTAAAAAAGTTACAGGAAGAAGACCTCAAAAAATTTATCTTAAACAATCCCGATAAAACGCATCCTTGGTTGCTTAAGCAAGCAAAAATACTGGGTTGGCTGCCGATTCAACCAACCGAAAAATAACACATTTCCACTTGTTTGCAAAATCGCTCACTATGGAAGGTTTTATTTGAATTTAATTTGTTTGCAACAAGTAATATTACCAGCAATCGAGTAGTTCAAAGCAACCGGCAAAGTAACTGTATTAAAATAAAAAACAAAATATCATTAAACTTAGCAAATGAAACTGTTTGTGTTTATTCTATTGAGTATTTTTTTTGTGGGTTGTCTTAGCAACCAATCGGCATCGGATTATCCTGATTATCCGCCCAGTATTATTGCACACAATTTGGAAGCAGAATTTGATTCCGGACGTTGGTTTCTGTACCGCATATATGGATTGTCTCATTGTGAGAAATACAATAATCCGGAAACCTTGGAAGAAGTTAAGCCCTCTAAGAGGACAAACAGGGAAATTCCTTTTTTTGAAATTGCTTTAGATACTTTTGCTTTACGGGGCGATACCGTACTTTTCTTTTACAGATTTAAGATTAAAGATAAAGTAAGTTGTCATTTGGTTAAGGTTGACGGTAAGTACGAAAATGTTAAAAACTATACGACGGAGATAGAAAATGCAATTGCAGTTTCTCTTTTGCAAGATACAGTACTATTTCTTGCTAAGGGGATTCATAAAGACAATATGAAATACTTAAACAGTCCAACTTCAAGATGGTATCTTGGTGAAACTATATTTATGATTAGTAGTTACACCGACCCTCGAATTAAAAAGCTACAGGAAGAAGACCTTAAAACCTTTATTATTGACAATCCAAATAAAACTCATCCTTGGTTATTGAAACAAGCTAAAAAACGGGGATGGCTGCCTGATGAAAAATCACTTTTGAAATAAACCATCACATGGATTTACGATGCAACCGGCCGCAAACTCCAAAAACGCACCTGTGAACTACGAACCGGCACTACCCCTATCGTCATATCCGACATAAAACGCCCCGAGTATATAGACGAACGCCGCCAGCGCATCAAACACATCAGCACCAACCGCACCCCAGCAGAAAGTACATTAGACATTATAGACTAGTACACCGCTACCAACATCAAAATACAAACTGCCATACAGCAAACCTACATACAAACGGGTACTCCAACCATACGCACCAACCCACCGGTGGTAGAACCCGATAGAGAAAGCTGTACTATACGAGATTATGTACTTGGCATAGAATACCTGAACGAAGAACCGGAAGGCTACTACCACGAAGAAGGGCGTATCAAAGTTTAAATAAATGCCAAATTTCCTGATTTCAAAATGCCTGCGTTGAGAATTAGTCCTATTAGTCTGAAAATTATTGGAGTTGCTCATGAACAATACGTAAAAAGCCCCCCAACAAGCACCTTTTGAATAAAGAGAGGTGTACTTGTTGGAGGGCAATTTATTTGAAGGGCATCAATAAAGCCTAAATAACATAAAATCAGATGTTGTATAGGCGAATGAGAGTCCTTATATAATAGGGTTTCGTTTACCTCGGTTTCAGGAGGAAGTTTAAATGATTCGCGTTATTTTTTGTCGCCGGTTTTAGTGGCATTTCCTCTAACATTTTTCATCTTTTCTTCTACTTCTTTGGGTGTTAAATTGACATCCTTTTTAGGCCCGGTTGTAGAGGTTGCATTTCCTCTTACGTCCTTCATTTTTTCATCAATGGTTTTAGGCTTAGTGTCCGGAGTGGTGGTATTTGATTTAGGAGTCGTATTAGGCTTAGTTCCCGATTTAGGAGATCCTGCTTTTTTAGCTTCGGCAACGGCAAGTAACGAATCCACTCTAAAGTTAAGAACTGCATCAAATTGTGCATGACAAGCACTGTCTAACGATACTCTAAGACTACTTAGCTGTGAGGCAACGATTAAGTCAATTTCTTCTTGTTGTTGGGCTTTCAATTTTTCTAATTCAGCACTATTGTTGCAAGCCGATGCCAATAAGATAGCTGATAAGATAGCCGATAAAACTATGAATGATAAGAGATACTTTTTCATGTTTGAAACGATTTTGGAATGCTTTTTAAATTTTGGTTTAATAAAAGTGTGATTGGATAGGCTTGTGAAACCTATTGTCCTGTCCCTTTGGCTTTAACAATAGAATCGGCTTTGGCAACTAATTGAGTTTGGATGCGTTCTTGGCAGGCAGCGTTTACCGAATCCCTGATTGCTGTAGATTGTACCTGAACAATCGAGTCGGCTTTCATTTTAATTTGCGAGGGGTCTAAGCTGATGCCCGTGTTATTACAGGCACCCATGACCGTCAGATAGCAGCATACAACTGCTAATGCGATAAGTTGTTTCATGTTTTTTTGAGATTAAAATAATTGGATAAAATGTTTTTCGAGTTAATGATTGGAAAAAGGGAAGTACAGCGATACCTATAATATAATAAGGTATGTTTTTCGGAGGCAACACAAATTTGGCCTGCTTTTTGGGAAACAGCAGTTACCAATTGTAAGGTTTAGGTTTGTTCTATGAGCATCACGGCTATTTGTTAAATTTGTTTACAGGGATAAAGATGCAATCCATAAATGCTTGGGTGTCTGTGATTGTAAATTAGCGAAAAAAAAAGTCTTTTAAAGTAGTTAGATAAAGCTAATTGCCAACTTTGTTGTATCTTGCCCCCTAAATCAAATTGCATCTCAAAAAACGGTTTAATTGTCATTAAAAGCCATCAAAAGGAGATTGTGGATGGAAATGGTCGTTGTGAATGAAGAAAATAGGGTGCTAAAGTGCGATTTTGGCTCAAAAAAAATATTTTGCCTTAATTCTTTTAACAAATATTGCCGATTTTGTTAGCTTTGCGACTTGAATTGGGCAACACGAGAACTTTGAAACAAAAAACTTTTAAAAAAGCAGCAAATAAATTTGTTTATCAAATGGAGCAACATATATTTGCGTACTAATCGGCTATGAAACATTGATTCAATGGTAAATAGCTTTAGACTTGAGAACATTCCTTTTTAGGATTGAAATAGAAACTGAAAATTATAAATATAACGGACTAAAACTACACCTTATGATGTTAGGTAAGAAACACTGGCTTCTTGCTTTCTTCTTTTTGTTAGCAAGCTCATTGAGTTTGTTTGCCCAAGAAGAAGGTAACACCGAGAGCGAAAGCAAAAGCGAAAGCGAAAGCGAAGAAACTGAAAAAGCCTCGGATGAGTACCCTTATCCCGCTTTTAGAAGTGAAGAGTACAAAGAGTTTGTACCCAAGAGAAGGCAAGACCAACAAGACAAGTTCTTGGATAGAAAATACAACTATCCTGCCAAACCACGCGATAAGTGGGAAATTGGCTTGGATGCCGGCTTGCTGATGGTTAGCGGTGACATCAAAACCGGTTTCACCGATTGGAAAGCAGGTGATAAATTCCACACTAAACTTGGCTTCGGAGGTCACATACGTCGTTCTTTCGGCTATGTATTCTCTTTGCGAGGTAATTTCATGATGGGTTCTACTTGGGGTAGAAACTGGCAAGCTGCTCAAGGATGGTCTTTTAGCAGTATTGATCCTACTTACCACCCCAATGGTGCTTTATCAGGAAGTACTCGTTACGACGAATACAATGACGATCCCACGCCCAACTACATTGACCCTGCTACCAATACAGGCCGAAATGTGTTTTACAACTACAAAACTAATATTCGTGAGTTAAGCATTTCGGGTGTTTTTAACATCCACAATATTCGTTTCCACAAACGTGAAACAAAAATTGGCTTATACGGACTTGCAGGTATCGGTGGTGTAGCTTATCGCACAATGATGGACCAATTGGATGCTGATGGCAATACTTATGCTGACAGATATCAGGCATTGGTTTCATCGGACATCTATAACGGCAATTACGATATGCGCAAAGACGTTCTTGCTGAATTAGATAACATCGTAGATGGCGAGTTTGAGTCTCAAGCAGAACGTCATTTTGACGATTACACACCTTTTGACAAATATTCTTACAAGCCAACTGCACATGCAGGGGTTGGTTTAGCTTTCAAATTAGGTCGTGTAGTTAATTTGGCCTTAGAAAGTCGTGTTACCTATACTAACGATGACCTTCTTGATGGACAACGTTGGCAAGAATGGGGTGCTTTAACCCGTGATTACGATACTTATGTATTTACAGGTTTAGGTCTTAACTTTAACTTAGGTTCTAAAAACTCGGTTGAACCACTTTGGTGGATGAACCCCTTAGACTATACTTACGAAGAATTGGCGGAAGCTCCTTGCTGCGAAAACCTTGATTTGCCTGATTTTAAAGATGATGACAAAGACGGTGTGCCCAATGCTTGGGACGAAGAACCCGATTCACGTGAAAATTGCCCGGTTGATACTCGTGGTAGAATGTTGGATAGCGACCGTGACGGCGTGTTAGATTGCGATGATCGCGAACCGCATACTCGCTATGACGCTATTGATTTGGTTGACCAATACGGAGTAGCTCCTAAAGTTAAAATCAAATGCGATGATATTGATGGGTTCTGTGATTGCGTAAAAAAATGCTCACCCCCTGTTGTCGCAAAAGCTGATCCTTGTGCTAACCCACTATTGCCGAGCATCTTGTTTGATTTGAACAAATACTCTATCAAACCTGCATTCGATGCACAATTAGCAGAAGTTGCCCGTTTCTTGCGCGATTGCCCCAACACTACACTTTGTGTTATCGGTCATACAGATGTAAGACACTCTAATCCTTACAACGATGTATTGTCTTACAAACGCGCTAAAGAAGTGGTTGAAAAATTAGTAAAAGATTATGGCATTGCCCGTACTCGTTTAGTCATCCAATATCGCGGTGAAGTTGAGCCGGTAGTTTCAGGATTATCAGACTCTCCCGTTCGCAAAGCAATTGATGCTGACCATGCCTTGAACCGTCGTGTTGAGTTCCGCGTATGTCCTCCTCAAAATGATATGCCGAAACCTTCAGGACCATCTGATGCAGGTAGCCGCATACCGAAACCCTAAAATAGTTGTTTCTAATAACTAATTACTAACAAAAGCCCCTGATACTTAATAGTGTCGGGGGCTTTTGCTATTTTGGCGGTTAATAAAAGCCATTAATTAAAAGTATGGAAAATCTAATTCAGAAACTGGAAGAAACGACGCTGTTCATCAAGGATAGCATATCTTTGATGCCAAAGATTGGTATTATCTTAGGTACCGGATTAGGAAATTTGGCCGGTGAAATTGAGGTTCATGACGAGTTGCAATATAAAGACATTCCTAATTTTCCGTTATCTACTGTAGAAAGTCATAGCGGCAGGCTATTATTTGGAACTTTATCGGGCAAGCCGGTTGTGGCGATGCAAGGTCGCTTTCATTATTACGAAGGTTATTCAATGCAACAGGTAACTTTTCCGGTGAGGGTGATGAAACAACTGGGAGTTGAAAATCTATTCATTTCTAATGCAGCAGGAGGCATGGGTAAGCATTTGGATAAAGGAGACTTACTGATAATTGACGACCATATCAACCTCCATCCCGATAATCCGTTGAGGGGTAAAAATTACGACGAACTTGGTCCCCGTTTTCCCGATATGAGCCGAGCCTACGATAGCGACCTTATCAAAAAAGCAATGGAAATAGGACGCAAGCATCATATCCGATGCCATACCGGAGTTTATGCCAGTGTAACAGGGCCGAATTTGGAAACAAAAGCTGAATATGCCTATCTGTACCGAATTGGTGCAGATGCCGTAGGGATGTCAACAGTACCGGAGGTGATTGTGGCAGTACATTGTGGGTTATCCGTTTTTGCTATTTCGGTTATTACAGACATCGGATATCCACCTGAAAGAGTTGAGGTGGTCAGTGTGGAGGATGTTATTGCAGTCGCTAAAGCCGCCGAACCCAATATGACCTTGATTATGAAAAAGTTGATTGAGAGTTTGTAACCGAGTTTCTGCCATTTACCCTCTTGTTGTCAGGTAAACTTTCTTGCATTGAAGTTAAATAATGCGGGTGTATTGAAACTTCGGGAGGTTTTTATATGTTTGCTGTTAAAATCATTTTATGAAGATTACCTACAATTCTCCTGTGGTGCTCACGTTTACGTTGATTTGCACCATCATTATGTCGGTTGATAGTTTTTCTTTTGAGGGTTTTACCCGTGCATTGTTTACAGTGTATCCAAATATGAGTATTGGCGACCCCCTTACCTATTTTCGATTAGCTTCGCATGCATTAGGACATGCTGATTGGGGACATTTGGTAAGTAACCTCACCCTTATCTTGCTGCTGGGGCCGATGTTAGAAGAAAAATATGGCTCAAAATTACTGTTGGCCATGATGTTTGTAACCGCTCTTGTAACCGGCATTTTAAGTGCTACGGTATTTGCTGCGGGGTTAATGGGCGCAAGCGGTATTGTGTTTATGTTTATCTTATTGAGTTCCCTGACGAACTTTAGAAGCGGGCATATTCCACTCACCTTTGTATTGGTAATGGTTTTGTTCTTGGGCAATGAAGTCATTTCATCGTTTCAAGAAGACAATATTGCGCAGTTTGCCCATGTTTTGGGTGGGGTATGTGGAAGCGTTTTTGGATACCAATTTGGCAAATCTCGTAGTTCGAAAAGCTTGGTTTAGCGATTTTCAATTTCTTCGTACTCAATATAATCTCCCCCTTTGTAAGTGATATGAGTACTATTAGTATCAGATGCCCGTTTTGATTGGCTGTTTTTTTGATTCGCTTGTTGTTTTTGCATTTGCAGTTTTTTGGCAGCCAAGTAAATAGGCAGTACAAACCCCGCCACAAACTTGACCGAATAATAAACCACAATGCAAATAATGACAATTTTCAACAATACTCCCATAATAGAGTGTAAGATGTAATGGGTAATTAAATCTGTGTCATACGAACTTTGTTAATTTGGTTTGCATTGCCAAGCTTAACCTAAGTTGTTTCCCTAATAGAAAAATCTTCTTTAGCCAATCGCTATATATAACGTTCGACAAGTGTTTTGGGTTCTAGCCTGTTATTGACTTATTGGTTGTTGCGAAGGGTATTTTCTAGAAATTGAATAATTTTAACCGATTCCTCACTTACTTGCTTTGGAATGGTGCGGTAATAATCCTTTTGATATTTTAGGGTTACTGCAAAATTTTGAACGTATAGATTCGGAGATTCTTTGCCGGGTGAATTTTCTAAGTAGATTTTTGCCAACATATATTTGGACAAGCGATTTCGTTCATCATTATCCAAAGCATAGTATTCTTTGGTTTCGGTATTTTCAAAAATTTCATCTATTTGATACAATGTCTTCAATTCATCGAGTTGAGTGCTGAATACTTTTTGGTCTTGTGTATGAACAATTAAGGCTTCTGTGTCGTAAGAAGTAAATTCTACAGATAGCTCATACGTTTTAGGGAGGTAAATTTTACTTAGAGCCTCTACTTCTTTAGTTTCGGATTCGTATTCAATTTCGCTTTTCTCAGATACAACAGATACCGGTTCTTTGTAAGTTATATAAAAATTTGAAAGACGCTCGGTAAGAACCCAGTTTTTAAAGTTGTTGGTTTCTAAGTGTTTTCTTATCAAGCTGTAGAGTTCGTATTTAGTAATCGGAGCTTGTAAGTCTTTTTTAGGAATCGTAGCGTTGCCTTCCGACTGACCTACGCTAGTTTCACCCACTCGCTTTTCTTTATTTTGCTCGCTTACTATCGGCTTTATATTAGTTGAGGAGGGTGCAGATTTTCCTTCATCAGCTGTTGTTGGTTTGGTAGTCGTAAGTTGGTCTTTGTTGGTTTGGGCGTAAGTGCTATTTAAGAGCAAAAAGCAATAGATAAGGAGCGTAGTTTTTTTCATGGCAGGTTGTGGTTTATGCACCTCGCTTTTTAAAGAAACTGATAAGGTGTTTTACGTAATCGTCTTTTGTGGAAATGCTTAACAAATCAGAACTGCTTTTGGCAAAGGCGGTTTTACAGTAATTGAATTTTTGTTGAAAAGCGGTGAATTGGCTTTTTCGGGTGCTTTTGTCAGAAGTGTCTAACCATTGTGCTTGTCCGGTTTCGGCATCTATTACCCTAATCATACCAACATTGGGCAGTACTTGTTCGTGAATATCAAAAACATGGATACCTACGACATCGTGTTTTTGTGCGGCTAATCGTAGTGCCTTGTCGTAACCTTCGGCTAAAAAATCGGAGAGGACAAAAGCGATGCAACGGCGTTTGATGACATTGGTAAAATAAACAAGTGCTTGTTCGATATTGGTATTGGGCAATTGATTTTGAATACCGTTAGTTTTAACGGCATCGGCATTCGAATTATTATGGTTCTTGTTTTGGAACAACTGCTTGAAAGCAGCAGTTTTTTCTTGCCACCATTGGTTTTTTCGCTCATCGGCAAGTTTCAGGCGTTTTTGTTCAGCTTCTTGTGCCTTGGTTCCATAGGCATAATTCAGCAATTCGCGGATGATGCGAAGCACATGAGTTTTCCCTTTTTTAGGGGGAATAAATTTTTCTATTTCTTGTCCGAAGAAAATAACGCCAACTTTATCGTTGTTGTTGATAGCAGAAAAAGCAAGCACGGCACAGATTTCGGTTATGAGTTCGCTTTTGAGTTGTTTGACCGTTCCGAAGAATGCCGATTGGCTAATATCAATCAGCAGCATAAGGGTTAATTCGCGTTCTTCTTCAAATACTTTTATGTAAGGGCTGCGCAATCGGGCACTGACATTCCAGTCAATAAATTTTACATCGTCTCCATATTGGTACTCGCGCACTTCGCTAAAAGACATACCTCGCCCTTTGAAGGCGGTGTGATATTCTCCCGAGAAAATGTGGTTGGACAAACCCCGACTTTTGATTTCTATTTTCCTTACCTTTTTGAGCAATTCATTGCTTTCCATTCGCAAGTTTTTGGGGTTATGGTACTTCTACAGTGTTCAGTATTTCGCGAATCACGTCTTCTGAAGTGATATTGTCCGCTTCAGCTTCGTAGGTGATGCCTATTCGGTGACGAAGTACATCGTAACAGATAGCCCTCACGTCTTCAGGAATAACAAACCCTCTGCGCTTAATAAAAGCATAAGCTTTTGCTGCTAGGGCGAGGTTGATACTGGCGCGGGGAGAACCACCGTAACTGATATAAGGAGCTATTTTGTCGAGTTTGTACTGTTGCGGAGTTCGGCTGGCAAAGACAATATCTAAAATGTAGCGTTCGATTTTTTCGTCCATATATACTTCACGAACCACATTGCGAGCGCGATGTAACACTTCGGTTTGAAGGATAGGCTCTACCTTACCAAAGGTATTGTTGACATTCATGCGCATGATTTTTTGCTCATCTTCTTTGTCGGGGTAAGAGATGATTACTTTGAGCATGAAGCGGTCTAACTGTGCTTCGGGAAGAGGATAGGTACCTTCTTGTTCTAAGGGGTTTTGAGTAGCTAAAACGAGGAAGGGCTCTTCTAATTTATAGGTGTTTTCGCCGATAGTTACTTGTCTTTCCTGCATAGCTTGCAAGAGCGCGCTTTGAACCTTTCCAGGTGCGCGGTTAATTTCGTCTGCAAGAACGAAATTGGCAAAAATCGGTCCTTTTTTGACGGTAAACTTGTGTTCGTTTTGGTTAAAAATCATGGTACCGATAAGGTCGGCAGGTAGTAAGTCGGGGGTAAATTGGATACGGCTAAACTTGGCGTGAATGGCTTCGGAAAGGGTTTTGATGGCTAACGTTTTCGCTAATCCCGGTACACCTTCGAGCAGGATATGACCTTGTGAAAGTAGCCCGATGAGCAATCGCTCTACCATTTGTTGCTGACCGATGATGACCTTTCCCAGTTCGCGTTCCAATAATTCGATAAAGGCACTTTCGTGTTGTATGCGTTCATTTAGCAGTACTAAATCGGCACCTGATGAAGTCGTTTGTATATCCATTGTTTGTTGATTATGGTAAGTATTGACTTTGAGGTGCAAATTTAAGCAAATGCAGTGTGTAAAGTCGCTAAAAAAAGTTAATTCCCTATATTATTCCTTTCAAAACAAGATGTGTTGCCGGTTTCTTTGACAATTGTCTTGACTTCACTGAATACATTTCATTTTGTATTGCCCGCAGATTTCGCAGATTTTCGCAGAAAGGAGTCTGTAAGATTTAACAAGTTTAGTTGAAAGGTATATGCTAAAATTGGGAAATGCCGGAATCACTCTGTGCCTAAATAGTGGCGAAACCTATAAACAAGTAGCGCGGGTGAAACTTGTTTTCAAAGAAGTGAATGAACCGTTTCGTCCGGTTTAGTTAATCAGCGGGGGCTTGTTACGATTAGAAGTAGAAAACCTTTCTGTTTTTGCCGAATACCCGTTAAGGAATTGGTGCAATTATTTTCTCGTCAGTAGGGTTTCCTTTATACAAACTGTTACATTTGCAATGTCATGTAATTGTAAAAATGCCGGTTGTCGCCTTTAAATATTTACCATGCCTCGATTTCCGTTTTACCAACAGTTGGACTCTATGGATTGTGGTGTCGCCTGTTTGCGCATGATAGCAAAGTATTATGGTAAACAGTATGCTACACAAACACTCCGCGAACGCAGTTATTTAGACCGGCAGGGGGCATCTTTGTTGAGTATCAGCGATGCTGCCGAAAGTATCGGGATGACAACGGTTGGTGTGCAGGTGGATTTTGATAAGTTGGCGCGAGATGTGCCTTTACCTTGTATTGTGCATTGGCAACAACGGCATTTTGTGGTGGTGTATAAGATTAAAGGTAATAAGGTGTATGTGGTTGACCCGGCGTTTGGGCGAGTAGTATATTCAAAACAGGCTTTTATTCAGGGCTGGACCGGAAAATCGGATAATGGTGGTATAGAAGGTGTCGCTCTGGCTTTAGAACCAACCCCTGATTTTTTTACAGCAACGGATGATGGTGGTAAGGAATTGGGGCTGGGGATTTTAAAGCCTTATTTAAAAGGGCATATCAAGCAGATTTTTTGGCTGATTGTGGCAATCCTTTTGGGAGGGGTAGTGCAGTTTGCTTTTCCTTTTCTTACTCAGGCATTGATTGACAGGGGGGTGGGTAAGCCGGATTTGAATTTCGTGTATTTGGTATTGCTGGCGCAGTTGATGTTGTTTTCGAGCAAAACCTTGCTTGACTTTGTGCGTAGCCGGATTGCTTTGCGAGCAGGAAGTGTTATTAACCGAGCTATCTTATCGGATTTCTTGCTGAAGCTCATGCGATTACCTATCCGTTTTTTTGAGGTGAAACTGACGGGAGATTTGCTGCAAAGGATTGGCGATCACCAACGAATTGAGCGATTTCTTACTTCTTCATCGCTCAATGTCATTTTTTCAATATTCACCCTCGTAGTGTTTGGAGTGGTCTTGGCAATATATAGCCTACCGGTTTTCGGAGTATTTGTAGCGGGTAGTTTGATGTATATGGGTTGGATAGCACTGTTTTTAGGGCGAAGGAAAAGGTTGGATTTCGAGCGGTTTGATAAATTATCAGACCATCAAAATATGTTGGTACAGATGATTAGCGGCATGCAAGAGATAAAGTTGAACCATTACGAAAAACCAAGCCAAAGGAAATGGGAGGGTATTCAAGAGGCTTTGCATCAAATTAACCTTCGGGCATTGGTGGTGGAAGAATATCAGCAGTTGGGGGCATTGTTTTTTAACGAGTTTAAAAACATAGTAATTGTTTTTTTGGCGGCCTATCAGGTGATTGAAGGGAGTATGAGTTTGGGGATGATGTTGGCAGTGTCTTATATTGTTGGGCAGTTGAATGCTCCTGTTGCGGAACTTGTAAGGTTTTTACAGTCGGCTCAAGATGCCCGCCTGAGTATTGAACGCTTGAACGAAATACATGCAAAACCCGATGAAGTGCCGGCAAATCATGGGCTAAGTTCTGATGTTCCAAAGGCGGCAGACCTGATATTGCGCCATGTGAGTTTTGCCTATGGCGGACCAAGAGCGGAATATGTTTTGAAAGACATCAACCTTGTGCTACCATCCGGTAAGGTTACAGCGATTGTGGGGGCGAGCGGTAGTGGTAAAACAACTTTGATTAAGTTGCTGCTTAAATTTTACGAGCCGCAAGTTGGAGAAATACTCTTGGGCAATGAACCACTTGTGCAGATAGACCCGCAGGTATGGCGAAAGCATTGCGGAGTAGTGATGCAGGACGGCTTTATTTTTTCGGACACTATTGCGGAAAACATTGCACTTGGACAGCAACCGATGGTGAACGATAGGTTGGAATATGCGGCGGACATTGCTAATATAGATGAATTTATAAAGGAATTACCCTTGGGCTATAACACTAAGATAGGGCAGGAGGGGATTGGTCTTAGTGGCGGGCAAACACAGCGGATATTGATTGCCCGTGCGGTTTACAAAAACCCGCACTATTTGTTTTTTGATGAAGCCACGAATGCACTGGATGCTTGTAATGAGCGCGTAATTACCAATAATTTACAAGAAGTTTTTGTTGGTAAAACGGTGGTGGTGGTAGCGCATCGGTTGAGTACGGTTCAACATGCCGACCAAATTGTAGTATTGGATAAGGGTGCGATTGTGGAACAGGGAACTCATGAGGAGTTGACCGCTTTGAAAGGGGCCTATTATGAATTGATACGCAATCAGTTGGAGTTAGGAACGTAATGCTTAGTCCAATTGTCAATAGAGAGTATAATTACAACGTAAACCAATAGTTGATTTTCAACACTACCCCCCAATCTTTTTGAGTGAAATCATTGGTATCCATGTTGTCGGTGAAGACGAGAAACACATCGGACATGGGGGCGAACCGCCATTGGAAGCGGTTGTTGATATTGAAGTTTTGTGTTTGGGTGTTGAATTGCAGGAAAGTGGTGAAGAACAGGCTTCGGGTAAAGGTAAACTCAATACGGGGTCCGATGAGCAGCAGTTGAGTGTCGCCAAACCCTTTAGGAAATTGTATGCGGTTGTAGGCGATGCTGAGAGCGAGATTGGCTATCGGTTGAATTCGGTAATTGGCTTCGGCACTGAGGGTCAGTTTATTGCCATTGTAAAATCCCCCATAGTAGGCTCTGAATTTTCCGTATAATTTGTTTCGGGGGGCGGATTCGTATTCTGCGCCATAGTCGGTGTAGTGATACATACCGGGTTGGAGCAAGGAGTCCATTTGTCCGGTAATATTGGTGGGAAACAGGAGTTGAGTAGCGTAATTGTCTATGACTAATCGGGCAATTCCGTTGTTTTTAAAGAATGTTGAAAGTTTCAACTCGCTCCATCGTTCAAAATTTTGTGGGTTGTAGTAATAGAAAATTCTGTTGCCGATTTCTGGACCCCAATATCGAATGGCATCTATCTTTTTGGGGTAGAATTTATATCCGATGTAATGATAAGAGGTTAAATAAGGTGCGGCTTGAGTGGTATTGTTTTGGTCATCTCTATGGTAGAGGTCTTGTAGAAAACCAACATCGGCGATATAATCTTGTCCGGCATGTTCCAACGAAGCGAAGGCATAGATGTTTCGGGTGTCGTAGTTGACGCTGCCTATCAACCCTGCACGGTTGATGAGTTTGGGGGAGAAGGTTTCTGTGTCGTATTGGGTGAAGGATTGGTGGTAGAGGAGGTCGGCAGCCCATCGGTTATCTGCGGAACGGAAGCGCAATTCGGCACCTGCTATTCGGTTGAAATCGTCTTTGTCGGGTTTGAGGTTGGTAAATGCTTGTCTGTTAATGAGAAACACGGTTGCGTTGGAACGCGCTAAGAACTTTCGTTGAAGGGTGGCAACGGAGAAGTTTTGACTTTGAATGCCATTTGGGATTCCTTCCGTTTGAGTAGTGAGCAGTCCAACCCGCCAGTTTTCGTTTAGGTTTCCGGTGAGTCTGGCACCGAAAAGGATGGGCACTTCCAACCCTATTGTGCGGGAGAAGAATGGCCGCATGGAGGCGGTACCGAACTGGAACAAGTCGCTGTTTTCGATAAAAAATTGTCGTCTTTCAGGAAAGAACAGGTTGAACCGTTCGAGGTTGGTTACTTGCCTGTCCACTTCTACCTGTGAGAAATCAGGATTGATGGTTAGATCTAAGTTGAGTGAGCTGGACAATGCAATTTTGGCATCTAATCCCCCCTGTGGGTTATCAATTTCGGGTTTTTCCTGAGTGCTGTATTTCCGATTTGCGCTTGAACGGAGATAGGGGATAATGGAGACGTTTCCTCCTGCTTTTTTTGGGGGAGTATCCCATATCAGTTTACCGGTAAAAGCGAGCGATGCTACATTGAATTGCGTGGGAACAGGACTCCAAGTGGAGGTTTCGATTCGTTTGAGGTCGTTTCGCGAGAAGTTGATGTTCCATTCGGGGCGTTTTTCGTCGTAACGAATGGTTTTGAAAGGGATGGACATTTCTACTGTCCATTTTCCTTCTTCGGCATGAACTGCCGAGAACCAACGGTTGTCCCAACTTGTGGTAACACCAAAAATCCCTCCATATTCTAACAAGCCTTCCCGTTCAACACCGAGGGGGCTTGCGGCAAAGCTAAAACCGGTGGTTTGGTTGCCGAATGGGTCAATGAAGACAACGAAGGCATCGGTAACGGGATAAGAGAAATCCCTTTTCAGAGATTGGATGACGTAGTTGCCGGGTAGTTCGTCGTAGCAAACGGCAGCGATGTAGATGTTTTGATTGTCGTAGGTAATTCGGACTTCGGTTTTGGAATGGGCAAAGTCTTGGTCGTCCGGGAGGGTTTGGTAGAAGTCTTTTGCTATTTGAGCATTTTGCCAGTCGGGGTCGTTTAAAATACCATCTAGCTTGATGCTTTGGGTGGCTTTTTGAATATGGATTTCGTAATTGATTCCTGTTTTAGGATGTGGTTGTTGCGCCCAAATTATGGTGGAAAGGAATAGACATACTAATGCTATAATGGAGTAGCGAGTCGGCATATAAATGGTGGATTTGGGCTGGATTTGAGTATTATCGTGCTAAATTGCAAATATACCCTAACTTAATAGCATCTTGTAGCCCTGCTTTGGATATTGTTTCTTATATTGCAACTTTATTAAAATATATATTGGCTATGGGGAAAATTGCTGCGGTAGAAGGTTCATTGGGTAAGGCTGTGGGAAAAACTTCCTTGATTGATCATTATACGAGAGTAAAGGAAATAGTAGATTTGATAGAGTTGTTGCATACCCGTTATGAGGGTTGGAAAGAGTTTTATTTGTACCGTCAACTGGCATCGGGTAAATTTTACTTTGTTCGAGTGGGAAACCGGTTTGAGGAAATGAAAATGAATAAGACTTTTGCCGGAATGCTTGGTTGGTTAGACCTGAAGTATCCGGGTTGGAAGCGTTTCGTTTTGGTGGAAGACCGCTACGAAAGGCGACCCTACAAAGCCTGTGCGGTCGGAACTTTGTTGAGACAGGGTGCGGTTGGTGCGGGTGTCAGTGCGACCAATAAACTGCGCTTGGTGGTAGAGATGACCGAAACCCACATGGTTGTTAATGAGGAAGATGAAGCCACCTTAATTCGCTATGAGTTTGCCAAACGAGGAAAGAGCACCATGGAAATCGTTTGCGAGGATTTTGATGTTGAGTCTTTTGAAGCGATTTTTGGCGAAGCGAGCTAATTTAGTAATTAGTGGTTAATTGCAATACACAACTCATAACTCAAATTCATCTTCGTGTTTTCCCGTTTATCGTCATAAGGGTTGCTTCAAGGGCCCAAAGTAACTTTTACTTTACCGTTGCTTAACTACCAAAAGGGGTAAGTCTAAGTCCTAACATCTTAACTCTTAACCCCTAAATCCATTTTCAGTAGTAGCGCATCGGCGGCTACTATTGTTTTTTCGGATACATATACCTCCTCAACGGTTCCGTCTTCGTGGGCTTCTATGGCGTTTTCCATTTTCATGCTCGTGAGGACAATTAGAGTATCCCCTGTTTTGACCACATCTCCCGCTTTTACCAAAACTTTGACCACCTCGCCGGGCATGGGAGAGGTGTATGCGCCTTTGACCTGCTCGATTTGTTTTTCGGGGAAGGGGGAAACTTTTTCTAAGGTGATGCTGCCCCTGTCGGGATTGTGGAGGTGTAGGATTTGAGGGGTATCGGCGATGGTGAAGGTAAGGCGGTGTTGGTTGATGAGGCAGACTAATTGATGCCCTATTTGTTCGAGCAGTTGGGCTTCGTATCGGGTATTGGCAATGATGATTTCGAATTGGTTATTAGTTACCCGATAGTCGAGTTCTATTGCTGTATTCCCCCAATTGAAAACTTCTGTTTGGGGTTGGTAGTAATTGTTTCGCCAACCGGAAGGGAGTTGTTGCAGGGTTTGGAGGGCTTTGCGGCGTTGTTGCCATTGGTAGAGCAGGGCGGCAATGGCGAATTGGTGTAGGTGTTGGTCGCTTAGGTGTTGGGGGGAATAGGTGAAGGACTTACCAAGGAAATGTGTATCGAAGTGGCCGGTAATGAATTGTTGGTTTTGGAGGATTTGGATGAGGAAGTCTTTGTTGGTGGTGAGGCCTAGGAGCACTAATTCTTGCAAGGCGCGGCGCATTTTACGGATGCAATCGTAACGGTTGGGGGCGTAGGCGATGACTTTGGCAATCATGGGGTCGTAATAAATATCAATGACAGAGTTGGTGGTAACTCCCGTATCGTAACGCATGTTGCCTGTTTTACCTTTTTGCCAAAGATGGATGGTTCCGGTAGTGGGCAGGAAATTGTTGGAGGTATCTTCGGCATATAGGCGACATTCAATGGCGTGACCGGTTTGGATGAGGTCTTCTTGGGCGAAGGGGAGCGGTAGCCCTTGTGCGACTTCGATTTGCAGTTGAACGAGGTCGAGGCCCGTTACTAACTCTGTAACGGGGTGTTCAACTTGAAGCCTCGTATTGACTTCGAGAAAATAGAAATTGTTATCGGGGGTTAAGATAAATTCAACAGTACCGGCATTGTCGTAACCGATGGCTTTTGCGGCGGCTACTGCTGCGCTTCCCATTTCTTGTCTAAGGGCGGGGGTGAGGGCAGGGGAGGGTGATTCTTCGATAATTTTCTGGTATCGGCGTTGTATAGAACATTCGCGCTCAAAGCAGTGGATGGCATTGCCGTGTTGGTCGCCAAAAATTTGAAACTCAATATGCCGGGCAGAGTCGAAGTATTTTTCGATGAGTAGGGTATCGTCTCCAAATGCGGCGAGGGATTCTCTTTTTGCGGCATCAATGGATTTTTCGACATCTTCGGGGTTACGGACAATTCTCATGCCCTTTCCACCACCACCTGCCGAGGCCTTCAACAACAATGGAAATCCTATTTTGAGCGCTTGTTCGGTAAGGTTCTGAATGGATTGATCTTCGCCATTATAGCCGGGAATTGTTGGAACTCCCCGCTCTTGCATAATAGCTTTTGCGCCGATTTTAGACCCCATAGTGGTAATAGCTTGCGGATTTGGACCGATAAAAATAAACCCTTCATCAGCACAACGTCGGGCAAAGTGGGCGTTTTCGGAAAGGAACCCATAGCCGGGATGTATGGCATCGGCATGGGTTTGGCGAGCTGCTTCGATAATTTTGTTGGGGTCGAGGTAGGATTCGGCGGCTTGCTTTCCGCCGATGCAGATGGCTTCGTCTGCCTGTCTGACAAAAAGAGAATCTTTATCGGCATCGGAATAAATGGCTACGGTGGCTATACCCATTTGGGCACAGGTGCGCATGATGCGTAGGGCTATTTCGCCTCTGTTGGCGATGAGGATTTTTTGTATGAGGTGCATGAGTTGTTATATTGCCTCAAAAATAGGAGTAAACTGGATAAAAACACTGGTTTGGATGAAATTCTAAGCTTTGAAACCAATTGCAAGGCTTTTCATTTTGCAACTTTAAAAAATTGAAATACCGGTAATGTAAACGCTAACTTATACTTGTTTTGACCGAGAATGAAAACAACTATTAAAAGCTGCTTGAGAAACAGTAAGTAAACTGAAAGCTAATGCTTTGCTTGTTAATATTACCAAAACAAATCGGCATCACATTGAAGGTAATGCAGAGGAAACTACTGACAGACAGATTGCTTACGCAAGCGGAAACAATTAAATACCGAAATCCTTTTTAGATAAACCCGATTGTCTTATAATAGATAGCAAAGTGCCGATATTCAATGTTTTATGTAATGGAACAGGAACAGTTACAGTAGATTGATCAAGTCGCTTTTGCATAATAACGTGACTTCCTCGTTGCCTAACCTGAATAAAACCAAATTGCATTAATATGGTGCAGACCTCTTTGCCGGAAAGTGATTTCATTAGCTCAAATATGGACAGTAATTTTAGAGATTTCAAGTTCATTGTTCAAACGCGCATGTATTTCATTATCAGAAGCGCACTCAAAAAATAATTCTAAGGCTTCTATCAGGTTTAGTTTAGCATCTGCTGCTGATTCACCCTGACTTGCAATATCTAATTCAGGACAAAATGCAACATAACTATCACCTTCTTTTTCAATCACTGCGGTTAAATCAATTTTTTGGCTCATGATTTTCAATTTTTCTGATTATCAACAGATTGTTTTCCGGTTACTAATATACGGCTTTTAAATAGGGTTTACTCATTTAGATTAGATTTGTTTACGCAAGACTCAAATTAGCAGACACTGTTTGACTTACTATGTTCCCATTTGAGAACAAGTGCGCATGATGCGTAGGGCTATTTCGCCTCTGTTGGCGATGAGGATTTTTTGTATGAGGTGCATGGGGTTTTTAATGTTGCCCCAAAAATAGGATTACTTAGCGGATTTTCAAAGGGGGATGGAGTTGGGAGGGGTGGTTATTTTAATATAGCCATAAGACAAAAGACTGAAGACAATAGAGAATAGACAAAAGACTTAACGATTGACTTAAGACTGAAGATGTTAAATTGGCAATCGTTTGTTGATTTTTAATAGTTTGGAAAAAGGAAACCTTCGCTTTAAGCGAAGCCTTCCTTAACATTGTCAGATGTCAAAACTAGACAACAAACCAATTTTTGATTGACCGCATTTTTGACATCTCTTCAAGACCATTCATAACTTATAACTCATAATTAAAACCACCTAACTGCAAATACAACCCGGGCAACTTGAAACAAATCATGCTAAACTATATAGAATCGCCATTTACGCTATTTCTGATTTGTTTTTATTCAGGTTTCAACACCATCAACCTAAAAAGTAACCACGCATAAAAGCGGGTAAACATTTTAGCCCGACTTATTCCACTTTTTAACTTTTTGAGGCTCATTTGATACCCTGCAAAAACACCTTGCTCCCCTGCTAAGAAGCAAAGCCCACCTGTAATGGAATAAAGCCAACCGGCTTTTTGAAAAGTTCACCCCGATAAAATGTTTTACTCCCCTGCAAAGGTGATTGTTCCCTTGGTTTTTGGTAAAAACGCCTCTGCAATGAAGCATAGTCACCCTGTTTTAGCTCAAAACCGCCCTGCAAAAATCTTTTGCTCCCTTGGCTTTTTTTAAAAACACCCCTGCAATGGAGTAAAGTCACCCTGTTTTATCGAATTGTCAACCGACTAGGGGATTTTGTCAACCGTAAAATTTGACTGAATTCCCCTGTCGGTTGACTTGAAAGCCATCAAGAAGAGTGGTTTTATACGTGAATCAAATGGGTTCGGTTGGATGCGGATTGTTGTGGGTTAATAATCATGAGGTCAGTTGCAATTCGTTCTATTTGCCGGAGGGCGTAGTCTAGTTGGTCTTGGGTAAGGCCTGCGGTGATGGTTATTCTGAGGCGGGTTAGTTTTTTGGGTACTGCGGGGTAGGGGACTGCGTTGACGAGTATGCCTGCTTGATGGAGTCGTTGGGTCATTTGTTTGACTTTGTAATCGTTGCCGATGATGAGGGGAATGATGGCGGTTTGGGTGTTTCCGATGTTGAAACCCATTGCCAGCATTTGTGTGCGGAAGTAGGTGATGTTTTGGTGAAGCTGTTCGATGATGTGCGGTTCGCGGTCTAAGATATCGAGGGCTTCGAGGACTCCTGCCATGACCGGAACTGCGGGTGTGGTGGAGAACATGTAGGCGCGGCAGGCTATTTGGAGGTAGTCAATGAGGTCGGCTTTTCCGGCGATGAAGCCGCCGACTGCGCCCAGTGCTTTGCTAAAGGTGCCGGAGATAAGGTCAACTTTACCGGATAACCCGAAATGATCGGCTGTCCCTCTTCCATTTTTTCCAATAACCCCCGTGGCATGTGCATCGTCCACCATGACCCATGCGCCGTGGGCGTGAGCCAATTCTATAATTTGGTCGAGGGGCGCAATGTCGCCGTCCATGGAATAAACACCGTCTATGATGACGAGTTTGTTTTTGTGTTTACTGGCTTTTTGGAGCGCAATGGAAAGGGAGTGCATGTCATTATGTTTAAAATAGTAGCGGTTGGTGTTGGTGCAACCGTCCATCAGGCTGGCGTGGGCATACATGTCGCAGATGGCCGCATCGTTGTTGGTGAGCAGGGCACGTATGGTGCCGAAGTTTGCGCCATAGCCGGAAGAAAAGAGCATGGCTTTTTCTGTTCCTTTGAATTGGGCAATTTTTTGTTCTAACCGGTTGTGGAGGGGGGTGGTTCCGGTAAACATGGGGGTGCTGCCGGAGCCTAAACCGTATAGTTGGAGGCTTTGGGTTGCGGCATCAATGATTTGTTGATGCTGGGATAGGTTGAGGTAATCGTTTGAGGCGAGGTTGAGCATGGGTACTTCTGTGATTGCGTTGTCGGTTGGTTTTACCTTTGCCGTTACTTTACAGCCCGTTTTCAACTCGCGTCGGTAGGAGTAATGCCCGCATTTGTGGATGTCGGTCAGGTAGCTGCAAAGGATATCAATGCGCTGTTGTAAGGTCAGGTTTTGAAGCTGTTGGTCGTGGAGGGTTTCGAGCAGGGAGTATTCTTTGCTGCAAATGTACCCGTGTTGGCTCAGTTGGAAAGTGATGGCATGTTGGATGCCGGATTCGTCGGTGTAGAGGAATGATTTCATTTTATTTGCGATTTTAGATTTACGATTTACGATTGGTTTGAAGAATTTACGACTTTAGATTTTTAGACTGGAGACAATAGACTTAAGGCAATGGGCAATATGAAAAGAGCAATAGGCAATGATTAATAGGCACTTGCTCGCAACATTCATAACTCATAACTTATAACTCATAACTAGATAAAAGCTGCTTGATGTTGTTCGATTTTGACTTTTGGATTGGAGAGATGATGAGCAATGTTGATGATTTTGAGGTCTGCTGCGATTCGTTCTATTTCCTGTAGGGCATAGTCGAGTTGGTATTTGGCTAGGCCGGCTGTGAGGGATAACCGGACGCGGGTTAGTTTTTTGGGTACTGCGGGATAAGGAACTGCATTGACTAATACACCTGCTTGTTCCAAGCGATGGGTCATTTCTTTTACCTTGTAATCATTCCCGACTATGAGGGGGATGATGGCGGTTCGGGAGTTGCCGATATTGAAGCCCATGCAAAGGAGTTGAGTACGGCAGTAGTTGATGTTTTGATGTAGTTGTTTTATTCGGTGGGGTTCTTGGTCTAAGATGTTCAAGGCTTCCAAGACCCCTGCCATCACGGGAACTGCGGGGGCGGTTGAAAACATATAGGCACGGCAAGCGATTCGGAGGTATGCAATCAGTTCTTTGCTGCCGGCGATGAAGCCTCCGACCGCACCGAGTGCCTTGCTGAAAGTGCCGGAGATGAGGTCCACTTTTCCGGTTAACCCGAAGTGGCTGGCAGTGCCTCGTCCGTTATGACCGATGACTCCGGTGGCGTGGGCATCGTCCACCATCACCCATGCACCGTAATTGTGAGCAGTTTCGATGATTTGGTCTAATGGCGCAATGTCGCCGTCCATCGAATAGACCCCATCAATGATGACGAGTTTGTTTTGGTGCTTGCTTGCTTTTTGAAGTGCTAGGGATAAGGAGTCTATGTCGTTGTGTCTGAAGTAGTAGCGATTGGTATTGGTGCATCCGTCCATGAGGCTGGCATGTGCGTACATGTCGCAGATAGCAGCATCGTTGTTGGTGAGCAAGGCGCGAATGGTACCGAAGTTAGCACCATAACCGGAGGAAAAGAGCATAGCATCTTCCGTTCCTTTGAATTGGGCGATTTTCTGTTCCAGTTGTCTGTGTAAATTGGTGGTTCCGGTAAACATAGGAGAACTGCCTGCTCCTAATCCATGTTTTTGAACAGCAATGGTAACCGCATCTTTTACCTGTTGGTGTTGAGACAGGTTAAGGTAGTCGTTGGAGGATAGGTTTATCATCACCTTTTCTGTCAAAGTATCGGGTTCGGTAATTTTGGTGGTTACTTTGCAGCCGGATTGAATTTGCCGCCTAAACGAATAATGATTGGTCGTTTTGGTGTCGGTGATATAGCTGTACAAGATTTCGATGCGCTGCTCAAAACTGAGGTGGTGAAGGTGTTGGTCGTAAAGGGTTTCGAGAAGGGAGTAGTCTTGACTGCTGATGTGCCCGTGTTGGCTGGTTTGAAAGTTGATGGCTTGGTCGCCTGTTTCGTCTGTGTAGATGTAGGTTTTCATTTTAGTTATGAGTTATGAGTTATGAGTTATGAGTGAGTTGTGAGTGAGTTGTGAATTGTGAATTGTGAAAAGTGAAAAGTGAGTTTGCTTCCTGTCTAATGTCTTATGTCTTATGTCTTTAGTCTTCAATCTATCCTCTCAATACCGAACCTGCGGGATTCCTATTTTACTGGCGTTGGGTTGGTATAGGTTAAAGTCGGCTACGGTTACATTTTTGTCGAGGTTGGCATCGGCATCGGTGTATTGGTTGATGGCGGATACTTCGGCGGAGTAGAAGTTGTAATCGGCTACGGTGATGGCACCGTCTGCGTTGAAGTCGCCGGCAAAGAGGGCGTATGTTCCATCTTCCATCAGCTTTAACTGGTTGGGTCCATAAGCCTGATAGGTGCTTGTGGTAAAATCATAAAAGTAGTTAAAGGGGAAAGTAATGTATTCGTCGCTCAAGACCGCCAAATGATTCCGGTGGCGGACGATAAAGTGATAGGGGGTGCCGGATTTGACATTATCTAATTTAACACCCGGGTTGCCATCCATATCCTGAACCGTTCCATCTGATAATAAAAAGGCTGCTGCCTGTTCTACTATAACCGGATTGTTAATGCCGGCTCTTACTTCAATCAGTATCCAATCGGTTAGATTGGAGGGTATTGAACTTGTTTTTTCGGTTCCAAAATAGTTCCATGGAGCAGTGTTGAATGGTTGTTGTAATGGAATGACATCGGTGCCGTTTTGCAGATGGGTGGTCATGGCATTGTTGGTGTAAGCACCTTCCAAGAAAATTTTGACTTGAAGCGGGCTACGATATACTTGATGGAAACCTTGGGTTAAGATGTAATCGTTTGTGTCGAGAGTGGTGTTGATGGGTTCGGCAACGGTGCAGGATATGGAATGAGTGCCTGTTTCATGAAATGCCCCACCGTTGGCTACCACCTCTTGGCTTAGGGATTGAGCGGCTGTATGGATATAAAAGGCAACCAAAAGGAGTGTGATGAGCAAGTATTTCATGTGGGCTGATGGTAATGTTGGGTGGTGAAAAATTGGTTTTAACATGACTTTAGGTTAATGGGGTTAATGCTACTCTTTAGCGAGGGCTTTTTTGAGTAGGTTGATTTCGTGCTGCAATTGGTCAATAAGGTCGGCTTTGGTTTGCAGGAGTTGGGTTTGCTGTTGGAGTTGTTCTATGATGGTTTGTTGTTCTTGCACTGCTTTTACTAGCGGCATGACAAAGGCACTGTAACTGAGTCCGTAGAGGTCGTTGGGGTTTTTGGGTTGGTAAACCCCACTGAAATCGTAATTGGTTTCTTTGGCAGCCCGATCTACTTCTTGGGCGATGAAGCCGGTCATTTTGATTTGTTCGATATCGTATTTACCTTCCCAATCGAGGGTGTCGGGTTTCTCGTTGCCGTACAGCATTTGGTTTTGGCGGTGGATATTGAGGTGGTAGGTAACGGGTCGTAACTTGGTGATAAAGGCAATGCCGGGCACATCTTCGGTAATGTCATCTTTAATTCGAGCATCGCTGTAAGTGGTGGGAAGCA
Organism: uncultured Bacteroidota bacterium; assembly: GCA_937907475.1. GTDB lineage: Bacteria > Bacteroidota > Bacteroidia > Chitinophagales > UBA2359 > UBA2359. The sequence goes on along the minus strand of CALCIK010000078.1, from coordinate 71,241 downwards.
CTTGCATTTTAACAGCAGTAACGCTGGTATTGCCTATTTCTACGGTATTGCTGGCACTGCCACCGGTTCCTACGCCAAAACCTATGCCGGTGTAGTTGTTTAACAAAGCACTGATAGGATAGGCGTTGTATCCCAAAGCTGTATTGTAGGTGCCGTTGGTATTGGTTAATAATGCACGACTGCCAATGGCAGTATTATAGCCTCCGGCAGTATTAGCCGATAGGGCGATTGACCCAGTGGCAGTATTGTTGCTGCCTAAGGTGTTTGAATATAAGGTTTTGCTTCCTACGGCTGTATTGGCAGTAGAATGGATGGCATTGGAAGATCCTATGCCATTGTTATAGAGAGCACTGTCGCCAATAGCTACCAAGTTGCTTTGAGTTTGGTTGTTCAAAAGTGCCTGTACACCAATGGCTACATTGGAATATCCGGTGGTATTGTAGAACAATGCGCTTCGGCCGATGGCGGTATTGTTACTGCCGTTAGAAGTATTGTGCAAAGCACCATAACCATAAGCACTGTTGTAATTTCCTGTTGAGTTGATATAAAGGGCTTCATATCCGCTTGCTGTATTATAGCTGCCCGTAGTGTTGGAAAACAAGGCACGAATACCAAGGGCACTGTTACTGTCGCCGGAGGTATTGTTATTCATGGTTCTGTCGCCAATAGCAGTATTATATCTTCCGGTATTGTCAGCCGGCGTACTGCTCCCTTCCAAAGTTTCAAATCCAATGGCGATATTGTATGTTTCTCTACCGGTGGTGCGGTCATCGGCATAATACATCGCCCCATACCCGATGGCGATACTTCGGTTGTTCGATTTATTGCTCAAAAGGCTATTAGCACCTACCGCAACGTTATACGTTCCGTTTGTGTTGCCATGTAGCGATTGGTATCCGATGGCTGAATTAAAACCTCCCGATGTATTGTGAAACATGGCAGATTGTCCAATGGCGGTATTATCAGCTCCGGTGGTATTCGAGGAGAGCGCATAAGTTCCAATAGCTGAATTAGAATTTCCAATTGTGTTATCTTCCAGTGCAAACCGTCCGATGGCAACGTTATTAAAACCGATGCTGTTCGTTACCAATGCATCTACCCCTATAGCGACATTGCTATCGCCCGATGTATTTGCGAACAGTGCTTTATCACCCACTGCGGTATTAAACTTACCTGTGTTATTAGCAAGAGTACTACTGCCCTTTAACGATTCGAAGCCAATGGCGGTGTTGAAAGTAGATTGATCGAGTGTGCTGTTATTGGAATTAGCCATTGAATTGTAGCCTATGGCAGTACTTCTACTGTTGCCAACATTGTTGAACAGGGCATAAGGGCCAATGGCGAGATTATAGTTTCCTGTGGTATTATTGTATAGGGTCTGGTATCCCAAAGACGTATTACCAAGCCCATTGGTATTAAACCGCATCGCCGATACCCCCCAAGCCGTGTTATAGGTCAAGGAATTTATTTCACCTGCTTTTATACCGGCAACCTTAAACAATAGTGGTTGAGCATCGTTTGTGCCAATAAAATCTGTTGTGGGATTTGTGTCGGTGTTTCCCGTTAAGTTCCAGCCATTACTACTCTGTCCGGCATATAAAGCATAAGGCACACTCAACAATTGCGTCGTCCCCATTTCCATAAACGTGTACCCGTTAACAGACCCATCGTCATCCAATGCGGTGGCTAAGTATTTATCACCACTGCCCCAGTTGATGGATGTAAAAGTGCCGCTTATTACTGTGCCGGCTCCAATTTGAAGGGTAAATAACCCAAACTGATTGGTGGTTACATTGTGTCTTTCACTGTATATGGTTGGCCCCAACGGCATCCCATTATTGATGTTCATGCGTACCGATATATCGGTATTGACGAGTGGGTTTCCGGTGGCATCTCTTGCTACGGCTTGATAGCTGAATTTTTGTGGCGCTTGCGCCAAAGCCGGGATGCTAAAGAACAAAGAGCAAAAGGTGAGGAAGCGGAAAACTTGTTTCATGGTTAAGGATGTTGTTTTGTAAAAAGTAGCAGTTATAATGTTGTCAAACATTCTGTTTTGTTTGATGCTACAAAGTTATCTCGCCGTCTATCCATGAAAAAGTAGTATTTTTCGGCTTTCTAACAGATTGTTAAGTGTATTTTGAGAATATACAATTGATTACCAGCACTTTACGCGCAAATTCAGACAATTGATTTATGCACAAGAATAGGTTAATTATGTTGCTCAAGACGTTTACACCCGATGAATTTAAGCAGTTTGGGGACTATGTGGAGAGTCCGCTTTACAACAGCAGTAAGAAAGTAGTGGAATTGTACCGTTTGTTGGGTAAGTCCTATCCCTCCTTTACCAAAGAGGAGGTGGATCAATTAAAGGTCTTTCGAGCGATGTTTAAAGGCAAGCAATACAGCAGTATGCAAGTGTTGTATAACCTGAGCAATAAGCTGTTTGAATTGGCCAAAGGGTTTGCGGCACATTGCATGTATAAGACCTCCATTCAGCAAGATTTACTGTTGCTCAATTACCTGTTTGTTCGAGATAAACGTGGAGCATTGTTCCAATCCCTATTGCCATCCATATCCAAAGAAGTGGAGAGTATGGAGATGGGGGTGGAATATTTTTATGCACATTGGATATACGAAAAGGGTAAGGAGATGCAAACCCAACATCAGCATTTGTTTAAGCGTAAAAAGATTTTGACTGATATAGAAAACTGGCACTCCATAGACCAAGCAGGTAATTTGTACTTGGTGAACCTGATGAACTATATCACCTCGTTTTACCGGTTAAGAAAGGATTTTAACGCCGAATTACCCCATCCTTATCATTTCTCTTTTGTGGAGAAGTTGTACGAATCGCTCCAAGAACGGGTACACCCCTTTGTTACCTTAGAGTTCCATCGTTTAAAGCTCACCCATTATCAACGCGATGAAGACTTTTTTGCTTTAAAAGAAGTGGTGTTTCACATGGAATTTGAAGTGAGCAAGGTGGTGAAATATAACATGTTCACCACACTGATGAACTATTGTAATGCTAAAAGTGCTAAGGATTCGTATTTCTCGGAACAGTATTTAGCCGTTACAGCACAGGCTATTGCCGTTGATGCTTACTTGATACCGATTAACAAACAACGGGCAATTGAGCCGGGACTTTTCATGAATTATGTGCGTCACTGTATCCGTTTAAAAAGGTTAACTACTGCCGAAGAATTTATTGAAAAGCATCGGGAGCAGGTATGGGATAAATACCGAACAAGTGCCTATCATTACACCAAAGCACAATTGGCCTTTGCCCGGAAGGATTTTGAGCAGGTTTATGTTCACCTGCAAGAGATACAGGTAAACGAGGCAGATTTTTTTTACATGCTGACTGCAATCCTTCGGGCACTCCTTTATTACGAATTGAAGGAGTGGCTATTGTTAGAGCCGCATTTAGAGGCAATGCGTCAGTATTTAATGAAACATCAATCCAATACTACCAAAGGCTTATTGATTGGACGCAAACATTTTATCGTTTTATTGCGCCGGCTGATGAACCTGCATCACCAATGCAGCCGCAAACGCTTAAACAGGTTTAAAGAGAAGTTGAGCGCAGCGCAAGTGGTCAATAAAGACTGGTTGACTGAAAAGTTGGAGGCTTTTGAAAAGGAGTTATGAGTTATGAGTTATAAGTTATGAGTTGTAAGAAGTGAATTGTGAATGGTGTTATGAGAATGCTGAAAAGCCAAACGGCTATAGACAAAAGAATACTTGTATAGAGCAAGTCCTTAGAAAACTCATAACTCATTGTTTCGACAAGCTCGACAATCGATTATAACTTATAACTCATAACTCCCTTCTGCCTAACTTGGTGAACCCTTTCCAAAGAATATCCAAATCGGTGTAGGGGTGGTAATTTTTGGCGTAAAGCAGATTGAGGCGGTGTCTTGTATCGGCATCATAAGTCCGCTCTGGCAATTCGTCTAAGGGCGATAAAATTCCGCTTTTTAACATTGGAAGATTGATGTTGTGAAGGTCGCCTTTCAGTGTTGGCGCATAACCCACCCAAGTGCAGTTGCCCGTCAGCACTCTAAACCAATTGCGTAGAAAGGTTATTCTATTTTTCACCAAAAGCAGGGTTACAGGCAATAGGATTAGGAGAATGGCGCAAATGCAAAGGTCGAAGAATCGTTTGTTTCGTTGGTATCGGGCTTGGCTTAGGTTGAGGTTAATGTCAATAGTGTAAAGGTCGCCGGCGGTATTTTTAGAGTTGCTTCCTATGATGCTCAGGCTTTCGGGGGGGACAATTTTGTAATCGTAGTGCTGCCCAATGTCAATCATGTATTGGAGGATTTGTTGAGAGGGTAAATCTAAAGCACAAAAGATGATTTCGTTAACCTTATAGATGTTGGCAATCTCTTCCAATTGGGTTACCGTGCCGAGTATGTGAATGTTTTCGATGGCAGGTTTGGTAGCCGTTTGGTGAACATCGGGCAGGACATAACCCGCGAGGTCTATGTTTGCCCCTGTTTCGTACAACATGTTTCGAACTCTTAAACATTCATTCAGGCTACCCACAATCAACGCTCGTTTGGTGAGGTGTTCGGTTTCTAAGTTCAGGTTTTTGAAGCGGATAAAATGAAGCAACATGCGCCAACCGCTTAGGGCAAAGGCCGCCCACGCCATGCCTAATAAGATCATGCCACGCGAAAAACGGAGGGATTCGGGTAGAAAACCATAAACAGCCGAAATCAATACCGTTCCGGCCAGAATGCCACGTATGATTCGGCTTAGGCGTAAAGGAACATCGTAGCCGCCACTGAGAAAGATGGTCGCCAACCAAAGCAGAATATACAAGGGTACATTGATGAGCATATACTCCGGTGCGTAGGTCGTTCCTTCGGCAGCTTTAACGTTTTGTTGCCAAAAATCCTTGATGAGGTACATGCCCCCGTAAATAATGGCGGCATCGGTCAACGGTAGGAGCAATTGCCTGACGATCTGTTCGACGACTGTTAGTAGGGCTTTTAGGTAAATAGCCAATTGAATGCCCCAAACATAGTACCTTGCCCGCGAGGAGGTGAAATGCTTTTGGGCAAAAATGATCATAGCATTGTAAAAGATGCGCACATAGTTGAGGCTGCCCTTTTTGGTGCTTTCTCCTTTATAGTGGATGATTCGTGTGTGTGGGTAATAATAGTTTTTATAGCCGGCTTTCAAAATCCTGTAGGACAGGTCAATATCCTCGCCATACATAAAAAAGGTTTCGTCCAACAGTCCGATTTCATCTAAGACGCTCTTGCGTAGCAACATGAAGGCCCCCGATAGTACTTCTATTTCCTGCGTTTCGTCGTTGTCTAAATGCCCAAGGTAGTAGTGGTTAAAGATTTTGGAACGGGGAAACAAAGCCGATAACCCTGTCATTTTGTAAAATGCAGTAGCCGGTGTGGGCAACCCGCGTTTTGACTCGGGCAAGAAAACGCCCTTTCCGTCATACATTTTTACCCCTAATGCACCTGCATTGGGGTGGTTGTCCATGAACTCTATGGTTTTGGTAAAGGTATCTTCCTCCACCACCGTATCGGGGTTGAGCAGCAAAACATACTTGCCGGTTGCAATTCGGATGCCTTGGTTGTTGGCTGCCGAAAAACCCACGTTCTTTGTGTTGGCAACAAGTTTGACCTCGGGAAACTTTTGCTCCATCAACGCCACAGAACCATCTACCGAGTTATTGTCTATCACAATCACCTCTACCGGAAGCCCTTCTGACGCTTTGCGCACAGAGAGCAAGGCCTGCTCGATAAAGTACTTCACATTGTAATTGACAATAATCACCGATAGTTTTGCCATTTATGAGTTATAAGTTATGAGTTATAAGCGGTTGTTGAGCTTGTCGAAACAATGAGTGATGAGTTGCAATGAACCATTAAACTATATATGTAGGTGCAAAACTTGGGAGAATGTCGTATTTGCGCAAATATAACATCTTTAGAGGCGGTTAAAACAAATTAAAGGGTAATTTTGTGAGTAACTTGGGTTGTACGTTGAAATTAAACAACCATCTTTTAATCAAATTCATACTACTGACAGATGAATCAAATGATTTACAAACTCACTTTTTTATTTGCCACAGTCTTTTTATTTGGTATTTTAAACGATACCTCAGTTTTAGCGCAGTCAACTTGCCCCGAAGGAGAGATTGAAGTACTTGTAGAGATAGTACCCGATTCGTGGGCAACAACCGAAACGAGTTGGGAAGTGGTCAACCTTGCCGGTGTTCCGTTGATAAGCGGCACCGCCGAAGGCGGTAGTTTCTGTACTACTTTGACTGAAGCCTGTTTAACCTTTAACATTTACGATACTTACGGAGACGGCTTAATCGAGGGTGGTGGTTATCGGGTATATTTCGATGGCGAGATGATTACCACAGGAGGCAACTTCGGGTATTTTGCAAGTACGGACTTTGGTGATTGCCCGGACGGATACTCTTGCCATTTCCCCATTGACATATTTGCCGGAAACACTTATACCGCCACTCCACCCAATACATGGTACCGTTTTGTGCCCGACACTTCCGGCCGTTTTCTCATCACCACCTGCTTAACCCTTTCAGCTTGCAATACGGGTATATGGATGTATGATTACTGCGACAATCTGCCTTGGGCAGACAACATGGAAGCAAGCATTTACTATTCTACCGAAGGATGCGATCCCCATGCCAGCCTCATGGCGCATCTTCAAAAAGATGAAGTATATTACCTTCGTATTGGCGATGAAAGTGGCAGTTGTGAGACCAATCCCATCACTTGGGATATTATTTACGATGGGCCAATCAGCGGTTGTACCGACCCTTTGGCTTGTAATTACGATCCTGTGGCTACGGTCAATATCCCCGGCGCATGTATATATCCCGGAGATCCCGCATGCCCCAACGGCCCTGACTTAATAGTGGTGCAATCCTCATTGGAAACTTCCCTCACCTTTACCACCATCAACAATACCGATGGCTGCTATATTGAAGAAGGCTGTTTGTCGGGCTATGGGGTAAGAGATATTCTTCGCTTTACCACCCATATCAAGAACATAGGTAACCAAGATTACTATATCGGTGTTCCGCCTGCTTCTCCATCGGGTAGCGATGAGCAGTGGGAGTGGGATCCTTGCCACGGACATTGGCACTACGAAGGATATGCCGAGTATATCGTTTATAATTCTGAAGGACAAGAGATACCCGTTGGGTTCAAAAACGGGTTTTGCGTGATGGACTTGGAATGTTCCGATGGAGGAACTTACAAGTTTAATTGTGGTAATCAGGGCATCAGTGCCGGATGTGGTGATATCTACGATGCATCTCTCGGTTGTCAATGGGTTGACATGACTACCTTGCCGGAAGGCACTTATACTTTGGTGGTTCGGGTAAATTGGGACCAAACGCCCGATGCCTTGGGTCGTGTAGAGCTCGATCACTACAATAATTGGGCACAAGTATGTATTCATCTTGACAGAGATGATGAGGGCAACCTCCTCACTGTTACCCAAGTGCCCGATTGCGCACCTTTTACGGATTGCTTAGGTGAAATATACGGCTCTGCTCAAATTGATTGCGAAGGTATTTGCGGGGGTCAAAAACTCATCGGCGACATGGATGCCGATGGAATTTACCACACCAACGATATATTTGCCTACATGAGCGGCATCGTCAACGATGAATTTTCCTCGAACTCTTGTAATGACTTAAATGCTGATGGCAACATTAATATTACCGATGCTGCATTGTTGTTATCCTGCTTTTTGCAGAATAACGGCACTCATACCCACCCGGGAGGAGGCACATCACATAATCATTGCGCCTTTCCTTCTCCCCAAGTCATCAATCCCTTTGGTTTAGTATCGCTCACCGTTCAAAACCTAAATGCTGAAGAGGGCTATATTGATGTTTACATAAAATCACCTGTCAACTATATTGTGGCCTACCAATTGCATATTAGCGGTATTCAGGTAGCCGGAGTTGTGCCCATTTTAGAAGACCCGCTCTACAATGCCGATATCCTTTTTAACCCGCAAGGTTCGATTTTAGGAGTGTCGGTAACCGAGTCGAGAATAGACCGTTATTTGGAGTTTATGCCTTTCCTCCGTGTCTATTACAGTGCTGTTACGGAAGAACAAGTTTGTTTGAGTGTAACCGGGATGATTAACGATAACTACGAAGAAACGGTGGTTGAAATTATCAATCCCTGTATGCCTGCGTTTTTGTTGACCGATATTGCACCTAGTAGCAACGACCTTCCAAACAAGGTGAAGATATCTCCCAATCCATTTTTGAAGGTAACGACTTTGTATTTTACCAATTCCGCCCATCAACCCCATACCTTGCAAATCAGCGGGATAGATGGAAGGGTTATCAAAACATACCACAACGTTACTGCTTCTAATTTGCAGATTGATTTATCGCAATTTCCGGCGGGCATTTACCTGTACCGCTTAATGGACGGGCGAACAGTGCAAACCGGTAAGTTGGTGGCGCAGTAACTGTGGGCAGGAACTATGTCGGATGAATACTTGTTTGCTTTATCAACCATGATTGTCTTCACCCAAACAGTGTTGGATAATGCAACAAGTCTAATCTTTTTTGGTATGAAAAAAACAAATTCATCGGGGGTGTCTTTTGGAATGAAATGCTATATTTGCCCTATCAATAGACACCATCGGCTTCGGTAGCCCAACTGGCAGAGGCATATGTTTCAGGAGCATACCAGTGCGGGTTCGACTCCCGTTCGAAGCACTAAGCAAAACGCCGCAATCCTATATATAAAAGGGTTGCGGCGTTTTTTATTCTTTTTGGAACGCGGATAAAACGGATGCAAGCAACGCTGATGAGCGCAGATTTTTTTAAAGTAACAAAGAAAAATTCGTTTCATCCGCGTTTGGAAATCCGCGTCATCCGCGTTCTATACTTTTGGTAACGCGGGTCAAATGACTTTACACCTGCTTAAAATACTCATCCACATATTGGTTGAGGGTTTCGTTGAGTAGCCCTTTGTCCCATTGTTCTTCTACATTCGGAATTGCCATGATTTTGGCAAACAGTTGGTCTTGGAGTTGACCAATTCGCAAGGCATCGGAGTAGCGGAGGTGTCGGCTAAAGGTAACCATCGAATAAAGGGGGATATACCGGTCTTCGTACTGTTCGTTCAGGCGTTTTTCGATTTGTTTGCGCAACAAAAAGTCGTGGTCTGCTACCAAGTCGCGCATTTCTATAAAATTGCGTAATGCTAATTCTGCAATCGCATTGGCATCGGGAATACGGGCTTTCTGATATTGTTGCAGGGTTTCCTGCCAATGGATAGACCCATCGCTTTGAGTGTGTTGGTCTAATAAACGGTTCAGAACGCTGCAATCCTCAAATCCGCAATTCATGCCTTGCCCGTAAAAAGGCACTAGCGCATGGGCAGCATCGCCAATCAGTGCCACTTTGTTTTGATAAACCCAAGGGTTACAACGTATGAGCACCAAAGAAGGGGTGGGGTTATGAAAAAAATCTTCGATTAAGGTAGGCATCAAAGCCTTGGCATCGGGGAAATAATGGTCGAAAAAGGTATTCACCTCATCTTCGGTATTCAAATCATCGAAGCCGGGATTGCCTTCAAATTCAAGGAATAGGGTGCAGGTAAAACTGCCGTCCATATTGGGCAATGCGATGAGCATAAAGCTTTTGCGCGGCCAAATATGGAGAGCATTCTTTTCTAAAAGCCAGGTACCGTTTGGTCCGGGAGGAATGGTCAACTCTTTATAGCCATGGTCTATATAATCCTGTGCATAGTCAAACCGGTCGGTGTATTGCATACTGCCGCGAACTGCCGAAAATGCGCCGTCTGCACCAAATATCAAATCGGCCTCAGCCACAGTATTTTGACCGGTTTCCTGATCTTGCAGATACATGGTTGAATTGTTCAGGTCTATTTTAGTACAGCGTTGGTTAAAATGGAATTTTACGTTGTTAAAATCATCGGCACAATCCATCAGCGTTTGGTTCAACTCTGCTCTTGACACCGAAAAGATTGATTGACCTTGTTTACCATAAGGCTGGAAAGAAAGCGTGCCATTGGTATTATGCACCATCCGCCCGTACATCGGAATGGCTATTTTGCGAATGGCATCTGCCACACCGACTTCTTCCAAGGCATTCCAACCTCTGTCGCTAAGGGCTAAGTTGATAGACCTGCCGCCATCTACCGTATGTTTCCGCATATCTGGGCGGCGATCATAGACGTTTATATTCAACCCGCGCTTGGCGAGATACATGGCTAACAGTGAGCCGACTAAGCCGGCTCCGGCGATGGAGATATTTTTCATGAATAGTTTGTTTTTTTAGTGGTTAACGGTTAGTGATTAATGGTTCATTTGTCCTTCTCTGATAAAAGTTAACTAATTTTGAGTTCAATTCAATTCATCAACATAAGACAAACACTATGCAACGAGTTGCTAAAGTAATGTGGAATAATTGGTCAAAGTTAATGCAAAAATATGAAACGCCCCTTGAGGAGAGTCGAACCGTGTTTTTCGATATTGCGGTGCGGTATGCCAAAAGAGGGCGTTATTACCATACCGCCAAACACTTGTGCCAGTTATTTCTGCTCTTAGAAAGGGTAGGTGAAAAACTAACCCGCCCCGAAGCAGTGATGTGGGCGGTATTTTACCACGACATCATTTACAACCCGCTTCGCAAAGATAACGAGGAACGCAGTGCGAAGTATGCCCGGAAAATCATGCGGCAACTAAATATACCGGAAGAGACCATCGCGCTGACGGAGCAACTGATATTGGCAACGCAACATCATATCGCACCCCCTGATGCCTTGCCCGATTTCCAATATTTTTTAGATGCCGATTTAGCCATATTGGGTGCAAAGCCCGAAAAGTACGAACGTTATACAAAAGCTATCCGGCGCGAGTACCGGCTCATCCCCGATTTTATGTATCGCCCCGGACGGAGACGGGTATTGGAGCAGTTGTTGGCAAAACCCACCTTATATTACACCCCTCCGTTTTTCAAACGGTTTGAGGCCAGAGCGCGCGAGAATATGTTGCGCGAGCTAAACAGTTTGTAATGCTTTTAGAACCTGTCCGCTACTGCCCGAAACCATACCGGTATCTGATTGCCAAGCAAGGCGGCCATTGATAAATACATACGGGACTGCCCCATCGTTGCGCCTGACCAAGCGTTTGAAATCGGGCAGGTCGGGCATAGATGCCTCGTGAATAGCACTCAAATCTTGGTTAAGCTGTTGTGGGTTGACCACCGTTATATCTGCGCGTTTACCTACTGCTAAATGCCCGGCATCTATCAAAAACCAATCTGCCAGTTCGGATGTAAGTCGTTTGACGGCTTGACCGATACTAAGGGTTTTGATGCCTGCCTTTTGGTTGTCTTGCACTAATTTCAGCAATCGAAGTCCGAAATTGTAATGTGCCATGTTGCGCAGGTGCGCACCGGCATCGCTAAACCCGATTTGCACATCGGGATGTTGAATAATCCAGTTCAGTTCCTTGGGACGGTCGTTGCCAACCACGGAGTACCAGCGTAGGTGATTGCCATATTCGTGCAAAAGGTCAAGAAAAGCATCGGTCGCTTTTTGTCCTTTAGTCTTAGCCACTTCTGCAAATGATTTACCGATAAGAGTTTGATCGGGGCAATCTATGATATGGGTATCTTTCAGGTTTCGGTGAAACACGCGTGGGGCAATTCGCTTGTTCCATTGCTTGGTAAACAACTTGCGGAATTTGGGTTCTTTGAGCAGATGTTTTCGGTCATCGGCATTGAGCAAGTGCAGGTAATTGGTGCCGGCTTCAAATTCCTCGAAAAAAGGAGCTTCCAAACCATCAGTCCAAACGTCAAACTCTTCGGGCAGCCCTTGAAACTTGACCTTGGCACCCAAAAAACGGTTGGCAAAGCGCGCCGAGTTGCCAAAAATGCGATGGATGCCACGCACTGTTTTACCGTCTATCATAGCCAACATACTTGTTTTGAGCGGTGGCCTTTTGATGCCCGTACTTTCGGCAATAAAACTAAAAAAGGTGAGCGGATTGGCGGTATTGGGGATAGTCTGAAGGATGCGGTTTTGCCGCCGCAGGGTATCGAATAAGTAACGGTACTCTTTCCATCCGGCATAGACCGATGGGGTAGGGCGGCTGCGAAACTCGCTTCCGTCCATTTTATCAAACTCCAACAAATTAACAGACAAACCCATGAAGCCGGCTTGAAGGGCATCTTGCAAAATCCGGTTCATTTTCTGAAGTTCAGAATCTGTGGGAGTAATGCCGGAACTGAGGCTTCGCCCCAACCCCATGACCGCCGTTCTGATGGTAGAATGTCCTAAAAAACAGGCAACATTTGGGCCAAGTGCAAGTTTGTCTAAGTGTTGGAGGTAAGATTCGGGAGAGTCCCAGTCTTTTATGCGTTGCAACAATGGTTTGATATAGCTGCTTGGAATGCCCTCTACTCGGGTAAACATATCCGATAGCTCTTCGGGATTGCCCATAACCATACTAATCCCGCAACTTCCAATAAATACCGTAGTTACCCCATGACGCACCGATTCGGACAGTGAAGGATCTATTTCGATTTCCCCATCGTAATGCGTGTGAATGTCAATAAAGCCGGGCATCACCCAAAGTCCGGTAGCATCTATGCTGATTACGTCATCGCCAACAGGAATTGGATTAGAGTCAATCGCAGAAATCTTGCCGTTTTCTATCAACACATTGGCCACTTTCCCTTCACCACCGCTGCCGTCAAATACAGTGCCGTTGTTGAGAAGGAAAGTAGCCATGCGGATGTTGATTGAATTGGTTAATTATTTTGGAACAGAAAGTTCAAAGAACTCGTCCAATTTGGGGGTAATGATAATTTCTGTACGACGGTTGAGTTTACGCCCTTCGGCGGTGTCGTTAGTGGTTTTGGGGGTAAACTCTGAGCGGCCACCTGCGGTCATACGGTTAGGGGCAACGCCAAATCTGTTTTGCAACATCCGAATTACAGAAACCGAACGTTTCACACTTAAATCCCAATTGTCGGCCATGCAAGAAGTAGAGATAGGTACGCTATCGGTATGTCCTTCAACCAAGATGTCGAGTTGTTGGTAATCGTTGACAATTTTAGCAATCTTACCCAACACCGCTTCGGCAGCAGAAGATATTTCGGCACTACCCGATTTGAACAGCAATTTATCGGATAGCGACACATAGACCACGCCTTTTTTCACCTCAATCGTAACATCTTCATCATACACATTGCCCAGCGAACGCTTCAGATTGGTTACCAAGGCGATATTGAGAGAGTCCTTGCGTTGTATATTGTCGTTGAGGTTTTTGATATAACGGCTTTGATCGTTGATGGCATCCAAAGACCTGCGAATGCTTTCCGCACCGGTTTTGCTGATGACCGACAAATCGGATAGGCGGTCCAACAAATTGGTATTGGTCTTACTAAGGTAATCTATTTGGTCTTGCAGTTCTTTGATGCGGCTGTTTCTACTTTTCAATTCGTCTTCTTTGGCTGCCAATTGTGCATCTTTAGCATTAAGGCTTGCTTGCAAATTAATAGTTTTGGTTTCGCAGTCGTTAAGGTCAGACTTTGCTCTATCGAGAAGAGCTTTTACCTCTTGTGTTTTTTGTTGGGCAGTTTTCACTTTTTTCTTACCTGCACATGCAGAAAGCGTTAACAAGGCCAGAGCGATAATAAGTACTTTTTTCATTTTAAAATATTTTATCTGCAAAACTAAGGATTGGAAACAAATATTACCGCTCAATTTGGGAAAAGTTTCTAAAAAACTCAGGACATTAAAGGCCTTGTCTTCATTCGACAAAACGTGAGATTGATTTTTAATCGGGTTGCCGTTACAAGTGATAAGGTCCTGATAAACAAGGAAACTGTCCGGTTATCCTGAAGGGAGAATATATTTATAGGATTTACCGGTTCAAAAGCGGGTTCAACTCCGAAGGGGGAAGTATATTCGGCTCAATAAACCTTTTATAACTGTGTGAACCCATCGGGTTCGCTAAGCAATTGCTTACAATTGTTACTTTATTATTCAAGAAGCCTGCCGGCAGACCACTATACGATCGTACATGGGATTATCGTAAATTACGAAAAGGACTGTTTGTTGGATCCAACAGAGCATCAAAATAATTCTGGGAACGGTCTGTTGGGTCCAACAGAGCATCAAAATAATTCTGGGGACGGTCTGTTGGGTCCAACAGAGCATCAAAATAATTCTGGGGACGGTCTGTTGGGTCCAACAGAGCATCAAAATAATTCTGGGGACGGTCTGTTGGGTCCAACAGAGCATTAAAATAATACATAAACATACAAATCAACTTCTTAAAGCCTTTCTAAACAAACTTGTAGAAGATTTTAATGCCAACTTCACGTTAAAAAAGTAGAAAAGCTTCAAACGGGTAAGCTACATAAAGCTCGCTTAATCAGCGGTAGGAAAATATCAGCTAAACTGCGTTCTCGGCATCTCGGCAATTACACTTTTTCATTTCGCCCTCTTTCAGTTCGTTTTCGACGGTGGAAAGGAATAGCCGTATGGCGCTTAGGTGTTTTGAGCATGGAAGTTGTTCCCCAAAACCTGATTGGCACAATTTTAGCCAACCTAAGATTTGGGTGATTGCCTTGGAAAAGACAATCGCAGAAGATTGATTTTTGTTGTATATGGAAGATGTCGTAAGAGGCTTGTTTCGATAGATAGATATGGCGCAGAATGTCGAATCCGTTTTTTTGACCGCAATATGGAGAAGGAAATGCCCTGAACAAATCATAACGGTATCCACGATAAACAAAAAATCAAAAGAATATGAGTAAATACAATTTGCATCAAGATGGGTGGGAGTGCAACATTTTATCTTAACAATACTTACATTTGTGGTGTTTTTGAACGACTTGCCCCCTATCTATATTTCAATAACTAAAACGGCAGTTCACCTGCAAAGCGCAAAATCGGCAAATATGAAACGACTGCTGTATTTTGGCATGATAAGGCTTACTTATTTTGCTCTTCTCCTTTTTGCTTTCGCCCACGCTTTACCCGCTCAAAATATTCCTTGTGCCAACGATTTGCTTCATAGCGAATGGATGGCAACCGATGCCGGATATGCAGATCGAATGGAGGCTCAAAACGAAATCATTGCCCAAGCCACCCAAAAACTTTGGGATAAACGCGCCGCCGGTGATTTGAGTAAATCGGGAACGGGCACAAAAGTATATACTATTCCCGTGGTTGTTCATATCATACACCACCCCGATAGCAGTATTGGCAAGATAACCAATATCCCCAATTCGCAGGTAACAGCGGCGATTGCCCACTTGAACGAAGGGTTTAAAAATGCCGGAGTTTATGACCCGGCTACGGGAGAGGATATAGATATAGAGTTTTGCCTTGCCACGACCAATCCATCGGGCAATTCTACTACAGGTATCACCCGCTACGGTTCGGTGGCATTTACCTACCTCGATTTTCCGGTCAACGATAGTATCATGAAATACACGACCGGTTGGAACAGAAGCGACTATCTCAATATATGGTTGCCACATACCATTGCCGATGTTCAAAACAACGTCTATTCTTATGCGGGGTATGCACCGCCCGCCGGATGGCATGGCACCAACCGCGACGGCGTGGTGATGCGGCAGGATTATTTCGGTTCCAGTTCCGATAACTCAAAGGTGCTTATTCACGAGGTAGGCCATTACCTCAACCTTTTCCATACCTTTAATATGGGATGTACCAATTACGATTGCCGATTTCAGGGCGATTTTGTTTGCGATACGCCCCCCGATGCACTTTCAAACGGCTCGTTTTGTAATGCCATCAATAGTTGTACTACCGATGCCAATGATGTGAACAGCCGTAACCCTTTCCGTCCGGTGAATTTGGGCGGAATAGGCGACCAAAACGATATGATTGAAAATTATATGGACTATGGCAACCGGTATTGCCAAACCGTGTTTACCCTTGGTCAAAAAGACCGTATGCGCATTTCACTGACCGCCATTCGCGGAACACTATTGGAATCGAACGGTTGCAATACTTCGTTCAACAAAGATGTGGGGATCACTGCGATTGTTGAACCCGGTAATTTTACCTGCAACGGACAAGCTACGGTAACGCTCAAGAACTATGGCAATACAGTGGTCAATACTGCCAAAATCAATTATCAGGTAAACGGCAGTTTATACTTGTATAATTGGGCCGGAACGCTTCAACCGGGTAAAGAAACCAATGTGCTGATAGATGCGGGAATGAGTTTGGTAAACGGCACCTACACTTTTACCGCTTATTCTTCTCTTCCCGATATGTGGTCAGACCAAAATCCCATGAACGACAGTGCTTCCAAGGTCTTTCACCGTATAGCCGCAAACCCTCTGCCCTTTACCGAAAACTTTGAAATGGCTTCGGTCATAAATAGCCAATGGTTGTTTGTCAATCCCGATAATGCCATAACCTGGCAACAAGCAACGGTAGGCGGTTGTCCCGCAAACGGTGCCAAAGCTATGCGGATTGACAACCGAACTTATGGTTCGCTCGGTCAAAACGATATGGTATATACCGCAGTTAGCCTCTTTAATTACACCACAGCCAATCTCAGTTTCGAGGTGTCTTACGCCATGTATAGCACCAATCCCAGCGACCAAATGCGCGTGGTGGTTTCTTCCGATTGCGGACAAAGTTTCAGCACCTTATATTTCAAACAAGGGCAACAATTAGCCACCACTTCGCCGGTTACTGCTGCATGGACACCTGCCAATTGCAGTCATTGGCAAGCAGAAAGCATCAACCTGTCTGATTATGCCGGTGAAGATATTATCATCGGTTTTGCCAACAAATGCCTCAACGGAAACCGCCTTTTTATTGACAATGTAAACATCACCGGCACCGAAGAAATCCTTTGTTTCCCTCCTGCCGGCTTATCGGCAAGCGGAGTGAGTTACAATACGGCTACTCTTAATTGGACAAGTACGCAAACCGGCGCGCTGTTCAATATCAAATACCGTCCCGTTGGCAGCGACAATTGGAGCAATGAGATTTATTATTACAGCGGCACATCCATTCCTATTCAGCAGTTAACCGTTGGCACCACTTACGAGGTTTTTCTGCAAAATGCCTGTTCCAACGGTTACAACAGCACCTATATTACCACCACTTTTACCACATCCTACACTTCATGCCCTCCGCCGGTTGAGTTGAGTGTACATAATATTGAAAAATACAGTGCCACCATTAAATGGGAGGGAGGCGATAACGCTTCGGCTTTTTTGGTCTATTATGCTCCGCAATCGAGTCCTTTGTCCGAGACCATGTTAATCTCCTATACCGATGAAATCACCTTGACCGAGTTGTATCTGAATGTGTCCTACTCGGTAAGGGTAAAAACCGTTTGTGTTGGTGGCACCACAAGTCCTATTTTTAGTCCTTCCGTTCAGTTTACCACAGCCGCAAGTTGTATGCCGCCCAATGGGTTAGTTGTTACAGACGCTACTTCGGCTTGTGCAAAGGTGATGTGGGAGTTGGAAGACGATGCCGTTTCATATCGGGTCGAACACCGACCTTCGGGCAGCACCTCTTGGGGTAGCGGCACTTTTGTGAGTAGCTTGTTCTACAATATACCCACTCTTGTTCCTGCATCGTTTTACGAAGTGCGGGTGAGGAGTACTTGTTTCGATGCAATTAATAGTGATTACAGCTATACTGTATTAATGGAAACCGCGCCCGCATGTAATACACCAACAGGATTAACGGTGGTCGGCGAAACCGACTCGAGTGCCATCTTAGTTTGGGGCGAACAGGCACAGTCTGAAATATATAACCTTCGTTATCGAGTTTTGGGCAGCGGAAGCTGGACAAACCTAAGCAGCACCGGTATTTACCAAACTTTGGGTGGTTTGAGTGATTGTACCAACTACGAGTTTCAGGTACAATCTTCCTGCGGTGGCTACTCAACAACATGCACCGATTTGTCAAACTTTAGCCCTTCCTACTATTTCTCCACTTTTTGTACCGGATACTGCACCTCATCGGGATTGAGTGCCTCCAATTTGTGGATACAAAACGTTGCTTTAGATGCGTTTGCTTACAATAGCGGCAACAACGGAGGGTACAATAATTACAACCTACAAACTATTTCCCTTGGTCAGGGGTTAAAAATACCCCTCGCATTGACGGAAGGCACGCCACGTAAACTTACCGATTCCTATTGGAAAGTATGGATTGACTATGACCAAAACTTGGTGTTCGATGCGGCGGAACTGGTATTTAATGCTGCCAATCCTTCTTTGTCTTCGGTTTTTTCTACCACCCCATTAACAACGTCAGGCTTTATTAACATTCCCGAAGTAGCCCCATTGGGTGTTACCCGAATGAGGATTGCTTTGAGTACCGATGGGAATGTATTGCCTTGTGATGTGTTTGCATCGGGCGAGGTGGAAGACTATTTAGTGGAAATAGTGCCGGGCGGCGGCAAATCGGAGGTATTGCAACCTCAAATCACGTTATACCCCAATCCTGCGAACGAAATCGTACAGATTAGTGCATTGCTTCCCGATGACCAAATTCCTGCCGAGTTGGTGATTTACAATGTATTGGGTCAATTGGTGCAAGCCCCCCTTGCGGTGCTCAACAATCAGACCACATCGGTAAATGTGTCAATGCTTTCACCCGGAATATATTGGTGCGCATTGTTGCAAAACAAACAAACAATGGCAGTTCATAAGATGGTGGTAGTGAGGTAGGATTTACGATTTTAGACTTAAGACGTTAGATTTTAGACATTAGTCTTTTTACCACTAACCACTAACCATTAAAGGAAGTGGTCTTGGTGCGACATTTTGCACATGTTGCAAGATATGGTGAATGTGATCGGGTGTAGTGCCGCAACAACCACCTACGATATTGACCAATCCACTTTGAGCAAATTCTTCGATTACTTCGCACATTTCCTGTGGGGTTTGGTCGTAAGTGCCAAAGGCATTGGGCAAGCCGGCATTGGGATAGCAACTGACATAACAAGTAGCAATGCGCGACAATTCTGCCAAGTAAGGTCGCATCTCAATAGCACCAAGCGCACAGTTTAACCCAATACTCAATAAGGGTACATGGCTGACCGAGTTGTAAAAAGCCTCTACCGTTTGTCCGCTTAGGGTGCGGCCACTTTGGTCGGTAATGGTAAACGATATCATGATGGGTAATTCTTGTCCGGTCTGCTCAAACAAATCCATGATGGCATACAAGGCTGCTTTGCAGTTGAGGGTGTCAAAAACCGTTTCTACCAACAGGGCGTCTACCCCACCATCCAGAAGACCTTTGGCTTGCACGTAATAGGCTTCGCGCATTTGGTCGAACGAAACAGCGCGATAAGCCGGTCGGTTCACATCGGGTGAAATAGAACAGGTTTGGTTGGTAGGTCCCAAAGCACCGGCAACAAAGCGCGGTTTTTGTGGATTGAGTTGGTTAAACTCGTCTGCTACGGCACGGGCAATTCTGGCGGCTTCGTAGTTGAGTTCGTATGCGATTTCTTGCAAACCGTAATCAGCCTGCGAGATGGAAGTGCCGTTAAAAGTGTTGGTTTCGATGATGTCGGCACCGGCATCCAAGTAAGCGCGGTGTATTTCGCTGATGACCTCCGGACGGGTCAGGCACAGTAAATCGTTGTTCCCTTTGAGGTCTTTTGGGTGCAAGGTAAAGCGGTCGCCTCTAAAATCGGCTTCGCTGAGTTGATAGCGTTGTATCATCGTCCCCATCGCGCCATCAATAACTAAAATGCGATGTTGCAGTGCTTCCTGAAGTTGAGTTGTTTTTGATTGTATCATGATATGGAATGGTAAATGTGTTGCAATGATAATAACTAATCGGGTTAATTCGTTCAAAATCCCGCAAATATGAGATTGCTTGCTTGAAAAGGATTTTACCGGTTTCAGCCCATAGAACAATTATCTTTGCAACATCGTTTAGTCAAAACAAAAAATGGTAATTGGTATGTATAGAAAAGTGTGGATTGGAGTATTGCTCATCGGCATGTATTTCCTGATTTGGCTGAATGCCTGCCAACTCTCAAATCGTTCAAAACCTAATATCGGCAATATAGATTTGAGCCTGAAAATTCAACGATTTGAAAAAGACCTGTTTACCTGCGACACCATAGCCTACCAAGCCTGTTTCGCTGCGTTGGAAGAAAAATACCCGCACTTTTACCCTCTTTATATCAACAATCTGCTGTCTATTCGCAGTCCTAGGGATACCGGTAAATTGTATGAAATGAATTTGCGAAATTTTATCACCAATGCCAATCTCAGAGCATTATACGATACGGTGATGCTCAGGTATCCCGATGTCAGCAGCTTAGAGCGCGATTTCACCACCGCTTTTAAGTACTACAAATACTATTTCCCCGAAAGACCGGTTCCCGAAATCATCACCCATATTTCAGAATTCGGCCCTGCCGCTGCTACCTTCGACAGTACTACGTTAGCCATTAGTTTGGATATGTTTTTGGGCAAGGATTTTGTCTATTATGCTTCTATCGGTTTGCCCAAATTTATGACCTACCGTCTTCGGCCGGAATACATCTTGCCGAATGCGATGAAGGCATGGAGTAAGGCAAACTACGAACCCAAGGCATCGGATCTCAAAATGATAGATAGAATGGTGGAAGAAGGGAAGGTGTTGTATTTTTTGGATTTGGTACTGCCCGACATGCCCGATTCGCTCAAAATTGGTTATTCCGCAAAGGGGTTGCAATGGTGTGTGGATAACGAAAAGGAAATGTGGTCGTATTTTATCGAGAAAAACCTGCTTTTTAGCAGCAAGTCGTTGGAATACCTCAAGTACATCAACGATGCCCCCACCACTACGGGCATGCCTCCAGAATCTCCCGGACAAACCGGTATTTGGTTGGGTTGGCAGATAGTTCGCCACTTTATGCAACAAAACCGCGACATTGAACCGGAGGAATTGATGTTGATGACCGATGGGCAGGAGATATTGAAACGCTCTAAGTATAAGCCGGGGCGGTAAGATGTGGTAGTGCGAAACCTAAGCGAAACCCTGTCAGCGTTTATGAGGCAGGTAAAATTATAGGAGCAACTTTTTAAAACGCTGACAGGGTTAGGTTGGGTATTCCAGCACCATTGACAGAGTTAGGGACAGTACCGATTATTCCGTGCATAAAATAATAACTATCTTTGCTCAAATCCTTTATCTATGGCAAAGATACGCGCGGTTTTCGTCAACATTCAACAACATTTAGCCGACCAAATACAGGGGGCTGACCAACGCATACGCATTGCGATGGCTTGGCTGACCGACCAAAATCTATACACACTTTTGTGTCAGCGAGCGACAAAAGGCATCAAAATAGAACTGTTGCTGTTGAACGATGACATCAATCAGGCTGCTGCCAACTTAAATCTGGAATACCTGCGTCAAGCCGGCGCTGAAGTGCTGCTCATTAACCCCATAGAGCGCAACCGTATGCACAATAAATTTTGCATCATTGATGCCGATACGGTGATTACCGGCTCTTATAACTGGACGTTTCAGGCACAGCAAAACGACGAGAACATTGTGGTGGTGAGTGGCGATCCCGATTTTACAGCAGATTTTATCAGCAATTTCAACCGGTTAAAACAAAAATATGGGGGCAAAGTCGCAGGCAGTCCCGATTTGGCATTACTTTGCAAACGCCTCGAAATGCTTCGCAACGCGCTTGACCTGACCGATGACGACGACATCAGGCTGCAACGGCAAAAAACGGCACACCTTTTTGACGAAATACCCGACATCTGGCTTCAAATAGAGCAATGCCTCGCCCAAAACGACTACCAACAGGCAACAACCCTTATCGGCGAATGGCTGCAAAAGATGTTTGCCCTCATGCCCTACGAAGATCTCGAATTCGAAGAACTGCTGCTGGAACTCAAGGTACTCGAACTTCAGATTGCTGCCCTTCGGGACGAAAAAACCGATATGGAAACTATAAATTCCGCGTTCAACCAACGTTATCAAATTGAACTGGGTGAACTGATACTTCAAATTCTGGAGCTAAAGACCCAACAAGCGGAACAGGCTGCTCAAGAAGCCCCCAATAACGATAAAAAACAACAGGCTTATGAAGACTTGAAAAACCAATATCAACAAGCGCATCAAGAATATACGCAGGAACGGGAAAAATATACCCCCCACCTAAGTCCGGATGACGAAAACCTGCTAAGAAAACTATTTCGAAAAGCCTCTAAACTTTGTTTTCCGGATTTAATTCAGGATCCGGCTTTAAAAGCTGAAGCCGAACGTATATTTATAGAGCTTCATGCCGCTTACGAAGCCAAAGATGTAGAGCGGGTCAAACAAATTTTGGATTATCTGGAAAACGGTAAACCCTTTACTCCCGATGACAACAAGACCCTCAAAAAAGATCAACTCCGAGCACGGATCACCCACCTTAAACAGGTTTTATCCAAACTTATAGAAGATATTGAGCGACTCAGGAACTCTGAAACCTATCAAACGATTATTAAAATTGGCAATGATTGGGATGCTTACTTCATCCAAGCCAAAAAACAATTAGAAGTACAATTACACCACCTGCAAAATTCACAACAAACATGAGCCAACATCCTTTAGTGCCCACTCCCGGCAACAACCTGACAAACGGAAATAACAAATTGGTTGAGGCGGGAACTAAACTTTTGCAACAGTCGGAAGGCACGTACAGCGCAAAAATTCGTCGTGATCAACCTACTGCTTTAATTTTTTTAATAGACCAATCGGGGTCTATGAGCAGTGGGAGTTTAGACATCAAAGGAGTAACGTTGAGTAAAGCTCAAGCTGCAGCCCGTATCATCAATACCGCTTTGGAAGAACTATTAAAAAAGTCAACCAAAGATTCGGAGTTGCGCAACTATATAGATTTTGCCATCATTGGCTATGGCACAAAGAGCCAAGCGAACATGGCTTGGTCGGGCAAGTTATCGGGCAAAACTTGGGTAACCACCGGTGAATTGGGCGAACATGCCAACAAAATACGGATAGACCACAAAGTGTATTTACCGGATGGCTCTTATGAAGAGGAAACCGTAGAGGTGAAATCATGGTTCGAGCCTGTGGCTTCAGGATTAACCCCTATGTTGAGTGCCATCAACATGGCAACAGACTTGGTAAGCCAATGGATTGCCAATGGTCATGCCGACTCTTATCCGCCTGTAATTATCAATATCACCGATGGCGAGGCAACCGATGCCAAAGGGCCACAACTACTTGAAGCTGCCGAAAAACTGAAACAATTGCGCACCAACGATGGACGGGTGCTATTTCTCAATTGCCATTTATCCGAAACAGCAGGCGCAAGCGTGATGTTCCCTTCCAATAGTACAGAATTGCCAAAAGATGATTATGCAAAACTTCTCTTCGAATTGTCGAGTGTTATGCCTGAAAAGTATCGCGCTGAAATAGAACAGGCTAAAAAAACTAATGCCGGAGTGAATTACAAGGGTATGACCTTTAATGCCGATGGTTCGCGACTGGTTCAGTTCATCACCATCGGTTCATCTTATTAACATGGAAGGGTACAATATCCGTTGGGGGGCTGCGGTAAAACCCGGCGAAACAAACAGGGAAGATGCTCACCGCTTGCATGATTTGGCAAACAATGGAGGATTAGCTGCCATCGCCGATGGTGCGGGTGGCAAGGGGGTTTTTGTAGGCAAATGGGCGCAAACTTTGTTGAATCATCTACCCGAAACCCCCTTTGAACATGACGAAGCCTTTAAAAGTTGGTTTGCTCCGGTGGCGGTTGAATTTTTCAAAACACATAAAGCCGATGCCCAACAATATGAACATACCTGGACTAAGTTTTTACAAGAAGGGTCGGCAGCAACATTGAGTGCCCTCTGGCTGCCAAATTCCCATGACAGAACTTCCCCTTTCACAGCTTTGGTGTACGGCGACAGCCCCATGATGCGCTACCGCTTTGATGGTAAAACACTGCAAATGCCCGAACATCTGCCCACTTTGAGTAGCTTTTCGTACAAAACGCCTTTGTTAAACTGGAGTGCGGAGTATCCCTTCAATCCAAACCATTGTCATATCCACTCTTTCCACCCCGAAAACGAACTGGTTTTGTTGGCTACTGATGCCTTGGCACAATTGATACTCATTAGATATTTGCTGAGTAAACCCGACGAGGAACCCTATATCAGACAGTTGAAGGATGCCGAAGCAGCCGGAGGAATTCATGCCCAACTGATAACTGCAAACCGCATGGCAGACCTACCTGTTTCGTTTGATGAATGGCTCAGGTTGCTGTTAAATACTTTAAAGACAAACCCGCAGGAGGAAACCGATGAATTTAAAAATCTGTTATACCGCTATTTTGAACAAGGGTTAATTGAAGAAGATGACTATACCTTGATTGCGTTGGAAATCCCGTCTGCGTTGGAAACGCAAATAGGCTTTCCTACGCAAAACGACCTATAACAAGCAAACGTCTATGTCCCTACCTCTACTAACCGAATACAGCCGCGCCATTCAAAAAGCAGCATTTTTCAAAACCGAAAAGGGTTTGACACCGATAATGCAGGCCGGCGAACCGCTTTTGATGGCGGGAGCTTATGGTTGTGTGTTTAAAATGCTGCATAGCGACGGCAGCCACCGCGCGCTGAAATGTTTTACCAAATACGTACCTGACAAACAACAACGGTTAGAAACAATAGCAGCCCATCTGAATAAAATTCAAAGCCCACATATCGTACATTACCGCTACCTGCCGGAGGAGTTGTGGGTCAATAGTGAAGAGAATAAATACTATGCGGTATTGCTGATGGAGTGGGTAGAAGGTAAAACCCTTGGTGAAGCGGTGCGGGAAGCAACAGAAGTGGGCAGCAAGGCCGCTCTGCAACGATTGGCCGATAACTTTACGACCTTATCTTTATGGCTGTTAGCACAAGATTTTGCCCACGGTGACCTGAAACACGACAATATATTGGTGCGCTCTAACGGAACGATGGTGTTGATAGACTACGACGGCATGTATGTGCCCGGCTTGTTGGGCAAACAGGCGGAAAACAAAGGAGTGGAAGAATATCAACACCCAATGCGCACCCTAAAACATTTTGACACAAATTTAGACGACTACGCCATCGCCATCATCGCTGCTGCCTTGGTCGCCTTGGCGCAAAGCCCCGAATTGTACAAGCAATTTGGCGAGACAGACCGAATGTTGTTTAAACGTGCCGACCTGTTAACGAGTACTTCTCCTTTAAAAACTTCCCTGCAAGCCTTACAGCACCCAACCGTCAACGCTCTTTTGCAACTGCTGCAAGAAAGTATCATCGCCCAAAACCTGCAGCTGCCCGGGCTTGCTAAAACACTACAAAGTTTGCCCGCATTGCCCAACAATATTGCAGAAACAGAGCTGTTAATAGCAACCACAAAACAAAAATTGATAACGGTACAACATAAACTAACAAGATTAGAACAGCACCTCGTACAATTAAAAAGTATCCCCGTCCTAAAAACCCTACCTCGCAATATGGTTTTGGTAAGAGGCGGTACTTTTGAGATGGGCGATGTTTTTGACGACAATCATTATGAAAATGAAAAACCGGTACATCAGGTTACCTTGTCTGATTTTTATATGGCCGCCTGCTGTGTTACTTTTGACGAGTATGATGCTTTTTGTGTAGCAACCCAGAGACAAAAACCTTATGAACGGGATTGGGAAATGCCGGTAATCAACATTACTTGGTACGATGCAGTAGCGTACTGCAATTGGTTGAGTGTGCAAGATGGACGGCAACCGGTATATACCATAGACAAATCCCGCCAAGACCCGAACAATGAAAATAAGGATGATGATGTAAAATGGATTGTAACTCCCAATTGGCAAGCCAACGGCTACCGTTTGCCTACGGAGGCAGAGTGGGAATATGCGGCACGAGAAGGAGGGAAGAAGGTTCGATTTGGAAACGGTCAAAACATACTTAAGGCAACGGAGTCCAGTTTTAATGCAAGTAGCCACAACAAAGAACCCTATTCCGAAGTGGGGAAATATCACAGGACAGTTCCGACAGATAGTTTTAAGCCCAACTCGTTAGGTTTATACAATATGAGCGGCAATGTATGGGAGTGGTGTTGGGATTGGTTTGATTGGAACTATTACCAAAAAAGCCCTGCGAATAGGCCTCGTGGACCAGAAAATGGTTCGAACCGCGTGTTGCGCGGCGGTTGTTCGAGCAAGCCCGCCAGGTACTGCAGGGTGGCGTATCGCAGCTTCAGTGCCCCCACTAAACTCAACTATTTTCCCCCCGTTCTCAACTTCGACCACATAGGCTTCCGCTTGGTGTTCGTCGCTCAGTTAGACGGTTAGCTTTTCCGGTTTTTCCTTTATACTGAGGATAGGGCATGAGTTTGCTACCAAAAAAGCAAAGCGTAACGAAGCGGTAGCGAAGTGGAGTGTGGTTTTTTGGTAGTTGGTTGGGTTTGTTGGGGGAGATTTTGGGATACTATATGGAGGAAACCTTGTCAGCGTTGGAAACCCTGTCAGCGTTGGAAACGCTGACAGGGTTGAACAGTCAGTGTTGATGATAAAATGGCTTAACAGGATTTTAAAAACGATAATTTCATTTAAGCACTTATAGAACAGCCAATACACCTTCAGTTCTACCATGTTTACAACCTTGGTGTTAATAGATGTGCTATTTTTGTGCGGCAAGATAACGATACCTATTACCTTCAAAAGCAAACATTCCAACACTCCCCACTATGTCCCTCCCCCTACTAACCGAATACAGCCGAGCCATTCAAAAAGCAGCGTTTTTCAAAACCGAAAAGGGCTTGGTGCCTGTCATGTTTAACGACGAGCCGCATTTGTTTGCCGGGGCATTTGGCTGTGTGTTTAAAATGCGACATAGCGATGGCAGCCACCGCGCATTGAAATGTTTTACAAAATACGTGCCCGACAAACAACAACGGTTAGAGGCGATTGCTGCCCACCTGATACACAATAAAAGCTCCTACATTTTGCACTACCGATACCTGCCGGAAGAATTGTGGGTAAACAGTGCCGAGAATAAATACTATGCGGTGTTGTTGATGGAATGGGTGGAGGGCAAAACTCTTGGCGAAGCAGTGCGCGAAGCAGCAGTTTCAGGCAACAAAACTGCCCTTCAACAATTGGCTGATAATTTTATAGACATGGCAGTTTGGTTGTTGAAACAGGATTTTGCTCATGGTGACCTGAAACACGACAATATTTTGGTGCGCCCCGATGGTAGTTTGGTGCTGATAGACTACGACGGGATGTATGTTCCTGCCTTAAAAGGAAAAAATGCCGAGAACAAAGGAGTGGAAGAGTATCAACACCCGATGCGCACCCTGCAACATTTTGACGGGCATATAGACGACTATGCCATTGCTGTTATCGCTGCTGCTTTGCTTTGCTTGGCACAACGCCCCGAATTATACCATCAGTTTGGCGATGCCGATAGAATGTTGTTTAAGCGTGCTGACTTATTAACGAGTACCTCTCCCTTGAAAACAGCTTTGTTTGCCCTCCAACACCCAATCATCAACGCCCTGTTGCAAAAACTGCAAGAAAGCATAATTTCCAAAACCCTACACTTGCCCGGACTTGCCGATGTGATAAGGCTCGCTGCTTCATTGCTTTTGCCTGCTACCATTTCCGAAACGCAGCAACTGTTATCCCGAAAAAAGCAAGATGTGATAAGGCTGGAAAACCACCTGATAGATTTGCAAACAAAACCTCCATCTGCTATCAATCTCCAAGCACTCATGAAATTCATAAAAGGAGGCACTTTTGAAATGGGGAATCTATTTGAAGATGATGGATATGAAAATGAAGAACCGGTACATCTAGTAACCCTATCTGATTTTTACATGAGCGCTTACTGCGTATTTTTTGATGAGTACGATGCTTTTTGTGAAGCAACGGGAAGTGAGAAACCTGATGACGAGGGTTGGGGTAGAGGAAACTTGCCTGTGATAAATGTCAGTTGGAACGATGCGGTGGCGTATTGTAACTGGTTGAGTGTAAAAAATGGACTGAAAGCAGTATATACCATTAATGCCGATTTAGTTATTCCCAACTGGAGTGCTAACGGATACCGCCTGCCTACAGAAGCGGAATGGGAATATGCGGCACGGGAAGGAGGTAGGAAAGTTTGGTTTGGCAACGGGCAAAACATTTTGCGACCTACCGAAGCTAATTTTGATGCAAGTGCAAACCTAAAGGAATCCTATTCCGAGGGAGGAGAATTTAGAGAAAAGACAGTACCGGTCAACAGTTTTAATCCTAATGCTTTAGGATTGTATAATTTGAGCGGGAATGTTTGGGAGTGGTGCTGGGATTGGTTTAAATGGGATTATTACCGGCAAAGCCCTTCAGATAACCCGCGCGGACCCGAAACCGGTTTGTCCCGCGCATTTCGTGGGGGGTCTTGGGAAGATTGTCCAACTAACTCCCGTGTTACCGTGAGATACGGAAGCGTTCCTGACTCAGCGAGCTACTTTTGCGGGTTTAGGGTGTGTCGAATTGATTAGGTTTTAACCTTTTACACATTTTACCATTTTTTGGGTTTGGCGGCTTGCACCAAAAGAATTTTTTACTCCCCTGACTTATGCAACTACAACAATGGTATCTTCTTAGTGTTTTTACCCGTAGTTGGGTAGCATGTTTTCCAGTTTGTAAGTTTGAGCTATAATTTCAATACTACCATAAAGAAAATTCATCACCGCCTTAGAGCAACCATGGAATATAGAAATTGATGAGTAATGTCTTATATTTACCCTGTCTGCGTTGGAAACGCAAACAGGGTTTCCAACAAAACAGGCTTTCCAACGCAAAACGACCTGTAACAAACATACACGTATGTCCCTACCTCTACTAACTGAATACAGCCACGCCATTCAAAGAGCAGGGTTTTTTAAAACCGAAAAGGGAATGGTACCTGTGATGTACAACGGCGAGCCGCATTTGTTTGCAGGGGCATTTGGCTGTGTGTTTAAAATGCGACTTAGCGATGGCAACCACCGCGCATTAAAATGTTTTACAAAATATGTGCCCGACAAACAACAACGGTTAGAAGCGATTGCTGCCCACCTGCTACATAATAACAGCCCCTACATTTTGCACTACCGCTACCTGCCGGAAGAGTTGTGGGTAAACAGTGCCGAGAATAAATACTATGCGGTGTTGCTGATGGAATGGGTAGATGGTAAAACTCTTGGCGAAGCAGTGCGCGAAGCGGCTCAGACGAGCAACAAAGCTGCATTGCAACAATTGGCTGATAATTTTATAGACATGGCAGTATGGTTGCTGAAACAGGATTTTGCACATGGCGACCTGAAACACGACAATATTTTGGTGCGCCCCGATGGTAGTTTGGTGCTGATAGACTACGACGGGATGTATGTTCCTGCCTTAAAAGGGAAAAGTGCTGAGAACAAGGGCGTGGAAGAGTATCAGCACCCGATGCGCACCCTGCAACATTTTGACGGGAATTTAGACGACTACGCCATTGCAGTAATCGTTTCTGCCTTGCTTGCTTTGGCGCAACAGCCGGAATTATACCATCAATTTGGCGATGCCGATAGAATGTTGTTTAAGCGTGCTGACTTATTAACCAGTACCTCTCCCCTAAAATCAGCCTTGCTTGCTCTCCAACACCCCACCATAAACGCCCTACTACAACTGCTACAGGAAAGCCTTAATACCAAAACCCTCCACCTGCCCGGACTTGCAGAACTATTGCAACCAAAGTCAACAGCATTGATCTTGCCCCCCACCAAAGAAGAAACCGTAAAACTGATAGCCTTAAAAAGACAAGAACTGATACGGTTGGAAAACCATCTTTTTGACCTACAATCTAAACCAAAGCATGTTCTGAACCTCCCCGCCCACATGAAATTCATCAAAGGCGGCACTTTTGAGATGGGCGATGTATTTGATGATAATGAATTTGACAATGAAAAACCGGTACACCAAGTAACACTGTCTGATTTTTACATGAGCGCGTATTGCGTAACTTTTGAAGAGTACGATAAATTTTGTGTGGAAAAGGGGAGAGAAAAACCAAACGACCAAGGTTGGGGTAGAGGGAACAGACCTGTGATCAACGTAGACTGGTATTTTGCGGTGGAGTATTGCAATTGGTTGAGCCGTCA
Organism: uncultured Bacteroidota bacterium; assembly: GCA_937907475.1. GTDB lineage: Bacteria > Bacteroidota > Bacteroidia > Chitinophagales > UBA2359 > UBA2359. The sequence goes on along the minus strand of CALCIK010000078.1, from coordinate 41,035 downwards.
ACATCATTTAACCCCTGCTTATACCATAACGGGAAGTGTAAAAAATCTTGCTGAAAGTATAATAACCCCCGACTGGAGCGCAAACGGTTACCGCTTGCCCACCGAAGCGGAGTGGGAATATGCGGCGCGGGAAGGGGGTAAGAAAGTGCGTTTTGGCATCGGGCAGAATATTTTGCGACCAACCGAAGTTAATTTTAATGCAAGTGCAAGCTACAAGAAAAATTATTCTGAAGTTGGGGAATATCGAGAAATGACGCTGCCTGTAAACAGTTTTCAGCCTAACGCTTTGGGATTGTACAATATGAGCGGAAATGTTTGGGAGTGGTGCTGGGATTGGTGGGATTCGGGTTATTACCAAAAAAGCCCTACCTTGAACCCCAAAGGGCCGGATAGCGGCTCGTATCGTGTTTATCGCGGCGGCAGTTGGGGCAGCAATCCGCTGCGCTGCCGGGTGGCTTACCGCTTCAGCTACCGCCCCGTCAGCCGCTACTACATCCTTGGCTTCCGCCTTGCTTCGTCCCGCAGTTCTAGCGGTTAGCTTTTCCGGTTTTTTCCTTTAAGCTATAATCTCAAAACTACCACACCCAAAATTTCATCACCTCCGAAGGGCAAACTTGGAATATAGAAATAGATGAGTAATGCCTATATTAACCCTGTCTGCGTTGGAAACGCAAACAGGGTTTCCAACAAAACAGGGTTTCCAACGCAAAAAGACCTATAACAAACGAACTCCTATGTCCCTTCCTCTACTGACCGAATACAGCCACGCCATTCAAAGAGCAGGTTTTTTTAAAACCGAAAAGGGAATGGTGCCCGTCATGCTAAACGGCGAACCACATTTGTTTGCCGGGGCATTTGGCTGTGTGTTTAAAATGCGACTTAGCGATGGCAACCACCGTGCATTGAAGTGTTTTACAAAATATGTGCCCGACAAACAACAACGGTTAGAAGCAATTGCTGCCCACCTGCTACACAATAAAAGCCCCTACATTTTGCACTACCGCTACCTGCCGGAAGAGCTGTGGGTAAACAGTGCCGAGAATAAATACTATGCGGTGTTGCTGATGGAATGGGTTGAGGGCAAAACACTTGGCGAAGCGGTGCGCGAAGCAGCAGTAGCAGGCAACAAAACAGCCCTGCAACAATTAGCAGATAATTTTATAGATATGGCAGTTTGGTTACTGAAACAGGATTTTGCACATGGCGATCTGAAACACGACAATATTTTGGTGCGCCCCGATGGTAGTTTGGTACTGATAGACTACGATGGGATGTATGTTCCCACCTTAAAAGGGAAAAGCGCCGAAAACAAAGGAGTGGAAGAATATCAGCACCCGATGCGCACCCTTCAACATTTTGACGGGCATATAGACGACTACTCCATTGCTGTTATCGCTGCTGCCTTACTTGCCTTGGCGCAACGCCCCGAATTATACCAACAATTTGGCGATGCCGATAGAATGTTGTTCAAGCGTACCGACTTATTAACGAACACTTCTCCTCTAAAAGCAGCACTGCTTGCTCTCCAACACCCCACCATAAACGCCCTACTACAACTGTTACAGGAAAGCCTTAATACCAAAGCCCTCCACTTGCCCGGACTAATAGATGTATTGCTCCCTACATCAAAGTTAATTTTGCCCCCCACTATAGAAGAAACCGTAAAACTGATAGCCTTAAAAAGACAAGAACTGATACGGTTGGAAAACCATCTTTTTGACCTACAATCTAAACCAAAGCATGTTCTGAACCTCCCCGCCCACATGAAATTCATCAAAGGCGGCACTTTTGAGATGGGAGATGTAATGGATGATAATGAATATGACAATGAAAAACCGATACACCAAGTAACGCTGCCCGATTTTTACATGAGCGCTTACTGCGTAACTCTTGAGGAGTATGATGCTTTTTGTGATGTAAATGGAAGAGAGAGACTAACCGAAAGATGGGAGATGAGACCAGAGGACGGTGTGAGTTGGTACGAAGCAATAGAGTATTGTAACTGGTTGAGTTGGAAAAATGGAGTACAACCTGTCTATAACATTAATGACAATTTGGTTATTCCCGCTTGGAGCGCTAACGGCTACCGCCTGCCTACTGAAGCGGAGTGGGAATATGCGGCTCGCGAAGGGGGTAAGAAAGTGCGGTTTGGCAACGGGCAGAACATTTTGCGACCAACCGAAGCTAATTTTAATGCAAGAGCAAGCTACAAGAAAGCCTATTCTGAAGTGGGGGAATATCGAGGAAAGACCTTGCCTGTAAACAGTTTTCAGCCCAATGCTTTGGGACTATACAACATGAGCGGGAATGTTTGGGAGTGGTGCTGGGATTGGTGGGATGAGAATTATTATAGAAACAGTCCTGTATCTAACCCACTCGGTCCTGAAACAGGTGATTCTCGCGTGGTTCGTGGCGGGTCTTGGGGCTACGATCCACGTTTATGCCGTGTTGCCTCTCGCTCCTACATCCTTCCCGACTATAGGAGCTACGGTATCGGGTTTCGGGTGTGTCGGGTTATTGGTTAGGCTTTAGCGCTTTTACTCTTTTTACCCTTTGGGGGTTTGGGGGCTTGCCCCCAAAGAAATTTTTTTGTCCCTTGGCTTTCGTAACTTCAACAAATGCTTACGCGTAGTGTTAATACCGTTTGGAGGTCTGCTTTTCCTGTTTATCCCCTCACCCCTCCCCAACATCAAAATAAACCTTCAATGCCTGCAACTGCTTGGTGTTCAAGATTTTCAATAACTCCTCATCAGGAGCTTTTTTGATGTTCTCGATGGACTTGAAATGGGTGAGGAGTTTTTCGGTGGTTTTAGTGCCGATGCCGGGGATGTTCTCTAAACCCGATTGGAAGGTGCCTTTGGCGCGCAACTGCCGGTGGAAGGTGATGGCAAAGCGGTGTGCCTCGTTGCGGATATGCTGTATGAGTTTCAGACTGGGCGAGCGTTTGTCAATATGTAGCGGGTAGGGGTCGTTGGGTACGTAGATTTCTTCCAATTTTTTGGCGATGCCAATCACCGCCACCTTGTCGTAAATGCCCACTTCTTTCAGGCTTTCTACTGCGGCGCTGAGTTGCCCTTTACCCCCGTCAATCACAATGAGTTGAGGGAGGGTTTTGTTTTCTTCGAGCAGCCGTTTGTAGCGGCGGCGCACTATTTCGGTCATCGAGGCAAAATCGTTGGGACCTTCAACGGTTTTAATTTTATAGTGCCGGTATTCTTTGTTGGCGGGCTTACCGTCTTTAAACACCACCATAGAGGCAACGGGATAGCTGCCCTGAATATTTGAGTTGTCGAAACACTCAATGTGTTGGGGCAGTTCGGTGAGGCGGAGGTCTTTTTTGAGTTGGTTGAGCACTTCAAACCGCTGCTCTTCGGGGCGTTTTCGCTCCCGGTCTTTAATTTCAAACTGTTTGCGGTAGTAAAAGGCGTTTTTTTTGGCAAGGTCTAACAGTTTGCGCTTGTCGCCTATTTGGGGAACGGTAATTTTCAGGCTTTTATCGGGATAATCGGGGTCGAAGGGCAGAATGAGTTCGGTCGAATTGCTGTTGAACTGTTGACGCAACTCGGCAATGCCAAAGGTGAGCAACTCTTCAGGGGTTTCTTCCAATTTTTTTACCAACTCTACCACCTTCGTTTGAATGATAGACCCGTTGACCACTTTGAAAAAACTGATATAGGCGCGTTTCTCGTTTTCTTCAATGTTAAACACATCCACATCGTTGATGTTGGGGTTCACCACCATAGACTTGCTTTGGTAGTGTTGCAGGCTGTCGAGTTTTTGTTTAATGATGTGTGCTTTTTCAAAATCGAACGCCTCGGCATACTCCTGCATCTTGTCTTTCAGAAACTTAATCACCGAAGCGATATTGCCTTTCAGAATTTTGCGGATTTGCCTGATGTTTTCGGCGTATTCTTCTTCTGCCTGTTTGGCTTCGCAGGGGCCTTTGCAGTTCCCTAAATGAAACTCTAAACACACTTTAAACTTGGCTTCGGCAATGTTTTTTGCAGTGAGCGACAACGCACAGGTGCGCAGTTGAAACAGTTGGTGTACCAATTCTACAATGTTACGGGTTTGTACCACCGAGGCATAAGGCCCAAAGTATTCTGCTCCGTCGTTCTCCAATTGCCGAGTTAGGAAAACACGGGGGAAGGGCTCTTTTTTAATACAGATATAGGGATAGGTTTTATCGTCTTTGAGCAGGATATTGTATCGGGGCTGTAGCTCTTTGATGATAACGTTTTCCAGCAACAAAGCATCTTGTTCGGTTTCGACTACGGTAAATTCTATATTAGCGATTTTGCTGACCAAAATCCGGGTCTTACCATTGTCGTGCGTCTTTGCAAAATAGGAACTCACCCGTTTGCGCAGGTCTTTGGCTTTACCCACATATAAAATAGTACCTTCCTCGTCATAGTATTTGTAGATACCGGGATTGTTGGGGATGGAAGGCAGTATTTCAGTTTTTATGCGCTCGGAATGAGACACGATTTACGATTTTAGATTTTAGATTTACGATTTAAGACGTAAGACAAAAGACGTAAGACAAAAGACAAGACGCAAAAAGCAAGAAGCAATAAATAGACTTATTTCAGGCATCGTCAGACAATTAACCATTAACCACTACTCAAACCTTCCTTCGATGGCAAATGATTGCGGGTTCATTAAAACTACCTTTTGGGTGGTTTGGATTTGATAGCCGGTAGCACTTTGATAGTTCAGGTTTTCGGTAAGTTGGTAAACCAAATTGTCGGCATGATTGAATATGGTAACCGATTTAGGGGTGGTAGCGTTTGGTTCAAAAACCAGATTGATGGATTGGGTGCGCAAATCTGTATCTGTAGCGGTATAGGTAATCGTCATTTGTTGACCTTGCATGGAGGTGTCGGCGGTGTATTTATCTCTCCAAGCGGGTTTGTTAATATCGGACAAGGTGAAGATGGCCAACTCCTTTTCCCAATCTACTTCTTTTAGGGTTTGGTTTTCGATTTTACCGTTCAGTGCTGCCTTTTTGTCGAGCGTGGTTTTATGTTCTGTCAATCGGGCGATTTCGGAGGTGAAATAAGCACCCAAGTTGAAGTATGGGGTGCTGCCGCTGATTACGTTGGTCTCGTTGGACGAAGTAGAACAGCCGCCACTACCTATTAAAATGAATAGGGTAATAGCGATGACCCAAAACGAAGAGGCTGTTTTGTGGAAGTATATGGGGCTTATGAAGGGGGTGTTTGGTTGCAAGGGGGTTTATTTACGATTTTAGATGAAAGACATAAGACTTTAGACAATAGACGTGGAGCAGGAACTACTAACCACTTAGTTCGACAAGCTCACTAACCGTTCATAACTCATAACTCATAACTAAAAAAGCAGCACCTCGCCGGTCATTTCGGGGGGGATGGGCAGTTGCATGATGGTTAGAATGGTGGGGGCTATATCTGCCAGTTTACCATTTTTCAAAGCACCTGTAACATCATTGCCCACTAAAAAGACGGGAACAAAGTTAGTGGTGTGTGAGGTGTGGGGCGAGCCGTCTGGGTTGCGCATAATGTCGGCGTTGCCGTGGTCGGCAATGATGATGACAGCATAGCCATGTGGCAAGGCAGCCTCGACAATGCGTTTGGCGCAGCCGTCAACAGTTTCTACGGCCTTCACCGCTGCCTCGAATACACCGGTATGCCCTACCATGTCGGCATTGGCAAAGTTGAGGCAGATAAAGTCGGCACTTTCTTGGTTGATTCTTTCGAGAATGGCATCTGTTACAGCGTAGGCACTCATTTCTGGTTGCAGGTCGTAGGTGGCGACTTTGGGAGAGGACAACATGATACGCTCCTCGCCCTCGAAAGGGGTTTCCCGCCCTCCGGAGAAGAAGAAGGTTACGTGTGGGTATTTTTCGGTTTCGGCAATTCGGATTTGGCGTTTACCATTCCTTGCCAATACTTCGCCCAAGGTGTTTAGGAGGTTGTCTTTTTCAAAAATAACTTTAACGTTGGTGAAGGTATCGTCGTAGCGGGACATGGTGATATAGTGCAACTTCATGGCGCGCATGTCGAAATCGGGAAAATCTTTTTGCGTCAATACGGTGGTAATTTCACGGCATCGGTCTGTTCGGAAGTTAAAGCTAATCACCACATCGCCTTCCTTGATGCAGGCAAGTGGTTGCCCGTTTTCGTCAACGGCGACAATGGGTTTCAAAAACTCGTCTGTAATGCCTTGGTCGTAAGAGCGTTGAATGGTATCGGTGATGTTTTGGGTCGGGAATCCCTCGCCAATGGTAAGCAGGTCGTAAGCCAATTTAATGCGCTCCCATCTTTTATCTCTATCCATGGCGTAATAACGCCCGACCACTGAGGCGATTTGACCGGTCGAGTCTTGGAGATGTTCCTGCATATCGGCTATGAACCCAATGCCCGATGTCGGGGAAACATCGCGCCCGTCTGTAAAAGCATGGATATAAACTTGTGAGAGCTGTGCTTGATGGAATATGTCGCAGAGGGCTTTCAGGTGATTAATATGAGAATGAACCCCGCCATCGGATAAAAGTCCGATAAGGTGAATGGGTTTGCCTTCCTGTTTGGCATAGGTAATTGCATCTTGTACAACGGCATTTGCTGCAAGCGAACCATCTTCAATGGCTACTTGTATGCGTTGCAGTTCTTGATACACAATGCGTCCGGCTCCTATATTGAGGTGCCCGACTTCCGAATTACCCATTTGTCCCGTAGGTAAGCCTACTGCGGGACCATGGGTAGTCAGTTCGGCATTGGGGCAGGTTTGATAGAGGCTGTCAATAAAAGGGGTGTCAGCTTGAGCAATGGCACTGACTTCGGGTATCAAACCGTGTCCCCAACCGTCTAAAATGAGCAGAATGACTTTGCTGTTATGAAACATGCGGTAAAGTTAAATTAACAATGTGGCAAAATTACCAATTAAACCCAATAGCACCCCCAACTATTTCGGGTTTTTGTTTGAAACCTTGCTGGCAAGGGATTTAATTTTTCGACTTGGTGTAATTGGTCTTAAAATTGCTGTCATTTATTTATTCTAAAAAGGTAACTATTCGAGTATTACCTTGTCAAAGATACTACACATCAATTAATCAACGTTTTAAAATGTTAACACTAAACTAACCATCCACTATGAAAACCCTATCTATCTTCAGTTTCTTTTTCCTTTTGCAGTTATTTGTTGCCTTGCCGATTCAAGCACAAAGCAGCACGATGGAAATCATTAAAAGTGCTTTAAAAACAGGTAATACGACAGAATTGTCGCAGTTTTTCGCTGCTAAGTTCGACTTGATATTATTTGACGACGAAGACCACTTAACCAAAGCAGAAGCCGTAACCAAGCTCAATGCTTTTTTTGCCCAAAACCGCCCCAACGGGTTTACCCAAAAACACGAAACAGTAGCTCCAAACGGGGCGAAATGTTTAATAGGCATTTTAAGCACTTCGAGCGGCAGTTTTAGGACGACTGTGCTGGTGCTGAATGGTAAAATTGAAGAAATCGTTATTGAGCGATAAGACAATAAGAGCTTTTGGCTAATTCATGATAAACCCCTACGGATAATTGTATTCGCTAGGGGTTTGTTATTTATGGCCGGGCGATACATCAGTTTAGCGGCCGGCTTTTCTGAAGTCAATTACTATGAATGTGGAGTTAGCAAGGCAGGGATGAAAAGCCACCATATCCAATAATGCCTGCCGTTCAATCAAACGAAGCCCCCCGGCAAGCAGAACCGGCAACCAAACCTATATATATAACATGGGGCAATGAATATTGTCATTACCGGCAAGGTAAAAACAACAAATTTTACGGTTGACAAAGCCCCCATGTTGGTTGACAATTTGATAAAACAGGGTGACTTTGCTCCATTGCAGAGGCGTTTTGAAATAAAATCAGGGGAACAAAAAACCAAGCAGGGGTGTGTAGCCCCAAAGCAGAGTGACTTTGTTTCATTGCAGAGGTGTTTTTGAGCAAAATCGGGGGAATTAAAACTTTTACCGGTTGGAAATTTTTAAAAACATGGGGGGATTTACTCCATTGCAGGGGTGTTTTTCTTCTTTGCAGGGGGGCTTTACTTCTTTACAGAGGCGCAAGGCGTTGTTGGAGGGGAGCAATTTGCCCCTTGCCGGTTGCGCATTGCCAATTGACAAAGGCATTGTTTCAACGCTGACTACACCAAGCGCAAATGATACCGGCAGCCACCGCAGCGTTGAGCGACTCGGCATTGCCCAATCGGGGGATAGTGATAGGGTGTTGTATATAAGGTAATACTTCCGGCGAAATGCCTCGCGCTTCGTTGCCGATGACCACAAAAGCCGGAGCGGTTAGCGAGGTGGTAAACAGGTTTTGCCCGTTTAAAAGTGCGCCGTAAACGGGTATTTCAGGAAATTGGGTGAAAAGTTGTGGGAGGGGTTGGTGAAAAACCTTTACCCGCAAAAAAGACCCCATCGTGGCTTGAATGGTTTTGGGGTTGAAAATATCTACACAAGAGGGGGAGCAGAATATAGAAGATATGCCAAACCAATCGGCTGTACGGATTATCGTACCAAAATTGCCCGGGTCTTTCAGTTCGTCTAAAACTAAACAAATCTGCCTTGAAATGATAGTCTTATTAGGTATAGCCTCTGAAACCGGGCTAACGGCAAGCACTTTGTTGGGCGTTTCTAAACACGAAATTTTTTTTAATTCATCCTCCTTTATTGAACGAACAATAATCTTTGAATAGTTTTGTTTTAGCTCCTCAGCATGTCGTTTCAGCCAATCGGGCAGGGCATAAATGGCATCAATCGGATAACCCGATGACAACATTTCAGATACTATTTTATCGCCTTCGGCAATAAAGCGTCCATACTCTTGCCGGTACTTTTTGATGGATAACGACTTTATGAATTGCATTTGTTGTTTTGACAGCATAATGACCTGCTTACATGCTTTAGTGACTGATGCTACGGCTAAACTTGTAACTTTGCATCGGATAAATATAGTGCCTATTACATAAACCGATGCAAATGTATTTAATTTGGGTTGTTTTATGGTAATATATTCCTTTTCACATTAAGAACGGCGGTAAATGTTCCAAAGTAGAGTGCGTTTTTCATTTCTAATCACCCTTTTGGCTGCTTTGTGTTTATTCAACGCATGCAGCAATATCAAGTATTTGCCGCAAGGTAAAAGTTTACATACAGCAACCGTCATCAAAATAGACCCCGACACCAAAATTACCGATAAATATACGCTAAACAAAGATATGTTAGCTCTTGCCCGGCCCAAGCCCAATAAAAAAATGCTGGGTGTGGCGCGCTTTAAACTTTCGGTATATAACCGTACCCTAAAAAATAAAGGCAGTTTTGTTACTTGGCTCCACGAAAAAATTGGAGAGGCTCCGGTATTGGTAGATACGGCCATGCTCGACCGCACACGCCGAAATATGCAGCAATATATGTTCAACCACGGCTATTTTAATAATGTGGTAAAATACAGCACTAAAGAAAAAAACCGGCGCACCAAGGTTACTTTCAACATCAGTGCTATCAGCCCTTACATGATCAGGAATGTGTACTTTCCGCCCGATACTGCCGATGTGCTGCAAACTTTAGTACATAATATGCAAGATAAATCGGGCGTTCAACCCGAGCAAGAGTTTAATATCGACAAGCTGCAAGAGGAGGTAAACCGCATTACCTACGAACTGCGTTGTAAAGGATATTTCGATTTCATTTCCAAAAACCTCACTTTTGAGTTAGACAGCAGCCTTGGCAACCGTAGTTTAGATATCTACTTAAAGTTAAAACCCCCTACCGAAAAAGAAGGCCCTCACAAAGCCTATACCATCAATAATATTTATATTTTCCCTGATTACGAAGTCGGTAAATCTCCAAACCGTTATACCGATACGATTGTGGTCAATGACTATCACTTTATTTCATCGGGGGTAAAATTCAATGCTAAGACGATTAGCTCCTTGCTTTTGATTAAGAAAGGGCGTTTGTACTCGCAAAAAGATTGGGAGTACAGTCTCAACCATCTGCTTGGATTGGGCGTATATAAATTTGTCAATGTCAAGTTCGAAAAAACCGATTCCGTTGGTAACAATCCGACATTGGACTGCCGGATTTTGCTGACCCCTGCCAAACGCATGAGTGTTTCGGGTGAGGTAGAGGTAAACAATCGCGCCCAACAAAGCGCATTGGGTGCTGCAACAAGTTCTCTTTTAGGTACTGCCGCTTCGGTCAGTTACCGGAACAAAAACCTGTTGGGAGGTGCCGAAGCCTTTAGTTTTAATCTATTTGGGGGCTTAGAACTTAACCCACAGCGAAACAAAGAAAACTTGGCTAACAGCGCACTTATCAACACCATGAACTTTAGCGGAGAACTGCAATTAGTGTTGCCAAAGTTTATAGTGCCGTTTAAACTCAAGAACCAATCGAGATACTTTTTGCCCAAGACAAATTTTAGGGTCAGTGCCAACTATTTGCGGAGGTTTAATTTTTATACCCTCTATTCGTTTAATGTTAATTTTGGGTACGACTGGAACGAGAATAACCGAAAACGACATTTGTTAAACCCCATTTCGGTGAGCTTGCTTAGTCTGCAAGACCGGTCAACGTCTTTTGAACAACAACTCATTCAAAACCCCTACTTGCGGCGCAGTTTTGAAGAACAAATTATTGCCGGTGCTAATTATGCCTATATTTTCAATACCCAAAATCTGACACAACAGCAAAATTTTATTTTCATGCGTACCGCTATAGATATAGCAGGAAATACCTTTTTTGGAGTTGACCAATTATTGAAAGTTACCGGACTGACAGACCGCGACAAAAAGCTGGACATATTAGGCAGTTCTTATGCTCAGTATGCCCGTATAGAAGGCGATTTCAGGCACTACACGCTCTTGCCTCGAGGTCAAACTTTGGTTTCAAGACTGAATGCCGCTATCGGGGTGCCTTATGGCAACTCGTCTGTATTGCCTTATATCAAACAATATTTCGTTGGCGGACCCAATAGCGTTCGGGCTTTTAGAATACGTAGCATCGGGCCGGGTACATTCGGCTCCTTTGCCGTACCCGACAGCATCATTATTGACGAATTTGACCGAACCGGCGACATCAAACTGGAAGCTAATGTAGAATGGCGATTCCCGATAATTTCTTTGTTAAAAGGTGCTGTTTTTGCCGATTTAGGCAATATTTGGACACTTCGGGAAGAAACATCAGGCACCGACCCCGATACAGGGAATCCAATTTATACCCGTCCGGGGGGGCAATTCAAGGCCAATTCTCTTTGGAACGAAATAGCGATTGGCACCGGCTTTGGGGTACGTTTAGATTTCAGCTTCTTTGTGATGCGATTTGATTTGGGCATCCCCCTGCGAAACCCGTCATTAGCCAAGGGTGAACGGTGGGTGATTGAAAATACTTTTGAGAAAAAATGGCTGCTCAATAATATGAATCTCAATTTGGCTATCGGGTATCCTTTCTAAAGTTGATTTGCAGGAGCAATAACTACTCCCCTCCAATTAGCGTAAAGAGTGGATTCTTGAATACGCGTACTAAACTGTTTTTGAACGCGGATGACGCCGATGCTAGCAACGCGGATGAAAGTTGAGGTAATTGGTTATGTTATACGGCGAACAAACTAAAAATCCAGTTTTGAAAATCTGCGTCATCCGCGTTTGAAAATCCGTGTCATCCGCGTTCTATTCTTTTTTGAACGCGGATGACACGGATGCAAGCATCGCGGATGAAAAGTCCGGGTTTGAAAATTTGTGTCATCTGCGTTCTGTTTTACGAACAGCAACCAAAAATCGCCACTATTGGCGAAAAGTGTAGTGGATTTGTGTAACGGACTAAACTTTTTTTTGCCTGACAATCAATGAGTTACGTTGTTTTGTGCAACATTTTTTTGACCGATGGTATCAAAATTAACGCAATCGCCGTATATTTGCGGGCTGAAATTTAAAAACAATAAAGAAAATATTGAATTGTGGATACATTAAGTTATAAAACCCAATCGGTACGGGAAAAAGACATCACCCGCGATTGGTACGTAATTGATGCGCAAAATTTGATTGTCGGCCGTATTGCCACGCATATTTCGCACATTCTACGCGGTAAGAACAAAGTTTGGTATAGTCCAAACATGGATTGCGGTGATTATGTCATCATCATCAATGCCGATAAAATTCGATTTACCGGCAAAAAGATGGAAGACAAGGTTTATGTTCGCCACACCGGTTATCCGGGCGGTCAGCGTTTTACCACTCCTGCTGAGTTAATGGAAAAATTCCCGGAGCGCATCATCGAAAAAGCGGTAAAAGGCATGTTGCCCAAAACCCGTTTAGGTCGTGCAGTTTACAAAAAATTATTTGTTTATGCGGGTGCTGAACATCCCCATCAGGCACAGCAACCCAAAAAACTTGAACTATAACAAACATGCAACAAATAAAAGAATTAGGTAGAAGGAAAACCGCCGTAGCGCGTGTTTTTGTACAAGAGGGAACCGGAAAAATTACGGTTAACGGAAAAGACATTACCCAATATTTCACAGTAGCGCATTTGTACGACAGTATTTTGCAACCCTTCAGAATTACCGGAACAGAAGGTAAATACGATATCAAAGTAAACCTGAAAGGTGGTGGGGTCAAAGGACAAGCGGAAGCATTACGCCTTGGAATAGCCCGTGCATTAGTGGAAGACAATGAGGAGTTCAGAAAACCGCTCAAAGACCAACACATGCTTACCCGCGATGCCCGCGAAGTAGAGCGTAAAAAACCCGGATTGCGAAAAGCACGTCGTCGTACTCAGTTTAGCAAGCGTTAATCGCATTGTAGTATCCTGTTTTACATTGCATTTTTACAAAAATCAGTTTATCACCGAAAATTTTAAAATCAACATAATGAGTGGTCTTTCCCAACAGGAAATGTTAGATGCGGGTGTTCATTTTGGGCATTTACGCAAAAAATGGAACCCCAAAATGCTCCCTTATATTTTTATGGAGCGCAAAGGCATCCATATTATTGACTTAAACAAAACCAACGAAGGGTTAATCCGTGCGGCTAATGCCATGCGCAAAATTGCTCGAAGTGGTAAAAAGATATTGTTTGTTGCTACCAAAAAGCAAGCTAAAGATTTAGTAGCCAAAGCTGCCGAAGAAGTAGGAATGCCCCACGTAACCGAACGTTGGTTGGGTGGTATGTTGACCAATTTTTCTACTATTCGCAAGTCTATTAAGAAAAAACAAACGATTGAAAAAATGCTTAACGAAAAAGCTACGGCACTGACCAAAAAAGAACGCCTGATGCTTGGACGCGAACGCGATAAACTTGACCGTATTCTCGGTGGAGTAGAAGATATGTCGCGTGCCCCGTCGGCTTTATTCATAGTTGACATCTCACATGAACATATCGCACTTGCCGAAGCTAAACGACTTGGCATTGCAACATTTGCCATTGTGGACACCAACTCTGACCCCACCTCGGTTGATTTTGCTATTCCTGCTAATGATGATGCCTCTAAATCTGTTGGAATTATTACCAACTATTTGATCAACACCATTAAAGAGGGATTGTCTGAGCGTCAAAAAGAAAAACAAGAATCAGATTATTCTGATTCCGCTTCAGAAGAACAACGCAGCAACACCGGCGAGAGCAGCGGAGATAAAGACCAAGAACAACGCCGCAGAAACTTGCGCAACAGAAAACGCAAACCCGGTACAGGCGGCGGCGGCAGTACTGAAGGATAATCAACTCTTTCAATAGTACCCTCCAACGGTTTAGTACGAGCATCATGGGTAAAACGTAGGGGAAACTTGCTAATACCACTTTTTCTTTGTAAATACAATAAACAAAAATCGAAATTAAAAAATGGATTCTTCTGTAAAAATAACCGCCAAAGAAGTTAATGATCTTAGGCAGATTACCGGTGCAGGTATGATGGATTGTAAAAAAGCCTTGGTTGAAGCCAATGGTGATTTTGAAGCCGCCATCGAATACCTTCGTAAAAAAGGACAAAAAGTTGCCGCTAATCGCGCCGACAGAACCGCAACAGAAGGTGCTGCTATAGCCAAAACCAATGCAGAAGGCACTAAAGGTGTGGCATTGGTAGTAGGTTGCGAAACCGACTTTGTTGCCAAAAATGAAGACTTCGTCGCTTTTGCTCACAGCGTAGCCGATGCAGCCTTAGCAAATATGCCCGCCGATCTGGATGCTTTACTTAACTTAAGCGTTGATGGTGTTACTATTGCCGATAGGTTAACTGAGCAAGTAGGTAAAATCGGGGAGAAAATTGAAATTTCGCAGTATAACACACTCGAAGCTCCCGGAGTAATTGCCTATATCCATGCAGGCAACCGCATTGGTGTTTTGGTAGCTGTTAACAAAGCTAAAACTCAAGTTATCGAAGAAGTAGGCAAAGACGTAGCTATGCAAACCGCAGCTATGAAACCTGTTGCTTTAGACGAAGACAGCGTTCCCCAAAATGTGATTGATAAAGAATTGGAAATAGGTAGAGAGCAAGCCCTAGCCGAAGGTAAGCCTGAAAACATGGTGGACAAAATTTCACAAGGCAAGTTGAAAAAATACTTCAAAGACAATACGTTGCTCAACCAACAATTTGTTAAAGACAACGATAAATCTGTTAGAGAATATGTCAAATCAATAGACAAAGATTTAGCAGTAACAGATTTCAAACGCGTTGCTATCGGCAAATAATTTTCTTAAAAAAAAGAGAGTAGGTAACTATTCTCTTTTTTTTTGTTTGTAACTTTCACAAAATTGCGGTAATGAATAGGAAAAACAATAAAAATAGTTCGCTGCCCAATGGTTGTCCGCCAATTCCACTGCCCCATTCACATGGAATTGCTTTTAACCTCGCCTCGCCGAATGGCAATTATGGATTTGACGGAGAGGGTATTGGTGCTGTAAATGGTGAAAAGAAACAACCCAAGTTTAAACGCGTGTTGCTCAAGTTGAGTGGTGAAGCGTTGATGGGTAACCAAGATTACGGCATTGACCCCGAACGAATGATGGAATATGCGTACCAAATCAAAGAAATTGTAAAAATTGACGGCATTGAATTGGCCATTGTCATCGGAGGCGGTAACATCTTTAGAGGAATGGATGCGGAACACATGGGCATAGATCGTGCTTCCGGTGATTATATGGGCATGTTGGCTACGGTCATGAATGGGATTGCACTCCAAAGCTCGCTCGAAAAAATCGGATTATACACGCGGTTGACCTCCGCTATTGAAATGCCTAAAATCTGTGAGCCTTATATCCGGCGAAGAGCGATCAGGCATCTCGAAAAAAAGCGGGTGGTTATTTTTTCGGCCGGTACCGGACATCCTTTCTTTACCACTGACACCGCCGCCTCTTTAAGAGCCGTAGAAATAGAAGCCGATGTACTCCTTAAAGCGACAAGGGTAGATGGTATTTATACCGCTGATCCCGAAAAAGACCATACTGCTGTTAAATACGAAACGGTGTCTTTTAACGAAGTACTGGCCAAGGAGCTGAATGTGATGGATATGACCGCTTTCGCCCTTTGCAGGGAAAACGAATTGCCAGTTATTGTCTTTGACATGAACAAAGTAGGCAACTTGCGCAAGATTATACATGGCGAAAAAATAGGCACATTGGTGAGCGAGCGATATTAACAGATCTTTTTCACAACTCTATACTAAACAAAAACGGCAACGCAAATGAATGCGTTGCCGTTTTTGTGTTTGTGCCAACCCGCACTTGAAAATTTGCTATGCCGAAGGCAGCTTGTTTTGTAGTTGCTGTTGTAAATAACGGGAAGTCCTGTTGGGGCCATTAGGACTCCAGCCGGGTGGGTAAAAAGCATATCGCAAACTGTCTTTCCAAGTAGGGGCATTTTTCATGTCCTGCCAAAGTGCCGCAAATTCGTGTGTTGCTATTTTTAGCGGGTTGTAGGTGTGGATATTGGTGGTAATACCAAAAACAGGTGGTTCCTTAATTTCGTCTTCGGGCTGAAAGGTGCCGAACATTTTATCCCAAATAATCAGGATGCCTGCATGGTTTCGGTCTAAATAAGGAATATTGACCGAATGATGTACGCGGTGGTGGGAGGGCGTATTCAAAAACCATTCTAAGAAGCCTAACTTTTTGACGGTTTGGGTGTGCAATAGAAATTGGTAAATGAGACTGACTGACTGCATCATCAAAATCATCAAAGGGTGAAACCCGACAAAAGGAAGCCATATCCACCAAAAGTATTTATACAACAATTCAGACCAACTCTGTCGCAAGGCAACTGCAAAATTATACCGTTGTGAGGAGTGGTGATTGATATGTGCCGCCCAAAGTAAGCGTACTTGGTGACTAAGGCGGTGATGCCAGTAGAAGGTAAAATCATCGGCAAATAATAATATCACCCATGCCCACCATTGCCAGCCAATATCGAATATGCGGTATTGGTAAATCAACGAATAGATCGTTAGTGCTATCGCTTTCATGCCGGCACCTATGACCACAGAACCGATGCCCATACTAAGACAGGCAAGGCTGTCCTTGGTTTCGTAAAGGTCTAAGTGCTCTTTATAGCCTATATACAACTCTAGAACCATCATCACCGTAAAAAAAGGAATGGCGTAAATGATGATGGGGTCAAGAAGGTTTTCCATGAAACTGCCGATTTTAAGTGCTAAGATAGTGATTAAACAATTCTTGGACAAAAACATTGTCTTCGCCTTTAACAACATCAGCGATATATCTATGTTGAAAATACCATGACTGTTCATGTTTAATGGTCATAAATGACATTTAGTGTGGAGGAAAAGTGTTAAAGATTCGATGAAGTGTTAATGATCGCTAAAAATTGCTTCAAAACTTGTTTTTTCAACAAAAACCATCGTATATTTGCGATATAAAATAAAGGCTATGGCATTAGATAAAAAAAACGCTTTCCCGGAACTTGAAGTAGAGATTGCAGAAGTGGCGAGAATATTATCGCACCCGGCCAGAATTGCCATTTTGCAAACCCTTGCCGAAAAACAAAGTTGTATTTGCGGTGAAATTGTAGAGGTATTGCCTCTCTCGCAGTCAACGGTGTCGCAGCATCTAAAAGAGTTAAAAGAGGCGGGCTTTATAGATGGGAAAATTGATGGGGTAAAATCTTGTTATTGCATCAATTGGGTCAATCTTCAACAAGCTATCGCGCAATTAACCCAACGTTTACAACAAATTGAAGCATTAGCCCCTACATCGGGTTGTTGTTAGACTTTTCATATTTTTGATTTAACCAAAAAATAATTTTTTTTATGCAAAATTTAAAGGACTTAGTACAAGAGAAATACGGTCAAATAGCCAAACAGAGTGCCGAGCAGAACAAAACGTCTTGTTGCGGGTCGTGCTGTGGCGATAGTGGTATTGATACCATTGACTATGTGGTGATGGCCGACGATTACAGTCAACTAAAAGGGTATAACCAAGAGGCTGATTTAGGATTAGGTTGCGGACTGCCGACCGAGTTTGCTCAAATTAAGCAAGGAGATACAGTTGTGGATTTGGGTTCGGGCGCAGGTAACGACTGTTTTGTGGCAAGGGCTGAAACCGGAGAAACGGGCATGGTGATTGGTGTTGATTTTACCCCTGCCATGATTGAAAAAGCCGAAGCCAATGCACAAAAATTGGGCTTCGACAATGTAAAGTTTGTCTATGGTGATTTGGAAAATATCCCCCTTGCCGATGAAACAGCCGATGTGGTGGTGAGCAACTGTGTGTTTAACTTGGTTCCCGACAAGGTTAAGGCATTTCAAGAAACCTATCGCATTTTAAAACCGGGTGGGCATTTTAGTATTTCAGATATCGTTTTGGAAGGGGAACTGCCGGTTAGTTTGCAGAAAGAAGCCGAAATGTATGCCGGTTGTGTTTCGGGAGCTATCCAAAAAGAGGCTTATTTGGACATCATCAAACAAGCGGGCTTTACCAATATTATTATTCAAAAACAAAAAGCCATCACCTTGCCTACCGAAATCCTTCGACAGTACCTCGACGAAGAGCAATTGGAGCAGTTTTCGCGAACTATGGGTATTTTTAGCATCACGGTCTTTGCTCAACGGTAATAACTTACTTGCTATTGGTTGCTTTTGTTGGTAGGGCTTTCTCAATCGTAAGCCCGACACTCATCACAAAAGGCAGTGGATTGGTACGCATATTTTGTTCTACTTCAAACTTGTACTTTCCAACCTCCGGCATGATGGCATTGGATTGAATGGCTACTTGTTGATTGATGAGGCTGCCCGAGTCTTTACCATACCACTTGCCCTGTTTATCGGCAAGAGGTAGTTCAACACGGCGTTCCATTTTCTTACCCGAAGGAAGTGTCGTGTGAACGATGACCCACATATTGCTGTAAGCGTAATCATTACTATGCCTAATGTTTAGAAAAAGGTTGTAACGGGCAGTTGTATCCGATATTTCCGGCTCGAAAACCGGCACATAGCTGTATTGCCATTGGCCGTCAACTATTTCAGTGTTTTTTTCAAATACAGCTTTAGTCGTACATCCAAATAGGAGGAGAATGGCCGTAAACAATAAAAAGGCCGAGGTAGATTGCTGCATATTATTTTCTTGTTACTGTTTTTTATTAGTTATGACAATGACGAGTATTTGCTCCGTTCCCATTGTCATGATACAAACAACCCAACCCCTTCAAAGAAACGTAGCTTAATAGGCTATACTTCTAAAAGGAGTTGGGTTGTCTTGTTATGCCTTATCTTCAGGATTGGTGTTGTTATCGGTCTTGTTTCGTTTGGTCAAAACAACCGGGGGCCTGCCTTCGGAACCGGCAGTATTGCCGCCACCTTCTTGCTCCGGTTTTCGTTTTTTCTTTTTCTTTTTCTTCTTTCTAAATTTGTCAATATCTTCTAAAGTAGCTTGACCGACTAAGTCCTCAAACTTGGCAACAGGAGCAATATCTATTCTCTTTTTGGTAATCGTTTCAAGCGTTTCGGGGCTTTGACCGCTTTTGATGAGTTTTTGTACTTGTTTCACCTCATCCACACTTAGCATCACCGGTGGATTGGGTCCCGGAACGGTGTACCACATCAGGCGTTTAAAGATGTCGGTTTTTATCAAAACACTTTTGCCCGCTTGTGTGTAAATTACATCGGCATCTTTGGGGAAATCTTTTAGCGCATCTAAGTATGTGTCCAACTCATAGTTCAGACAACACTTCAAGCGACCGCACTGACCCGATAGTTTGGATTGGTTGATGGCTAAGTTTTGATAGCGGGCTGCCACGGTAGATACCGATTTAAACTCGTTTAACCAAGTTGAGCAACACAATTCCCGTCCACAAGTGCCAATACCTCCAATGCGGCTGGCCTCTTGACGTGCACCAATTTGACGCATTTCAATTTTTACCTTGAACTCCTTGGCAAATTGCTTGATGAGTTCCCTAAAGTCAATACGCTCATCGGCGGTATAGTAAAAGGTGGCTTTTCGGCCATCGCCTTGGTACTCTACATCGCCAATTTTCATGTTCAACTCCAACTGACGGGAAATGACCCGCGCCAATAACATGCTTCCAAATTCTTGTTTTCGGGCTTCTTGTAAAATTTCAACGTCTTTTTCGTTCGCTATACGGATGATGCGTTTAATTTCTACCGAGTTTTCGGGTACATTTTTTTTGCGCAATTGAAGCCGTACCAACTCCCCGCTAAGACTTATTTGCCCCACATCATAGCCCCCGGTGCCGATTTCTACCACGACCATATCGCCGGTATGACAATCGAGATTACTGGAATTCCTGTAATATCCTTTTCTACTGCCGTTCTTGAAACTAACTTCTACTATTTTAAAACTGTCTTGTTGTGCCGAAAAAGGTAAATCGGAGAGCCAGTCATACACGTTCATACGGTTGCACCCACCCGTTGAACACCCTCCGTTACTACGGCAGCCACCGGGCTTACCGTCTGCTTGTGCTCCCGAAGAGCACGAACTACATCCCATAATGTCAATGATTAAAATGTGAAAAATATGTTGAAGCAAGCGTGTTTTACCAACAAGCCTACCGATGTGCTTACCTCTCTAACTTTTCTCGTTCAAAGCTATTAATGAGGTAAAAGTGTTGCAAATATAAACAAATAATCGTTGCGCTTAGTATGAATTATGAATTACGAGTGGTGAATTTAGACCTAAGACGATAGATATTAGACTTTTTGACCCAGATACTCCCTAAAACAAATCGGTAACAAAACTTTGGGTATAAATCAATTTTTGTCTTCCGATTGGTTTCAAGGAGGGGGCTAAGACTGCTTCTATTTACCAAACTTGTGTAAATTTTCCCACGCTCTTTTCTCCCTCTTTGCCAACTTTGCCAAAGGAAACTCTTGATACAAACCAAGATTATGGCAGTATTTTAGGGAAAGAATCGGAAGCGGGTGAGGGAAAAGACCCGCTCAAGCTATTCAACACCTTTTAGAAACATGCCTAAGCTAGGGATGTTATTCATTTTTTTTGATGTGGATAATTTAGAAGAAAAAAAATGTTTAAAGATGATACTAAAGTAATGTGATTGTTTTTTATTTTTGCGTATTGATTTATTCACCTTTAAACAAAATACTAACATGCCTTATCCCAACATTGATGCGATTTTTACTCCGGCCGAACTAACGGCAGCTAACGACCACTTTGCAGGGCTAAACGCAATTTTGGCAGGAAAAGGAGTCAACCTTACTCCTGACGAACGGGGTAGCTTTTACAAAATGCACAACAAGCGTTTTACATTAGCGGTGCGTACTTTAGACCACGCTACCAATCGCCCCGACCTTATTCCTCCTTATGCCGATTTAGCGGCTGCCAAAAAAGATTTTGAATTTTACAAACAATTAATTACCTTTATCAACCTTGCATCGGGTTTATTGGAAATTATGACCGACACACAAATGGCCGTTGGCTCGGAAGTGATGCAGTTTTGCCGCTTGTTTTACAATAGTGTAAAAATGGCCGCTGAACAAAACGTACCCGGAACCACCAGCATTTACGAAGATTTGAACGAATTTTTTGACCTTCCTCCTCGTCCGCAAGACGATAACGAAACACCTGCACCTCCGGCAGAATAAGCCGCATTTGAACAGACTATCTACAAAACACCCCGCCAAGTATTTGCTTTGGCGGGGTGTTTTGGTTTTGGGCGGGGTGGGATTAGTTGGGTGATTGGGATTGTATCTCCTTTTCCCCGTTTTATCAACCATCGTTTACTATCCCCCTTCTTGCTACTTTTTAACCCCTTCCCCTTCCTTCTTCTTCCCTTGGTGGATGCCGGGCAGCATAGACTGTAGGTCGGTTACAATATGGTCGGCTCCGGGAATATTTAGTTGGGCGGCACTTTTGGCCGATCTGTAGCAGGTCAGGGCGGCGGTCATGTTTTCTTGCCGAAGGGCGATGACGGTGTCGTTGACCGCTTCTTCCAACGAGCGCAATTGCCGTTGCAGCGATTCGAGACGGGTGAGAACGGTATAGTCATTTTCCCACTCGACAATATCTAAATAAGGCACTCTAATTTCGGGACGGTTGCGATAGTGGTCTAAGGCGCGCACGATAAAGGAGGTCGTTTTTGAGCCTAAGTTCAAATACTTTGATTTTTCATCACTTCGCAAATTGATTAAAAAAGGCATTCGATTACTGCAATCGGTGAGGTCTTGCTTGGCAAGGGCAAGTTCGGCTTCGGTAAACACCGGTGTTAGGTTAGCGTAAGGCATGGTTTTTAAAATTTAATATGACAAATTCTATTTTTAACGATCTGCTTTTGTGCAAAAACTTTTGATTGGACTGGATGGAATAACCAATGATTTCTATCCATCGAGAATCGGTATTTCGTCCGCTCGTCTTTTGTTTCTTACAAGTTCCATTCCCCTTTATCCTCCATTTTACCGTCCCATCTGTATCTGCAAAGTGAATTTGGGTGCAAAACTCCTTGAACAGATTGCTTATTGGGTGGTAAAAAATGCCTGTTTTGTTTAAAACGCTGCTTTTTCGATATTATTTTCTTCAAAATTTAGATGACAAAGGTAAGCATTTACCTATTAAAAGCAAACATTTGTAAAATAAAGGTAAGCATTTGTAAAATAAATGCAAATACTTGCTTACTAAAGGCAGGTACTTACCTATTATAAGCAAGTATTTGCCTATTAAAACTAAGTACTTAGCTATTAAAGGTAAGTACTTATCTGCTAAATGTAAGTACTTACTCACTAAATGCAAGTACTTACTCACTAAATGCAAGTACTTATTTATTAAGTGCAGGTACTTACATATCGTAGGCAAATACTTACCTAAATTAGGTAAATTTTGACCCTTTTTTGATGGGGAATGGGGGTTTTAGGTGAAATAGCGTGGTTTTGGGCATGGGCTATCGGCAAAACCGGTGGTTTCTTGAATTGGGATGGGCGGGAAGGAAGGTAAACAGAGGTATTAGTTTACCTTTTTGGTGTAAAGTAGATTTGCCCAAGCAAACGGACTATGGGAAATATTTAGTCCTCAAATGTTTTTGCCTTTTGTGAGTAGAAAGGCATGGCTAAGGGGGGAGTTTTGGCGCGAATCACACCCTACTGATTCACCTTTTCTATTTCCACCCGATGCTGTTTAGCCAATGCAGCGAGTTGTTGTTGCAGCCAGTTTTTAAAATGATAGCGCGTGTCGGGTGTTTCCAATTCGGTTTGGAGGCGGTAAAAGTTGGGCGCGTTAAAGTCACTGCGCAATTTGTAGAGCTTAGGCAAGAAGGTAAGCAGGTTTTTAAGTGCCTCATAGCGAACGGGAGGTAATTCGTTGCGCCTTCGGGCGAGGGTATGTTTTACGCTGTCCAACAGGTTGTAAAACGCATCGTACTCATCTATCTCGTAATAGGCAATCAGCATGAGCGGCTTGCTGTAAAAATACTCTTGTTCGTGAAACTTGCTATGGCTTGCCAATAGCGCAATGGCATCTTTGTAATGCCCCTCGTTGAAAAAAATTCGGGCATCTACAAACATCAACCAACCTTCGCGCATATCGGGCAGCAAGTGAGATTGGTAATCGGCCATAAATTGCTGCACCCATTCCTTGCCTTTTACCCAATATCCTAGATCGGTAATGTTGTTAAACAACCAAGCAGGTAACTGTTCGCGGCGTTGTTCGTGCAGCGAAACATTGTGCAAATAAAGGTCTAAAAGCATGGTTTGAGAGGAGCTGTTGGTGTCGCTTTTCCGATGCAGATAGTTGGTCAAGTAGGTGTTAAATCTGATTTGCGAGTCGTTGCTTAGGTCTTGTTGGTGTTGTTGCAAGAATTGAAAAAAATCGAGGAACGTATCCCATGTAGCATCGGGGCGGGCAAGGGCGGCGGCATAGTAATCGCCCAATAGTTGCGGGTTGTTTGCAGAATTGGCGGGGTTAAACAATTTCCATGCGGCTTCCATCTCACTCAAATTGTACAGGTGCGCCGTTGTGTTGTACTGCAAATTGAGCATCACCGCATACAACCGAAGGGTATAAGTCCAGAAATAACAAAACAGGTTGTCCATTTTCTGCTGCAAGGCCTCGTTGCGTTTGTCAATGTGTTGCTGTTTGTAGTAAAGGTAATCGGTCAGCCGGTCGAAATGGGTTCGCCATTCATAGTAGTAGCCATCGGTCGCTTTGGTGCGCTGCAACTCGGCATCAATCGTTGCCACTTTTTTCTCGGCTAGGGCAAACATATTGCGCATGACCAACTCTTGTGCGATGGACAATTCTTGTCGTAAAGGGGCAAGCTGCGAATTCTCCTGTGCCAAAAACCCCTCAGCCAACTGCATTGCATCGGAAATAAGATTGCGCATCGTGGCATCGTGGTAGGGTTTTTCTTTGCCAAAAACTTGGGTGTGCAGGAGCGTTTTTTCTACTTTTTTATCGGTAAAATCGGGATATGCGGCCACAAGCAACTCGCAGAACAGGCTAAGGTTTTTGCTTTTATTAAAGTATGGTGATTGAACATAGTCCACAAATCGCTTTATTTCCTTTGTAGAAAAGGTTTTCAGCAGTGGTATCAGTTTGGAATTCTTCATATTTCCGGGCGGTGTTAATCATGCAATATTAAGGACTAATGATTGGAAACTGCTACAAACGGCTGTTTTTTTCTTTGCACCTGCCCCCAAACCTGCCGATGTTTGTAGCAGAAATACAAAACAAGACATTCACTATCAAAACCTATAACCAATTCCCACATGAAAAAATTAGCACTCTTCCTTGTCAGTATCTGTTTCGTCCAAGTATGCGCAGCACAGTCCATTGTTGGCACATGGATACCTGTTAACTGTTATGCCATTATTGAAGGTGTAACCCACGATATGACTGCGAACGCCATAAAGTATGAACCCGAAGTAGAATATACCTCCGATGGAAAGGTCATCAGCGCATTAAGCCAAGGCGAAGGTGGGGAGTATTTTGAAACCACATACGTACACAGTGGTGCAGAATTACTATTGACCAATGTTCACTCCGGTGAGGTGATTTCCATGCAAATTTCCGATTTCTCCGACACCTCTCTCACGCTCTCCAACGAAATGGAAAGCACAAAACTAGTGCGCACCTTTCGACGAAAGTAAAAAGCTGCCTTTAACAGGATTATTCATTTACCCATTTCTGCAACTTCATCTTCTTTTATGAAATCGCAACTATTGACTTTTGTCGTGCTCATACTTACCTGCTTTCATGCTTTTGCACAAGTACCACAAGGCATTAACTACCAAGCCGTAGCCCGAAACGCATCGGGACAAGTGCTCACCAACCAAGCCGTAGCCATTCGCCTATCGGTACGCCAAAGCACTATTGCCGGTGCTATTCAATATCAAGAGCGACACACGACCACGACCAACACACAAGGGTTAGTTAACCTGCAAATAGGCGGCGGCACGGCACTAAACGGCACTTTTGCCGACATTACCTGGGCAGATGGCTTACCCAAGTTTTTGCAAACAGAGCTTGACCCTACGGGTGGCACAAGCTATATTAACATGGGCGTACAACAATTGGCGAGCGTGCCTTATGCTATGGTGGCGGGCAGTGTAGTGGGAGGAGGGAGTGTCGGCTGGAACTTAAACGGCAACGCCAATACAGACCCTGCCAACGACTTCGTAGGCACAACCGATGCACAACCTTTGCAATTTAGGGTAAACAATTTGCCGGCGGGTTATATAGCCAATGAAACAACCAATATGTCATTGGGTGTTTCGGCACTTAATGATGTGGTAAACAACACCAACAACACTGCCATAGGTTACCAAAGCATGTACAATAACTATACCGGCTTTAACAACGTAGCTTTGGGTACTGCTTCATTGGGTAGTAATGTGGCAGGAAGCAGCAATATTGCTATTGGAACAGCAGCACTTTACCATCATACCGACCGCGATGGACTGTTGGCAATTGGCGATAGTGCTTTGTATTATAACAGCATGGGTACGAACTTGCTGTTTCAGGCTGTACAAAATACAGCAATTGGAAATAAGGCTTTAAAAAACAATACAACTGGATCGTATAATACGGCAATTGGTTATTTGACGATGGAAACAAACAATATTGGCTATGCCAATACAGCATTGGGTGCAGGGACTTTGCGCTATAATAGCGGGGGTAATTTTAATATCGGTATGGGAGGTAATGCATTATATAACAATACAACGGGCAGCAGTAATGTGGGTATAGGTTATCAATGTCTTACTTTTAATACTACCGGACAATTAAATACAGCCATCGGCACTAATTCGATGTTATACAACACCATCGGAGGAAATAATACTGCCAATGGCAATGAAGCCTTACTGTTTAATACCATGGGAACAAATAATACGGCAATGGGCAATAAATCATTGTATGCCAATTCCGATGGTAATAATAATACGGCAGTAGGTGCCGAAGCCTTGTATAGCAGCATATCAGCACCTAATAATACTGCGGTGGGTTACAAGGCACTATATACCAATACCACCGGATATAATAATACTGCCAATGGGCATAATGCTTTGCTTAATAATGCCACCGGGTCTTGGAATACGGCTATTGGCAGAAACGCACTTTACGGCAATATCTCTGGCAGCGACAATGTAGCATTAGGGCCAGACGCTCTGGATTTAAACACAACAGGTCATTTTAACGTGGCTTTGGGTTCTACTTCCGGTTGCAATGCTAACACTAATACAAATAACCTAATAGCACTTGGCTATAATGCAGGACATTTTGGCAGCAACAGCAATACCGTTGAAATTGGTAATACAAGCATGGGCTGGATAGGCGGGCAATCGGGTTGGTTTAATTATAGCGACAGGCGTATCAAGAAAAATATAACCGATAATGTACCCGGCATAGACTTTATTAAAAGGCTACGTCCGGTTACCTATAATATTGATTTGCACAAGGAAAATGAAATAATTTACGGCAATACTGATACAATAGCATGGGAAGGTAAATATGACATAGAACAAATAACCATGACGGGTTTTATAGCCCAAGAAGTAGAATTGGCAGCTCAAACTGTTAACTACAATTTTAGTGGCGTGCAAGCACCTGTAGGCAATGCTAAGTTATACAGTATTAGTTATGCTTCGTTTGTAGTGCCGTTGGTAAAAGCCGTGCAAGAGCAACAGCAAATGATAGACACACAAAAAAATGAATTAGCGGTTTTAAAAACCGAGTTGGAGCAGATTAAACAATTATTACTCAACACCAACAAGTAGCCCCGTATGCTTAAATCAGTTTCTGTTATCATTGTTATAATTTTTGTCTTTCTTGTATCGGTATTGACATTTGCACAAGTACCGCAAGGCATCAACTACCAAGCCGTTGCCCGAAACGCATCGGGACAAGTGCTCACCAACCAAGCCGTAGCCATTCGCCTATCGGTGCGCCAAAGCACTATTGCCGGTGCTATTCAATATCAAGAGCGACATACGACCACGACCAACACACAAGGGTTAGTTAACCTGCAAATTGGCGGCGGCACAGCACTAAACGGCACTTTTGCCGACATTAGCTGGCCCGATGGCGAACCCAAATACCTGCAAATAGAACTCGACCCCAACGGCGGCACAAGCTATATTAACATGGGCGTACAACAATTGGCAAGCGTGCCCTATGCTATGGTAGCAGGCAGTGTAGTGGGAGGAGGGAGTGCCGGCTGGAACTTAACCGGCAACGCCAATACAGACCCTGCCAACGACTTCGTAGGCACAACCGATGCACAACCCTTGAGGTGGAGGGTAAACAACCTGCCTGCGGGACAATTGAGCGAGGTCAATACTGCTTTGGGGGTAAATGCTTTGCCCAATATAACATCGGGTATGTTTAACGAAGCAATAGGCACAAATGCCCTCATCAACAACACCGAAGGAAGCAACAATGTAGCCGTTGGCACCAACAGTTTGTATAGCAACATTGCCGATGGGAACACCGCAGTAGGTAGAAGTGCCTTGCAGGGCAACACTTCGGGGCACTCCAATACTGGAATAGGCGTTCATGCCCTTTACAACAATACCACCCCCAGCAACTTAGTGGCCGTTGGCGACAGTGCCTTGTTTCACAACAGTACTGACGCTGTCGAAGTATTTCATGGCACTGCTAATACCGCCATCGGAAGTAAAAGTATGTTTTACAATACCATCGGCAGGGATAATACTGCAGTTGGGTATTTGTCGCTATATAACAACACGAGTGGAATTGCAAATACGGCAAACGGGGTATTGTCCCTTTTTAACAATACAACAGGGTTTAGTAATACTGCATCAGGATACCAATCGCTTGCCCTCAATACCACAGGAGTTTTCAACTCAGCAACGGGGAGTGCTGCTTTACGGGAAAACACAACCGGAAATAGTAATACAGCAAATGGTTATTGGGCGCTTTACTCAAACACTACCGGCGAAATTAATACCGCTACCGGAAGCAATTCACTTTTAGCTTGCACAACTGGAAATGGTAATACCGCCAATGGTTATGGGGCACTTTGGGATAATACAACCGGAAATAACAACAGTGCTTATGGAAGGGGGGCTATGGTCAGTAATACCATCGGAAATTCAAACATAGCCATCGGTGCCAGATCGCTTTACAGCAACACCGTCAGAAGTAATTTAGTAGCCGTAGGCGATAGTGCGTTGTTTAACAACGGAACCGGCATTACCCAACCCAATCATGCCACCGCCAATACCGCCATAGGCAGCAAGGCGATGTTTAGTAATACCGTTGGCTATGACAATACCGCCACCGGACATCAAGCCCTATACAATAATACCACCGGTTTTGGTAATACCGCAAATGGCGTGTTAGCCCTTTTTAACAACACCGGCGGGTATGGTAATACTGGCAGCGGCTACCAGGCACTTGCCATTAATAATACTGGATATTTCAATACGGCATTTGGCGCATCGGCACTTAGAGAAAACACAAACGGCAATAGCAATACAGCAGTAGGTATTTACGCCCTTTTTGATAATACTACCGGCAATAACAATACTGCCATAGGAAGAGATGCCCTTGCAAATAATACCATCGGCACTACCAATGTAGCTGTTGGTTTAAACGCATTGTTGAATAATACAAGCGGTAGTACCAATACCGCTTTTGGTAGTTTTGCTTTAGATTTCAATACGGTAGGGCTTCAAAACGTTGCCATTGGCAGCGAGGCAAATGTGAGCATGAATAACTTAATAAATGCCAACGCATTTGGACAGCAAGCAGTAGCCAATGCCTCTACTAAGGTAGTTATTGGGTCTAACTGGTTGGGTATAGTTATAGGGGGCTACGCAGGCTGGAGCAATTTGAGTGACGGAAGATTTAAAAATAATGTAACCGAAAATGTACTCGGATTATCTTTCATTACTAAATTACGCCCCGTAACCTATACTGTAGATATTGATAAACTACAACACCATATTACCGCAGAAATGCCCGATAGCATAGCCCGCCGATATTTGCCCGGAAAAGAAGAAATTGAAAAATCAAAGCAAACTTTCCAAACGGGTTTTATAGCCCAAGAAGTAGAGGCTACTGCCAAACAATTGAACTATGCTTTTGACGGGGTCAATGCACCTAAAAACTCAACTGATAATTACAGCATTGTTTACAGCCAGTTTGTGCCAAGTTTGGTAAAAGCGGTTCAAGAGCAACAGCAAATCATTGAAACCCAAAACGCGGCCATTACCCAACTCCAACAAAAAACCGATAAGCTGGAAGCCGAATTGCAGCAAATAAAAGCTCTGCTGTCAGGCGCTAAAAATTAACCAACCCATCAACATGCAACTATGGAACGACGAGACTTTCTACTTAAATCAAGTATTTTAACGGCATTTGGACTAACCTTGCCATTTACGTCTGACGCTAAGACTACGAATAATTCTTTGCAACCTGTTTTGTTGCCTTCACAGCCACCGTTAGAGCATAACAACGGTATGCAAATCCGGGTTTGGGTGCGTTCTTCCATGACCAACGGCCTCTATTCAAATGTTGAATGTGCCGTAGCACCCAAGCTGATGGGGCCGCCGCCGCACTATCACAAAGAATTAGACGAACTGATGTATGTAGTTGAAGGTACTGCAAGTGTATTGGTGGGCGATGAAGTAGTCGAAATTCAGGCGGGTGGGTGGCACTTACGGCCAAGGTTAATCCTGCACACTTTTTGGAACGCATCGGATAAACCGCTTCGGTTTTACGATATGTACTTCAATCAACCGTTTGAAGAGTATCTCGAGCAAATTTTTCACGAATTAACGCCCGATAAAGGTTACCCCGAAGGCTCGGAAAAGAAAAACAACGCTATGACGGCGTTAAACGAAAAATTCGGGCTGGTTTTCCCCGATAATGCTTTTGCAAAAATGC
The DNA here is from genome assembly GCA_937907475.1 of uncultured Bacteroidota bacterium. GTDB lineage: Bacteria > Bacteroidota > Bacteroidia > Chitinophagales > UBA2359 > UBA2359. The sequence continues at coordinate 11,193 of CALCIK010000078.1, read as the reverse complement.
AGGATATTAAGCAGGAGTTTGGGTTAAAATGAAAGGAGGGTGGGGTAGGAGTTAATGAAAAAGAAGGTCTTGGTAAATATCTTGTAAATCCAATTTTATATCTAACAAGGGGAGTTGAATGGTATCGGTAATTTGAGTGTAAATATTGTCTTCCCAATGTTCGCCATCGGGTTGTTTGCTATAAACATCTACAAACACGGTATCTGTATCTACTAATATGTAGTATTGTAAAGTTGGCAGTTTTTTGTAGCGCAAAAACTTATCCACTTTATCATACAACTTAGTGCCTTCTGAAAGTACCTCTACCACCAAAACAGCATTGGTAATCAACAAATCATCGGGGTTATTCCCCTTTTTGGCTGCTACGCAAATATCGGGATAGGTTTAATCTTTTTTAGGCTCAATTTCGAGTTTTACGCTTGCCGTAAAAACAAGAAAGCTACTGTTTTTTAACGCCGACATGAAAGCAACGCCAAGATTAATCGTAATGAAATTGTGCTTTTGAGTGACCCCGGGCACAATAAGAATTTTACCGTTAACAAACTCATGACGTTCAACCGAGTGTAACTCCAACTCCCAATACTCTTCGAAGGTGTATATTCTTTCAAATACAGTACTGTCCATAAAATGAGGATTTAGTCTATCACAATAATACTGCAATTAAACCAACTCAGCACACTTCAAACAAATTTTTACACATGAAACAGCTTATTTTTCTCTTCATCTTCCTATTGGCACTCAATACAATCAATGCTACCACCTACTACGTAGCTACCAACGGAAACGACAACACCGGCAACGGAAGTATCAACCAACCCTTTGCCTCGTTAACCCGCGCCATAGAAGCCGCAAACCCCGGCGATGTGATTGAACTGCGCAACGGCACTTATACCAGTAATGAAATTAGGGTAAACAAAAGCAACCTCACCATTCGCAGCTATACGGGAGAGTATGCAAGTTTGGTGGCGGTAACCAATGTTGAAGACATCAGCAGTTGTATTTGGTATAACGAACCCGAAACCACCGGCGGACTCCTCGAAAACTTAGAGATTACCGGCGGTTACTACTACGGTCTTAAATTTGAAAGCAATTGGGATTGGGACAACAGCATCCCTTTTGCCAACCGGCGTGGGGTGAGTAACGTTACCGTTCGCAACTGTCATATCCACCATACCGGACGAGACGGCATCAAACTAACCCCCGCCAGCAACAATATTACCATCGAAAATTGTCAAATTAACCATACCGGCGTAGGCCCGGGTGCTGCCGATGATTACAACGCCGAAGGTATTGACAATGTAAATGCCAACAACATGACGGTTCGCAACTGTTATATTCACCACACCGCCACCACGGGTATCTATGTAAAAGGCGGCGGCCGAAACTGCCTCATTGAGAACAACACTATCGAAGATGCCGGTGAAGGGGGCATTTACCTCGGTTTTTATACCGATGCCGAATGGTTTGATGCTGATTACAACCCCAACTACTACGAAAACATCAATGGAGTGGTCAAAAACAATTACATCATCAACACCCAACACGCAGGCATTGGGCTATTTGGAGCTAAAGATGCACGAGTTTGGAACAATACCATTATCAACGCTGCCCAATCCGATGTTTACGCCGCCCTGATGATTGCCCCCAGCGATGTGTGGGTGAGCGATAGCTATACCGCCACCCCGCCCAACAACAATGTGTCTATTCAAAACAATATCTTTACCCAAACTCAAAACTCAACGATGCCGATGGTGCGGGTGCGGGAAAATGCCCTCAGCGGCACGGTGGTTTGGACAAACAATCTGTACTACAAAAATGGCAATAGCCCTGTTTTTTTAGACGATAACATTACTTGGGAAGACCTCACGTTCACCCAATGGAAAACCCAAACGGGAAGAGATAACAACAGTCTTTGGAACAACCCCTTGTTTGATGCCCAATGGCATATACAAAGCGGAAGCCCTTGCATTGATGCAGGCATTACCTTACCCGAGGTTTCCAGCGATTTTGAAGGACAACCCCGTACAGGCCTACCCGATATTGGTGCAGACGAGTTTGGTGTGAATACCGGTATTTCACTTCCTCAAGTTCAAAATGCTGCCGCCATGCTCAACATGTTTGGCACTACGCTTTTCATCACCGCCCATATTCCCTTATCAGATACGCTATTTGCATTTGATATGGGCGGTAAACCGGTTTTTTCAATACCCTTACAACTTCAAGAGGGCAGCAATGCCGTTGACCTCTCGGACATACCCGCCGGTATTTACCTGCTTTATCTGCCCAAAGCAGGAGCGGCAATTAAATGGGGAAGGCGGTAATTGTATTTGTTTTCTTTGAAACTGCAATCAGGGCATTCATACAAAATTGGATGCCCTGATTTGCTTTATGGCAGGTATATACATAATTGAGGTGATTGGTGCAAACATTAAATTACCCTTATCCACATAAACCCACCGAAAAGGAATAAATCCTTAATTTTACCAAAAATAGCTGTTTGAATGACCTTGGCAATTTGTTGTAAGTCAGAATAGCCTTTCCGCTTGCGATTTGATTATCGGTATAAATTGATGGACATGAAATTGAGCCTAACCTCTGCAATTGTATTTTTCCTTTTTGCCTTTTCGTTTCCAACCTATTCACAAATAAGTTGGCAAAAAATGCCGGGGCCAAACGAATATGTCAGAAGCGTTGTGGCAACCGCTAACAACGATTTGTATGCCGGCACAGCTACCTACGGCGTATTCAAATCTACCGATGCCGGCCTTACCTGGCAAAACATCAGCGTAGCCCTTGGCGATTCGTTGATAAAACTCTTAGAGGTTTCGAGCAACAACGAGGTATTTGCGGCTACTACTCAACACGGCATTTATAAATACAACGGGGCGAGTTGGGTGGCGGTGAACAACGGTTTACCCGCAAGTATTCCGTCTGTGAACAGTTTTGCCAAAGACAATGCGGGCAATATTTATGCGGCTGCCTCGAATGGTATTGTCTATAAATGGAACGGAACTATCTGGACCAACATCAATTTCAACCTTTCCGCCCCATCCTTGCGAGCCGTGGCGGTTGGACCTACCGGTACATTATATGCCGCCAATTTTGGAACAGGGGTTTATAAATTTAATGGCACCAATAGTTGGTCGCTCTTTGGCACGGGTTTACCCAATACCAATATGTACAAATTAGCGGTAAGCAGTACCGATACGCTGTTTGCAGTGGCGGGCAACACGGTTTGTCGAATACCTGCATCGGGCGGGACTTGGACACAAGTTACCAACGGTTTACCCGATGTTGCTATCACCGCAATTGGCATTGACCCACAAAACCGCCTTTTTGTGGGTAATTACAACAGCAATGTAGAAGGGCAAGTGTACCGCTCCACCAACAATGGCAACTCGTGGTCGTTTGTTTCCGCTTCATTGACCACCCATGTGTTTTGGAGTTTTTGCTTTACCTCCTCCAACAATGTTTTTGTGAGCGGCTCAGGGGTTTATAAGTCCAACAACAACGGCAGTTCATGGACTGACATCAACGCAGGGTTAGATGCTCGCAAAGCAATTCTTTGTTTTGCAGGTCAGCCGGACGGCACTTTGTTTGTAGGCACTACCTCGCAAGGGGTATGGCGTTCGACAGATAACGGGGCAACATGGCAACAAAAAAATGTCGGCATCATTTACTCCAACTCCTATTTGATTAAACCACTTGACAACGGCGATCTCTTGTATAGCTCTTATACCGGGTTAAGCTCTCCGGCATACCTCTACCGCTCAACCAACAACGGCGATAGTTGGACACAAGTGTCATCGAATGGCACCGACCTTTATACAACCCTTCAACAGCACAATGCCGATACGGTTTGGGCAGGTGGCAGGTTTGGCGGTTCCCGCCTTTCATATTCCATCAATCATGGAGCTACATGGACAAATCTCTCTCAATACTTTTCTGCAATTTGGGATTTGGAATTAACTCAAGGCTCAACCATGTTTACAGGCAGCGAGACAGAAGGAGTGTCGCGCTCTCTAAATGGTGGAACGACCTGGACGCAGGGTATTGGCAATACCATACCTTGGTACGGCAACTTATTGGAAGTAGAAGTGGATGCTAACGGCTATGTTTTTGCCGGAACGGATTGGTGGCAAAACATACTTTGGTTTTCGATACCTGCGAGTAATGGTGAAAGCTGGACAAAGTTTTTGGATTCCGACCTAAGTTTGGTAACAACGATTTACAAACTGATTTTTGATGACCAAAACAACGCTTATTTAACCACAGGTAATGGTGCAAATAACCAACCCATCTATCGGGCGGACAACTCGGTATGGAACGAAAACACCAATTGGTACTCCGTTTCAGACGGGCTGCCGGCAATAGCCCCTGTACGCGATTTGGGTTTTGATGCGGCAGGGTATATGTATGCGGTGTGCTATACTTCTAACGGACACAATGCAGGATTATACAGAAGTGCCGTGCCGGTCAATTGCAATGTAAACCCTGTCATCAGTGGCTTAAATGATGTCTGCGGATCAGAAGTGGTTTCTTATAGTGTGCCGAATGTGGCGGGCACTACATATATATGGAGTACTTCCGCCAACGGTACAATATTATCGGGACAAAGCACTAACCAAATCAGTGTTCAATGGAATTCCGGTACCATAGGAACGGTATCGCTTACCCAAACTCAATAATCAGATTTCGGACAAAGTTCTGTGACCCCAATCAAAAAAAAGGTGCACTCAACCTGTCTGATTGATTACTCAACCACCGGAAACATCCCATTATCCGGCAAAATATTATTCCCAAAATCTATTGTTTTTACAGTCAGGTTGCTGAGTTTGATACTAAAAAAGAAACTAAAAAAAAAAGCAACCATAAATTGACTTTGCTCTTAAAACAGCTACTTTTGCCTCCTCAATCAACCTATTACCACACTTTAAATCAAATGTATTTACACCTTGCCCGATGTAAATAAAGACAAAACGCAAATAATACCAAATTTAACCTCTTGAAACCCAACCTTGGACTGATAGGCATGAATTGTGCTAACCTGTTTTGAAATTTTTACAACACAACAACATAACTAAATCATGAACATCATTATTACCAATTTTGAAGAAGCGGGTATGCCGCAGGAAATGGCCGAAAACTGCTGTAAATTGATAGCTTGGCAGATAGAAAAAACATACGATTCCTTACCCGGAGAGGGCGATGACGTTACCATTCTCTATTCCGACATAGACCCTTTGCAGGAAACCGATGAAGTTGACGACAATGCCTACTTTATATACTTCGGGGTGGTTAGGGTAGAAACAGTTCCCGATGATACCAACCCAGATAATGCCACCGTTTACCTTGAACTTGCTTTCTAAACTGCCGGTTTTAACTTTATCTTTTTGAGAGGTTAGAATGAGTGTAGAGTATTGTTAAAAAGACGACCAATACATTTCGCGAATAGATTTTTGTATGCTATGCGAAAGTCTTTTTAAAGCGAGCAATCCAAGCTCCCACCGTTTCAAGGTTGTTTAGGGGGCATTTACGTTTTCTGGAAAAATGCCTTTGTATTTCTATTTCCGACCACAGCATTCAGTGCCCGCTAATTCCATACCTGCACAAAACCAAAAATAGCCCCCAAATCTCTTTAGGGGGCATTAAGTGTATGACCAAAGTCTGAAAGGATTATTCAGCTACTTTGGTCTGACTTGGTATTCCTAACCTTTCACGTTCCGACAAATAAAATCAACCATACACAAATACAACAACCAAAACCGACCTACTTTTGCACACAATTTGTGTTATACTATTATCCTAATCAAAAGAACCCACCCCAACCCCTCCGAGGAGGGGAATAAAACCCCTTTAACCAATAATTCGTGGTTTGAATTTAAACCATAATTGGTATTACCTACCCAAATTATAATGGCCCGAAACCCGCTAAACACCACAAAGCCGCTGCTACAACTGCAAAAACAGTTGGAAGGCGAGTTGTATTTTGACAAAACCATGCGTGCTTTGTACGCCACCGATGCCTCCGTCTATCGCGAAATGCCCTTAGCCGTAGCCCTGCCCAAAAACAATGCCGATATACAAGACCTCATCACCTTTGCCCACCGATACAATACCTCCCTTATACCCCGAACTGCCGGTACTTCCCTTGCCGGGCAATGTGTCGGGAGTGGAATTGTCGTAGATGTATCTAAACACTTCAACCAAATTCTCGAGGTCAATACGGCTGAAAAATGGGTGAGGGTACAACCCGGTGTAATCCGAAACGATCTCAACCAATTCCTTCAACCTTACGGACTGTTCTTCGGCCCCAATACTTCAACCGCAAGCCGTGCTATGATGGGTGGTATGGTGGGTAATAACTCCTGCGGCTCTTATTCCATTGTTTATGGCACTACTCGAAACCATGTGATTGAACTGCAAACCATACTCAGTGATGGTTCCGAAGTAGCCTTTGGCCCCATAGACCGTGCCCGTTTCAGGCAAAAAGCCATTGGCAACAGTTTAGAAAACCAAATCTACCGGCAAATAGCAACCGACCTTGGCCGTCCCGATGTGCAGCGCGAAATACTATCCCAATTTCCCCATCCCGATATTCACCGCCGCAATACCGGTTATGCAGTGGATGAACTCTTGAAAAGCAACCCGTTTAATTCTTCGGGATCCGATTTCAATTTCTGCCAACTCCTTTGCGGGGCTGAAGGGACGCTTGCTTTCACCACCGAAATTAAACTCAGCCTTTCGCCACTCCCGCCCAAAGAGCAGGTACTCCTTTGCGCCCATTTCAACTCTATTGACGAGGCACTTCATGCTACGCTAATTGCCATGCAACACCAACCCCGCGCTGTTGAACTGATGGACAAAATTGTGTTAGATTGCACCAGAGATAATTTAGAACAACAAAAAAGCCGTTTCTTTATAGAAGGTGATCCGGCAGCTATCTTAATCATTGAGTTCGCCGCGGACGCCCCCGAAGAAGCCACACGCCAAGCACAGGAACTGATTGACCATTTTAAACAAGAGCAATTTGGCTATGCCTATCCACTTGTTTTCACCCCCAATATCCAACGGGTTTGGAAACTCCGCGAGGCCGGATTAGGCGTTTTAGCCAACCTGCCGGGCGATGCCAAACCCGTTGCAGTGATTGAAGACACGGCAGTGCGCCTGCAAGACCTGCCCCAATACATCACCGACTTTTCCAAAATTATGGCCAACTTTGGGCAAGAGGCGGTGTATTATGCTCATGCAGGTGCCGGTGAGTTGCATCTGCGCCCCATCTTAAATCTCAAAGAGGAGAGTCATCGCATCTTGTTTCGCCAAATAGCTGAGGCTTCGGCAACCCTCATCAAAAAATACGGCGGATCCTTGAGTGGGGAGCATGGTGATGGACGGTTAAGAGCAGAGTTTATTCCGATGATGGTAGGCCCCAAAAACTATCAGCTTTTCCAACGCATCAAACAGACATGGGACCCGAACAATATCTTTAACCCGGGTAAAATAACCGGTGCCCTCCCTATGGACACCCACCTGCGCTACACGCCTGGTCAAGAAACCCCGCAATTTAACACCATCCTCAGTTTTGACGACACGCAAGGCTACCTCCGCGCCGCCGAAAAATGCAACGGATCCGGAGATTGCCGCAAATCTCACCTTTCGGGCGGCACTATGTGCCCCAGCTATATGGCTACCCGAAACGAACAGGACACCACCCGCGCACGTGCCAATATCTTGCGCGAAGTGCTCACTGCCAACCACGAAGAGCGCGTCAAAAATCCATTTGACAGCCAAGATATTTATGAGGTGATGGACCTTTGCCTATCCTGCAAAGGCTGTAAATCGGAATGTCCTTCCAATGTAGATGTAGCGGCACTCAAAGCCGAGTTTCTGCATCAATATTACCAAACCAACCGCATTCCCTTGCGTTCCCGCGTTTTTGCCAATATTGGACGGTTAAATAACTTAGCTGCTTTGACCCCCGGCATCAGCAATTTTTTCCTTTCCAACAAACTATCTGGGTCAGCCCTCAAGCGATTTCTGGGCGTAGCCCTAAAACGCCAACTTCCGCTACTACATTCAGTAACCCTACGGCAGTGGTTTAATAAAAATGCCCGTACCATACCAAACCCTAAGGCTACTGTCTATTTCTTTGCCGATGAATTTACCAACTTCAACGACGTGCCCGCAGGCATCAAGGCCATACAACTCCTGCAAGCCCTCGGCTACCAAGTCCTCATGCCTCCCCATGCCCATAGCGGACGCGCCCACCTCTCCAAAGGACTCTTGCCACAGGCACAACAATTGGCCAATCAAAACATAGCGGCATTTAAAGACCTCATCACCCCCGAAACCCCTTTAATAGGTATTGAACCTTCTGCCATTCTATCTTTTAGGGATGAATACCCAAAATTGGCAAGCCCGCAAAACCGAGATGCCGCCAAACTTATAGCACCCAACGCCCTGCTTATCGAAGAATTTATTTGGAACGAAGCACAAAAAGGAAACATCGTTCCCGATGCATTCACCAAACAAACCCAACAAATAACCCTTCACGGACATTGTCACCAAAAAGCCCTGTCCTCGGTAGATTACTCGGCATGGGTTTTGTCATTACCTCAGAATTACTCGGTTCAAGTCATCCCATCGGGTTGCTGCGGCATGGCCGGTTCGTTTGGCTACGAAGCCGAGCATTACGAGGTGAGCATGCAAATAGGCGGGTTAGTGCTTTTTCCCGCCATCAACAAAACAAACCTGCAAACCATCATCGCGGCCCCCGGTACCAGTTGCCGGCATCAGATAAAAGACGGCACCGGAAGGCAAGCACTGCATCCGGCAGAAATTTTGTTTGATGCATTGGTAAATACTGCTTAGTCTCACTGTAACTACCAGATTGCAGAAAATAATCCTGCCACGAACATCGAATAATAAACAGAGTATAAATTCTAAAAAATCCTGTTTAAGTTTGCTTAGTGCTAACTTCTTCACTAATATTGTGATGATCGTTTTTATAATGCGGTCATGCTCTATTTTGTTTTGGATTTCTTATCCAAAGACTAATACACAAATCCTATTTCTACTATAAACAGCTTGTCATAAACCGAAAACGCATCAAACTATTGACTTTGTTAACTCAAAAAAAATAGCATTTATGAATAGGTATCTACTCCTCTTGGCATATTCTATATTGTTTGCGTCAAACTGTTTTGCCTTAGACTTTTATGTCTCCACTATGGCAACGGGAACGGGCGATGGCAGTTATGACAACCCATGGAAATTGCAGCAAGCATTTAATTCTCCTGCTGCAATCAGCAACCCGACAGATACTATTTGGATTTGGCTTAGAGGCGGGACTTATACCAACACGTTTAACAGTCAAACTTCGTTTAGCTGTTTTACCAATGGCTCAGAAAATGTTCCTATCATTTTCAGAAATTACAATAACGAAAGAGCAACGCTTGACGGACAACTGATTTATACCTTGGCTTTTAGTCTTGGCAATTGCAGTTACACCTGGTTTTGGGGGATGGAAGTGGTTAATTCTGACACCTCTGACCGCGATCATTCTAACATAAACAGAATGGGAAATATTTATTGCACTGCCGAAAACATAAAATTCATCAACCTCATTGTTCATGATATGGGTAGCGGGTTGGATTTGTGGAAAACGGCTGCTAATTCCGAAAGCTATGGTTGTATCATTTACAATATTGGCAATAATCTACTCAACGGTGTAAATTGGGAGGGACATGGGCATGGCATGTATTTGCAAAATGATACCATAGGCATAAAAAACATTCACAACAATATTGTTTTTAGCACTTATGGGTTTGGCATCAGGGTTTGGCAAACTACTACTACCGATGCTATTGGTAATTTTGATGTACAAAGAAACATTGTATTTAATGGTGGTGCTGCTTCCGAAAACTTGGGTGGAGTGGGCAATAATTCCAGAACGCATAATTTCTTTGTAGTTTCTAACAGTGTTAATAACCCTATCCGCAATACCGTTATTAAGCATAATTACACTTATGCCGGCATCAACACTCCCCGTCCTCCGGTCAATGCTTTCGGCCTAAATTACGGAGTCGAGAACCTAGTCTTAGATAGTAATTACCTGACTTGTCAAACAAGATTGGGTTTCAATAATACGCCTGTATTTAACGCGTCTGTTTCGGGCAATAAAATTATTGCAGGCATACCCGATGTGTATGGATACTACCTTTGGGGATTTACTGCTACCGATTATCCTCAAAACACTTATCTGCCGGTACTGCCAAATACAGGGTTGGAGTATTTTGTGATACCCAATAAATACGAACATGGACGCGCACACATTGCAATTTATAATTGGGATAGTGCAGAATCGGTTCAAATAAATATCATGAACTCGGGGCTACAAGCCGGCGATGTTTATGAATTGGTCAATGTGATGGATTATTACAACGACATCACAACCGGCACTTTAAGCGCAAGCGGAGTGATCACCGTTCCAATGACCGGACATACATTTGCACCGGTTATAGGTTCCACTAAAGCCCCTGTTTCGCAATTTCCTGTATTCGGAGCTTTTATCATCAGAAAAGCGGGCTGTTCCTTTAGTCAGGTCATTAGCGGTAGTACATCTGTTTGTGCCAATGAACCGCAAACCTATTCCGTTCCCGAAATTGCAGGTAGCAGTTATGTTTGGACAGTAACAGGAGGCAACATTGTTTCCGGGCAAGGAACTCACCAAATATCCGTACTTTGGAACAATGGAATTGCCGGAACGGTAAACATTGTTCAGGAAACTCCCTGACCTACATTTGGCGGATGGCTTCAAACTATCTTTGTTTTTCACCTGCTCATTTTTTAACCGGATTGTTCTGCTATTGCCTGTCTTATCATTTTCGGTGTTGTTTCAAAAGTTCGTTTGGGGGATTTAACCATGTTCTAACCGAACAAAAATTCAGATTGACCTATTTTGCCTTATCTTTGTTATTCAATATGCTAAACCAAATAAGCCATGCAATTTGTAGATGTTACCAATGACATAGCCTTTCGGAAGATATTCGGAAACGAAAATCGCAAGGAGTGCCTCATTTCATTTTTAAATGCCATTTTGGATTTCCAAGGGGATAGGAAAATTGTTTCAGTCAACATCTTAGAGGCTGTACGAAAAGTCTATTAGTAGGGGTTTTCAGTTGATGACAAAAA
>CALCIK010000077.1 GCA_937907475.1 uncultured Bacteroidota bacterium | reverse complement strand
CCTTAGCAATAGCTTCGACAATGAGTTGTCGGTATCGGGGTTTAAAAATATGCAGGTATAGCTTTTCCCAAGGTAAGCTACCAATTTAAAAGGAAAAAAGCGACAATTATTTCGTTTCCACAAATTGTTTACTTCGCTAATTGTTTGTAAGCAATATCTGCTAAAGCAAGGTAATGCACTATTCTGTTTTGTATAGTTTTTTTACCACCTCTCCTTTGCTCGTTTGCAGATAGACAAACAACATGCCTTTGGGCAGTTGTGCCAACGATAGTCGGTAGCTTTGGTTAGGTAATTGCTTTTCGGTTAACAAGGTTTGTCCTAAAATGTTAACCACCCTTAGCTCATAAACCTGCACACCCGGATATTGCAGCCAAACTTCCGAACTTGCAGGGTTGGGGTACAAACTCACATCGGGCAATTGAGCAGTGGCAGTACCGTTAGGATTGCAGTTTTCTACCATTACCAAATAATGATACACCGTGGCATATCCGCCAATCGGCGAAAACGAGCGTAAAATATACAAAGTAGTAGTATCGGGCGATGCCCAGGTATAATTACATCCAATATCCGAACAACTTAGCCCATCAACAGGCATCCACTCAAACAAAGTTTCAAAAACCCATGGCACGCCAATTTGTACGCTGTCGTTTTTGCAAATCATCAACGTATCGCTTTCGCCACAGATACCCAAAGTCCATGTAGTAACCCCGGAGTAGTTTATGGCTTCGCAGGAGTTGCCGTATGTTTCAAAATTACAGCCACACACGGGCATATAAATATCGGGGCAGCCAGCTGACAGGTCTATTAGGGTACTGTCAATACAGGTAGCGTTGCCGGTTCCGCAGGGTTCTACAATGATGGTGTAATAGTAGTAGCTGTGTTCCATGGCCAAGGTAAAAAATGTATGCAGCGTGTAGGTAGTAGTGGTAGCAGGGGTAACCGTTATGTTAAAACAGTTGGCACAGCCACTTCCGCATATAGCAGCACATCCGCTTATGTCGGTAGTGGGTGTCCAGTCGTAAAAAACATTACCTTCCATACCAAAAAGCCCGATGTCTATGCTATCACCTGCACAAATGGCAAAATCGTAGTAGTAGTAGTTGTCACTGTTGCACGCACCCGAAGACCAGGAAGTTACGCCTCCATAATAATAGGCATAGCACCAATTATCGTAGGTTACGTTATTACAACCACATACAGGGTCATAAATTTGGATACAGAAAACAGTAGAGTCAATTTGATCAGGGTTGATGCACTCCTCGCAGTTTACCGGACCATAAAGCTCAATAAAATCTTCGGCACAACCGGTCAGCACATCGCTTACATAAATAGGTATGTATTCATCAGAGAGCAAAAGGAAAGTTTCAACGCCTTCGGGTAAAATGAAATTTTCTCCGTTAGAACTGTTAAAATAAGCCAACCCGGTGCTACCTGTAACAGTTAACCCGACGCTGTAAAAACCGTTGCCCAAACAGTTAGGGGGAGTGGTAATGGCAACATGCGGGATTTCAGTGCCCAAAATTATTTGCGATACCGAAGTGTTTTCGGATAACCTATAACAACCACCCGATGTATTCAGTTCTGCCACTGTGAAAGCCGACAGGTTAGGCGCATCACCATTTTTATAGATAATGGCGCGTGCATAAAATGTTCCTGCACCCAAAGAACTGAAATTGATGCTTGTATTACTACTTATAGGTACCACAATTTCTCCGGCTTCATTGACCACAAACACACCCAAAGAATAGCCGCTTGGCGCGGTGCCTGGGGTTATTGTAGCGGTAAAAACAGGAGGCAGCGTTCCACCACCCATACAGGCTGTGTTTTGCGGCAACTCTAAGGTAGGTAATGTTGCATTACAATCAGAGGCAGCACCATCACATAGCGGCGTTACACTATTAATACTTTCAAAAAATGCCGGACAACCCTCGCCTGTGCCGCCAATAAAGCCACCGAAGAAGCAAATTTGCTCTCCGTTGCAGTCCATTACAGTGGTCATCGCATCGGCACATATAAAGCCGGGCACGTTAAAAAAAACAGTTTGACCATTATAAACAGTTTCGTATATCGGGCCAACACAATCATCCGTACAAGCCCATGTCAGCATATTGGCAAGCCAAGGCAATTCATTTACCGGATTTGCGCAGGCATTCAGTAGCGTTTCAACATTTCCGGCAATACCGTTATCAATCACCGAGCTAAAAAAATCGGGGGGGCAGTCTCCTCCGCTAAAACCTCCCGTAGTGCAAAAAACACCTGAACAAGTAGCCACCGTACCCGGGTAATCGGGACAAATCGGCTGCGCCCAAGCAACAAACTGCCCGTTATAAGTGCCGTAATGAACAGCATCAAGACAATCATCGGCAAACAGGCTGTTAAGGGTCGTAGCATCAGTAGTATAACAGGTTTGTTGGGCAACAGTGCACATACTACAAGCCAATACAAAAAACAAAAACGCGATAGTAGAAATTATTGGTTTCATAAAAAGGAGGTTAAAATGTAAAAAATAGGGAAACTTCTACAGTAAAGAACGTAATTATCCGCTCATCTGTACAGTAAAGTACCCAAATACTTTGTAAAATACACAATTTTGCATCAATTAAAGCTGCCTTTTGCTAATTAACTGATGTTACGCAACAGATTCTTACCCGGCTTGATTTAAGGGCAAAGCAAACTTTGTATGCTATTAGCCTGCTTGGTGTTCTTAGCGA
>CALCIK010000076.1 GCA_937907475.1 uncultured Bacteroidota bacterium | reverse complement strand
ATTAACTACACCGGAAAAATCATCATTTGGGAAGCACCCAACCAAACCGTTTTGGGATTGACGAATGAATTGATGAACAATGGTATGAATATTGTAAATCGAATTGGTGTTTGGGATAAACAAAGACTGCCTCCACCGGTAAAAGGAAATGTCAGAATTTCTTTCTTAGTTTCGGATGGGTTATATTTTGGAGAAGGCCCCATCAATGTATTATTCAACGACCGTTTGGCCGGACCTGCCTTGAAGGTGGCAACCCAATTGATGCAATTAATAACAGAGATTTCATTGGAAAAAGATAGACCCATTGCATTCTATTGATTGTTAAATACCATTGTATTTGCGAATATGGTCAATCAAAACTTGGTTGTGAAACCTGATTACCTAAGTAAAAAAGGCAACGAGTAAATACAGAACCTTATTATCTTATTAAAACTCGGTACATAAGGTAATAAGGTTTTAATGTAGTGAAATTACTTTGTTACGAAGGTAATAAGGTTTCAATAGCGAAACAATCACCAAACTTCATCGCGATTTTATCAAAGTAAATAATGACGTTAGTTCGCTGAATGTAACGAGCTATTTTTCAATACCGCAAAAAAGGTATTCCAATACGCTGAACATTAGGAAGCATAGCAGTAAAATCAAGCGAGGTTACATCACCATCCATATTGACATCGGCTTCTTTGTAGGCGGATAATTGCAAAAATTGCTGCCGGTACTTGTTAAAATCGCCTCTTGTAATCACCCCGTTGCCATCGGCATCGCCCAAATACAACACAGCTTTTCCACCGGTCAGGATTTGTTGGTTGTTGCCGTAAGCTTTAGTAACTGCTTGACTGAAATCGAATGTGTTACCTTGGTTAGGCAGTAAAACGGGGGCATCGCTCATCACTGCAATATGGTTTCGATGGCGAACTGTCAAAAAGTAGTGAGTATTGGGTGGGATATTGGTAAACAAAACCCCGTTTGCACTACTGCCATTCACATCCACTATCCAACCATCGTTTAATAAAACAGCCGCTTTTCGGGTAACAAGGGTTTTGGTGGTGGTTTCTCTTAGTTCGATCATTACCCAATCCACCATATTACTTGGCTTGGCACCTGCATTGGCAAAGGCTTCCGTACCGTTGTAATTAAAGGGAGGTATGTTGTAAGGTTGGGCTAATGGAATGACATTGATGTTGTTGAGGGTGGTGTTCATTAGCCCGGTTGTAGTGTTGTAAGCACCTTGCAAAATTGCTTTGACAAAAACGGGAGTGGGGCAAGTTTCGGTGATGGTAATAGTTGCGTTTTGTGTACATCCGCCAAAACTGCCGGAAGAATATTGGACGGTATAAGTGCCTGTAACACTGCTGTTCAGTTCAATGGCTCCGGTTTGGGCATTGATGGATAAGCCTGTGGGTATAGAAGCGAATGTGCCATTGGGATTACCTGTGATGACCGGTTGTACGATACCTTGCGCTTTACAATAGGTATTACCGCTTGGGTAATTAAATCCGGCATTACATGCAATGAGGCTCGAAAAACCACAGATTTCAAAGTCATCAATGCCGGTGTACCAGTCCCAACCATTTCCATCGTTGTAAATGAGGAGTACTTGAAAGTTAGGGTTTAGGTATGGGGTGATGTCAATATCTGCCTGAGCATAATTACATCCCCAAAAACCGCAGTTGCTGCTAAAGGTATAAATAACGTCCTCCCAATTACTGCCACTCCAAACACGAACCCTGAAAAACCCGCCGATGGTGTTGAAATTGTATTTAAAACGAAGGGAGGCTGCGGTATAGTTGGTTAAGTTGATGACAGGAGAGGTCAACATCACCGATTCCCCACCATCGGTATCAAAGGCATCGTCGTCAAAAAAAGCCATGCAATTTCCGTTAATGCTGCTGTCAATAGTTGTTGTGCCAAATTGCCAAAAAGCAGAATTGTTAAACCCAAGCGAACTGTTACCCCATCCGGGAGGGATTGTGCAGGCATCGAAAGTTTCGGAATAAACAGTGCTACACTCGCATTGAGGTCGAAAACCGGTATAAGTAGCACTCCCTAAACAAAGCGAGGGGTTTGTTATATCTGCTACCGAAACAGTAATGTTACTATTTCCGTTAGCGGGCAAATTGGGGATAATGACTTGTTGTGGGCTGCCGGTGTAATTTTGAAGGTAGTTTGTTCCGTTGACCGTTACATTAAACTGTCCCGACAATTGGAGGTAATTTACCGTTAAAGCCAATTCATAGGTGGCAGTAACGGGGTTGCAGTTTTGAGCAGTAGCACTGCTGATAAACAAGTTGGATGTTTTAAACAGTTGTGTTCTTGGCGGCCCGAGTTGTCCTCCTCCACAGTTGGCATAAACAGATACTTCGTAAAAGGTACAAGGCAACAGTCCGGTTAAAGGGTAGTTTACCCCACTGATAGCGGTGGTTTCAAAAATATAGGTTGCCGAACCTTGTTGTTTCACTCTGAGCAGGTAGTCGAAACCGGTAAAAGTATAGGTTATAAATCCAACGTTTGCTGAAGTGGCAGACAAGGGGAGTCCATAAGCCACATAAGGTACAATGGCGTTGATGGAAGCCGTTGCGATATTGCTCAACAACAAACCGGAACAGATGCTTTGCAACTCTACCGTATAGTTTTTACAGGCCGACAAACCGTTTACCGTATAAGTATTGGTGGTAACAGCTGTGTTCACCAAATAAACAGCACTGCCCGTTTCTTTTATTTTCACACTGACCAAACTGCCGCCGTTGGTCCAGTTGACGGTAGCTGTTCCGGCACTTGGTTGTAATACGGTGATGTTTGCAGGAGAGGTAACAGCAGTGATATTAAAGGTTTGAGGATATGCCAATACATTATCGGCACAAACAGGTTGTACTTCTACTACATAGTTGTAACAGTCTGAAAGCCCGGTGAAAGTATAAAACTGTTCGTTTGTTGTTGTTTGAAGCAGCCAATTCGTTTCACCGCTTCGTTTGATTCGTATTTGACAAGTGGGAGCATCGTCTTGCCATGTGAGTGTATAATTGCTACTATTGTATGCTATTTGAGTGGCAGCTAAACAAAATGGGCAGTAGTGATCCAAACAGGTACGGCTGCTCAAATGGTTATTGATCGATCCGATAGAGTTGGCCGAAAACTCTGTGAGTGTCGGTAAAATAGTGGGTTGCATAAGAAAAAAGGAATTGCTCGGATCGTGAGAAGCACCAAAGCAATGCCCCAATTCATGTGCCGATAAAGCCCTGAGCGAATTAAAATTGGGGCTGTAATCTTGTACCAAACTGTACCGGTTGTTGGTACACAGTGTTGCAACGGGAGAAACACCAACTACATTGCCGGTAAAATCGCGGTTTGTCCAAAGTTGGGCTACATCATAAGGTTGCGTAATTCCACCGGCATTACCCCATACGGCAAAAGAAGTTTGCAAAACAACCGGATCGAGCGAATTGCTAAAACCATCGCAAGTTTCACAACCCGATATAATAACTTCGGTCAGAACAAACTCGATATCAAACACCTCATAACTGGGTTGAACGGCATTTAGAATGGCGTTGAGATGTTTGTTAACCTTGTCTGCCGAACCTTTTTCCTGCATCAGGAGGTAATCGGCGACAAAGGCGAGTTCAATTTCTGTACATTCACCGGCCTGACGATTTTGGTCAGCATTGGGAAGGGGAGGGGCAGTAGAAGGATGCGTTGAGTCGGCACAGTAGATGGGGTGAGTATTAATTAAGTCAGTTGCTTTATAGACGATAAACACATCTTCAGGGGCATCGGATATCCAATAATTCAAAGGTTCAATCAGGATTTCTTCGTTGGGTGAAACGGTTAAAAATCCATAAATAAACTGCTCATCAATGGACAATCGCACTTCACCGCCGCCGGTCAAGTTGCCTTTGTAGGCTATGTTTGCAGGAGTAGGAAGTGTTTGTTTACCATTATTAGTAAGCAAGGTTAACTTAAAATCGGGACTGCGCATATCGTTGGGCATTAACTGCAATTGCCACAAATAAGCATCACCCAATTGCAGGGTAATAGTCTTTTGATTTCCATCTGTTGAGCGCAATCGGTTGCTAATGTCAGACGAGGGCAATTTAAACAATTGAAACTCCTTGATATGTTTGGTCAACTGTTGAGAGGTTGTTAATTGACTTGGAATAGGAGTCCCGTAAAACACAGTTTGTGCAAAAACAGGGGCATAAGTCAACAAGGCAACGATAAGAACTATATATAGGAATCGCATAGCTTCGGGATAATTTGCCTAAAGTTAAGGGTTTAATCAATAATCCCAAGCTTTGCCGTTTTAACAAATCTCCTAACAAGAATAGAACGTAGCTGACACAGATTATTTTGTTTCTTAAAATCTGCGTTCTAAAAAGAGAATAGAACGCGGAAGACACGGATTTTCAAACGCTGAAGACGCGGATTTTTTGTTTCTTTAAAATCTACGTTCTAAAAAGAGAATAGAACGCGTATTACACAGATTTTCAAACGCTGATGTTGCGGATTTTTTGTTTCTTAAAATCCGCGTTTATCAGCGATGCTTGCATCCGTGTCATCCGCGTTCTAAAAAGAGAATAGACGCAAATGACACGGAATTTTAATCGCAACTTTTAAAATCTGTGTTTATCAGCGTTGCTTGCATTTGTTTCATCCGCGTTCCATTTACACGATTTGCAGCATCATTGAAATATTATGCTGAAAAGAGGAAATAAGCCAACATGATGGTATTGAAAATAGAAAAAGCCAACCCTATTAATAGCGGTTGGCTTTTTGTAAAGAAAGAAAAGTTGATTTGCCGAAACTTTCTACATCCACATGACCAAGAAGTTCATGAATTCGTGTTTCAACTCGCCATACAAACGTCTGAAAATCTGCATATTGTCCCGCATTTCTTTGTGGTCGGGGAAATAACGATGTTCAACGGCGGTTGGATGTTTCTCCGCTTCGGTAATGAGGTGATTTTCGTGTTGTTTGATTTCATGCCGATACTCATCTATCACCTCATTTTGACGGATAAATTGGTTTTGGAAATGCTCAATTTGAGCCAAAACTTCATGTCCGGTATTTTTAATAGCAACTTCACCCAACCGTTGTTGGAAAATTTTTAACTCTTCTTTGCAAAAGCTTAATTCACTTGCCCATATTGAATGTTCAAAGTGCAAGTCTTTCATATAAATATGTTTCTCGCTCATCGGTTTAAATTTAGTGTTTTATAAAAATATTTTGATAACAGATGCGAAGATACAGTGTTTTAATCGGGCTATAAATGATTAAAGTCACTATGTGCAATGTTTTTTTATTTCTTCATTCGGACATTGCTAAAGTATAAATTTCGGGCTACTTACTTTATATGGCTTTGACCCCTTTGATTCGTTGCCAAAGTTGGGCAAAGGCTTCTTTTATATTCATGTCTCTACCCCCGTCTTCGCCGGTTTGGTGCATTTCTACGGTTCCATCGGGCATTTTGCGGAGGTTAAAAGCAAAAATAAACTTCTCAGGACTGCCCTCAAAACCCATTTTACCAAACTTCAGGTCATAGAATTTCACCTGTTCCGGGTCTTTATGAGGTCGCACGGCATAATATCCGCTGCTAAACCATTTTACCCTATCTACGGCATAGGAATCTTTGATATCGGACAAAAGACTATCGTTCCGGGCTATAAAATCGAAATGGACGTTTTTGTCTTTATCTAAAAGAGAGTAATAGCCCATATAATAACCGCTATCTACTTCCACCACACTATACCAAAGAATGCTATTGAGTGGCGTAGTGGCACTCATGAACCGCTTATATTCCATTTTTTGTGCCTGAAGCGAATGAGCAAAAACCCTGTCCACATAGACTTTAGTGCCCAAGGTAAAGAGCATGTACAGGCTGCTGATAATTAGTCCGGCATTATTGAGTTTCCGGCGAGTAGGGCTGGTTCGATTAAAAAACATCGCCGCTATCAGCAAAAGCAAAAAAGGAACCGTGTAAAGAGGGTCAACAATAAATATATTGTTAATGCCTACGCGGTAATCGCTAAAAGGCAGAAACAATTGGGTGCCGTAAGTGGTAAACGAGTCGAGGATTGGGTGGGTGATGATGCCAAGAAAAAACAGCGTTATCCAGTCTTTAAGGGTGGTTTGTGAAGGATGGTTTTTATACCACTTCCAAAATAACCACCCTAGAATGGGTCCCACAATAAAGGCAAACATTAGAGAGTGGCTATAACCCCTGTGAAAACCCAGTTTTTGTATATTGTCTAAAAAAGGGCTGAACATCACATCCAAATCTGGGATGGTCCCGGCAAAGCCTCCCCAAAGAACGGCTTTGTTGCCTATTTTCTTTCCGAGAACAGCCTCGCCGATGGCTGCACCGAGGGTAAATTGAGTAATAGAGTCCATGTATTGAAGTAGAAGTGAACCGAGCAAGCATTGTCTTGCCGAAATAAGATACAATAACTCCAAACAGGCGGCAATAGTTTTGAACATCTCCTAACTCTATTGGTTCATTCAAAATCATCGGTCAAAAAAGTGCCGAACTGCTTGAAATAACTTACTTTTGGCGCAGCAAATACTGCCCAATATTGATGTAACCTATTCTAATGTATATTTCATGTCAATCCAACACACTCAATCGTTTTCTATTCGATACTTCATTATTACGGCTTTGGTCATAGCTGCCGGACTTAACCAAAGTCTATATCTGGAATATGCTTTGAAGCCGCTGTTGATGCTTAACTTAATGTTGTGGTATTGGGTAAACGCCCCCAAACCGCTTGGGCCGTTGGCTTGGACAATGTTGCTATCGTTGATTTTTTCTTGCTTCGGCGATGTTTTTTTAATGATACAACCCACTTCCCAAATACTGTTTATTAGTGGGTTATTATCTTTTTTGGTAGCGCATATACTCTACATAAGAGCTTATCAGTTGACGGCAATGCCTATATTAAACGGGATATTGCGACATCAGTGGTGGTTATTGATACCGTTTATTGCATTTGTAACAGGGTTTTTGTATTTGCTATCACCCAATCTTCACGAATTAGCTCTTCCCGTAGGGGTTTATGCCACGGTTTTGATGCTGATGGCCTTGTTTGCTTTAAACAGGTATGGAGCGGTGCCTCAAGTTAGTTTTTGGGCTGTATTTATCGGGGCAATCGTCTTTGTGATGTCCGACTCCATGATTGCAATCAATAAGTTTTACCAACCCATTCCCTTGGCACGCGTGTGGATAATGAGTACTTATTGCTTGGCACAATGGTTGATTGTGTGGGGAATGTTAAAGGGGGAGAAGTGGTAGAAACCTGTTGATTTATGCTATAAGACTTTACCAAAGCCACTTCAAATCAGGCACACAAAACCCATACATCAACATTAATAGCTAATTTTGAACTAAAGCTCAAAATTGCTTACCAACTTGATGAAAATGGAGGGCAAGTATTTGATTTTTACCTACCTTTAGGATGAAAATAGGGGGTGAGTTTGAAAAAAAGCCCAAATTGACACCATACACATGGTGAAAAATGCTCAAAAAGTGTCAAAAATGTTATGAATTAAAACAAAATAAAGGACTTTAAACCGTAGAAAAAGTCCTTTTTATTCAACAAAAAGGTCTTTAAATCGGGAAAATTGGTCTTCTTTTTTTAAAAAAGGACTTTAAACAGAAGAAAAAGGTCTTTTTTTCAAAATAAAGGACTTTTAACCGAGGTAAAAGGTATTATTTTTTCAAAAGAGGACTTTAAACCGCAGAAAAAGGTCTTTTTTCAAAAAAAACGGCCTTTATTTTTGGAAAAAAGTCAACAAAAATGCCCCTTAAATACAATTATTTCGGTTTTTAGGGTTGGAAAACCGTTTATATATGGTCAAAATCAATGAAATTTTATGAAAGAGAAGGCTGAGTTGAGACATCTCTTCCTCCATTTTCAACAAATCAATCCACATTGTTCTACTATTGCGAATAACTAAATTCCCGATGTTGGTAAAAAGGGAGGTTGTTGGCAAACAAAGAGTAAACTTGCCGGTAAACGAATTGCTTGAGTTGATTTTAAACTATTATTTCAAATTAAGAGGTAGTAGTTCATCCCCGAACACCTTTCGTTCATTGGGTTTAAGCAAAATGTACGGCAATAGAACGTTTCAATAGCTATAAACAAATCGTTTCTTTGATGAAGGGTTCACTTCTGCAAGGGATTGGAATAATTTGACTAATTTTAGGCCAAATTTTAATGGATATGAACCGTTTACTTTTGATTCTTCTTTGTTCGATGTTGCCTGTTGCACTTTTACAAGCAGGGCGTGGTGATATTGTCAGTTTTACGCTCATGGAAACCAAAACGGTTGCTGAATTAGAAGCGGAAGCAGTCGCCTCGACCGGATTTCCGGCTTCTCTTTTTGGATTTGAATATGATATAGCTGCCTATAAAGTAGCTTATGAAACGGTTGACTATGATGGCATATCGCCCACAATCGCCACAGCATTAGTTTCTTTTCCCACCAACTATCCTTGTGCACCACCTATGGGTACTTATGGGCATGGTTTGGCATTAAAACATTATGAAGCCCCCTCATCGCTAAACAATATCTATTCTTTTATAGGCAAGGGGATAGCTTCTAACGGCTACATATCCCTAACACCCGATTACATACACATGGGATACGATGCCTCGCCCGGGTTTCAGGCATTCATGCACGCCACTACCGAAGCAGCCGCAACTATTGACCTTATTCGCGCCACCCGAACCTATTGCCAGAACAACGGTATAGATTACAATTCCCAACTTTTTATCAGCGGGTATTCACAAGGAGGACATTCCAGTATGGCTACCTGTAAAGCCATTCAGGAACTCCATCCCGATGAATTTACCATTACCGCAGCCATGCCCGGTGGTGGTACTTACGACTTATCCGGTATTGCTGCCGACTCTTTGGCTTCACCCACCCGTATCACCGGTGAGCCTCACGCTTTGTGCCTCATCAGCCGTGCTTATTACGAAGTGTATCAACAGGACTTGGTTGATATGGGCCTCACCACACCGTTTTTTGATTATTTTAAGTCCCCTTATGATTCTCTTTTAACACTTATTTTAGATGCAAACAACCCGTTTGCTAATACTTCGTTGTTAGACAGCATCCCCAATCGAATGTTGAAAGATGAATATCGAGAGGAATTTTTGAATGACCCCGATTTTTGGATGCGCCATTTTTTAGCCGAAAACGATCTCTATGATTGGTCTCCGCAAATGCAGATGCGCTTGTTTCATAGCGATGCCGATGTTGAAAATCCTTTCCCCAATGTCTTGTTTACCCTTGATCAATTTCAAAACAATGGAGCGACTAATGTAGAATTGCAAACCGTGAGCGGGTTTAGTCATTCCAATGCCGGATTAT
Organism: uncultured Bacteroidota bacterium; assembly: GCA_937907475.1. Taxonomy (GTDB): domain Bacteria; phylum Bacteroidota; class Bacteroidia; order Chitinophagales; family UBA2359; genus UBA2359. Next base: position 19,856 of record CALCIK010000076.1, on the reverse strand, counting down.
ATCACGCCTTAGCCCTTCGCCAATGGTTTGGCACTTTGCGCGAAAGTTGTAGTGTTGGCATTCATCAGGAAACGGCTGAATTATCCAAAGCAGTTGCCTACCCAAATCCGTTTTCTGATGTTTGTTTGATTGACTTAAGCAAAGTCAATGTTGGGGTGTCCCGATGGGAAGTACTCAATGTTCAAGGACTAGTGGTTCAATCGGGTGTGGTCAAACCTGAACAGCGACAAATTGCTATTACTCCGGCAAAGGGCATCGGTAACCAACTCTTTGTGGTGGTTTTATATGCAGCCAACAACAAGCATATAGGTATCCCCGTACTCTATCAACAATCCATCAACAGATAATCTACAATCTTATTCTATTCCATATCATTCCGTAAAAGGCAAACACGAAAACAATGCAATACAAACTCTTAGGCAATAGCGGATTACGAGTATCCGAACTTTCGTTGGGAACGATGACTTTTGGGGAGGAGTGGGGATGGGGAACTGCTAAGGAGGAATGTAAACCGATATTTGATGCCTATACATCGGCAGGAGGTAATTTTATTGATACCGCCAATTATTATACTCAAGGCAGCAGTGAAACGATTTTGAGCGACTTGATCAAGATCGACCGGGACTACTTTGTGTTGGCAACCAAATATACCCTGAATATGAACCCGAAGAACCTCAATGCCGGAGGTAATCATCGAAAGAATCTGATGCAGTCAGTACATGCCAGCCTGAAACGGTTAGATACGGACTATATAGATTTGCTTTGGCTTCATGCTTGGGATTTCACCACACCTGCCGATGAGGTGATGCGGGCTTTAGATGATTTGGTGCGCATGGGTAAAGTGTTGTACATCGGCATTTCAGATGCCCCTGCGTGGATTGTTGCCCATTGCAACACTTTAGCAGATTTGCGAGGGTGGACACAGTTTGTCGGGCTTCAAATTCAATACAACTTGATTGAACGAACTGTTGAGCGGGATTTACTCCCAATGGCAGAACATTTTGGAATATCGGTATTGGCATGGGGACCTTTGGCATCGGGCATTTTAACAGGGAAATATAATCCGGCAAACACCGAGTCCCAAGATAAAAGACTGAAAGACAACAACCCAAGGTTGACAGATTCCAATTTTGCGATTGTGGATAATGTGCTCAACATAGCCAAGGAAATAAACCGACCCCCTTCACAAGTTGCCTTAAATTGGGTTCGCCAAAAAGCGAAAAACATTATCCCTATTATCGGAGCGCGAAATCTGAACCAACTGAATGACAACTTAGCTTGTCTGGACTTTAGTTTAAGCCCCGAACAAATGGCGCAATTGGACGAGTGCAGCAAAATAAAACTGGGTTTTCCACATGAATTTTTACAATCCGACAATGTGCAAAAATTGGTGTTTGGTGAAAATGTAGGAAAACTGGATCATTGAACATCAACAAAAAGCTGATTTCTAAAACGAGAACATCCTAAAGGATGCTTGTTTACCATGCTTTTAAGGTTTTATTTCACGGAAAAACACAAAAAAAATCATTACTAATACCACAAAGGAAATTTTTTCACTTATCTTTGCAGCCAATTTTTACGATATTACAAACTAGCATCAGCAATGGAACAGATATTGAAATATGTGGAAGAGCAGTTACTACCCAAGGTAGAATCTCCTGATTTTAAAGCCGGCGACAATGTTACTGTTCACTACAAAATTATTGAAGGCGAGAAAGTTCGTATTCAGCAGTTTAAAGGCACGGTTATCCAAATCAAAGGAGGACCCAAAAATGCCAAAAGAACTTTCACCGTTCGAAAAATATCCAGTGGGGTAGGAGTAGAGCGTGTTTTCCCTATTGCCTCTCCAAGCATTGAGAAAATAGAGGTGAACCGTTACGGAAAAGTAAGACGTGCCCGTTTGTTCTATTTACGTGATGCACAAGGTAAACGTGCCCGTATCAAAGAACGCCGAGTATTGACCGGTGCAGATGCCAAGAAAAAGAATGCCTAAGCACTGAAACAGCATTTCTTGTTTAAGCCGCAAATTGGATAAAACATAGAACTGCATAATGCAAAGCAAAATACACAATTGAAAAGGGGCGGTAACCATAATTAGGTTGCCGCCCCTTTTTTTGTCAATGGTGAATAGTGAATGGTCAATAGGCAAAGAGGCAATAGTCTTACGTCTAAAATCCAATATCCAAGTCTTATGTCTGATATCTAAAGTCTAAAGTCTTACATCTAAAATCTTCTTCACCAAACAGTTAACTTAATCACTTTGCTTTGGGATGCTGTTGCTGCGTGTAACAGGTAAAGTCCGTGTGGTAAATCCGATAACTCTAAATTGAATGTCGGTGATTGACCGTTCAGGATGGTTTGTGTCAAAACCACACCGTTCAAATCGCAAAGTGTCAGTTGTAATGATTCTTTGGTATTCGGCAGAACAACAGTAGCGAAGTTATTTGCAGGATTTGGAAAAACGCTTAAGGTTAGTTCTTGAGTTTGTACCGAAGGGTTAAGAAAATTGTCGGGTAAGTGGGTAACAATGGATGTTCCGATTTTTGCCAGAAAATAATCGTACTCTCCTAAAGAGTAAAGGGTATCGGGAACAAAGACGGTTTCAACCTCAAATGCACCGGCAAAATATAGATTGTTGTCAGAATCAAAGGTAAGTGTGTTTGCTTTCTCGGAATAAACACTACCTGCGGTATGTAACCACTGTAGCCCACCTTCGGGGTTGACTTTAGCCAAAAGTATATCTTCCGACCCTTGTGAGTAAAGCGTATCTGAGTTATTGAATATGGAAGGTGAAAAAGAACCTGCAATCCAAGCATTACCGTCAGCATCAACACTCACCTGTTGAGCAAAACTAACCCCCTGACCATTGATTGGAGTAATCCATTGTAAAGTGCCGTTATCTTTTGTATAACGAACTATAAATGTACTGTTAATACCGCTGATAGGTATCGTGTCATTATTGAGTGGTATGGGTTCGTTGGTTTGACCACAAACATACAATTCGTTGTTTCCGCCTGTTGCAACACTATGGAAACTTTGATTGCCCAAGTAAGGCATTGTTGTGAGCCACTCTACTATACCACTTGTATTTATTTTTGCGATAAATCCATCTAACTCATCGTATGATCCGATATAGATATCGCCGAAAGAAATGTAGCCGCTAAAATAACCGACAGCAAACGTATTGCCTTCAGCATCGGTGTTGAGTGAAGTGAGGGTAATGCCGGAATTGTTACTTCCCATCCTATACCATTCAACCCCACCCTCATTGTTATACTTCACGATTGCAAAATTAGCAGCAGCAGGGGCAGCAACAATCAAGTCAGATTGTATGCTGATGGTATCGGAAAAATTGAAACCCACAAAAGCGTTACCGTCAGAATCGGTACTCAATCCGGCAGAAAACGCATTTCCCTTACCGCCTATTTGGGCTACCCATTGTTTTGTGCCGGCAGAGTTAAAAAGTGCAGTAAAGATGTCAGAATTAAATTTGCTGGACGTGCTTAACTGTGTATCTCCAAAGGATAGCGTATCAGAAAAACTGCCCGCAACAAAAAAGTTGCCCTCAGTGGTGGCTGCTATATGAGTGGCGCGATCATTACCCTTTCCCTCCAAGGTTTGTTGCCAAATAAGGTTGCCGTCAGCGGTAAAAGCTGCAAGCAAAATATCGGGAGAATAGAGGGTGTCTATTTGTATAATAGTAGTATCGGTACCTACTAAAGTATCTATTTTAACGAATGGAGCGATAGATTGACCGGAGGCATAGATATTGCCATCAATGCCCGAAGCGATACATAGTATCTCATCAAACCGATTGCTACTGCCCGAAAGAGTCCAATCATAAGTTTGAGCTTGAACTGTTAAAAAGGAAAAGAACAGTAGCCATATCACTACCGATAAGAATCGGAAAATTGGTTTCATAGGATTTGAAATTTAATCGTTGAGTTGGCAGGTTTTCATGGGTAACGAAAAAACTGCTAAGATGGATACAGGTAATCGTGCAGATATTCGTAATGGGCGTTTAACTCTCCATTTTTAGTAATTGTGGCGTGATCAATAATGGTGCTTTCCGGCAGTAAGAGTTCCGGAATAACATAATCCATCAGTAATCTACCAAAAGTTTCGGAAGCATCGCGCGGTAATTCGTTTGGCAAGTTGTCAATAGACATGATGTCAATCGTATTGGGCTGAAAAGGTTTGTCTTCGGCTTGTGTTTGAGGATTATAGCCCATGACCGGATTTTCGATAGTGGTTGCTCGTAACGTGGCAGGAATTGAGCCGTTGATATCGCAACTAATATCGGCGATGACTTTTATTTTAAAGTCGGGGCTTTTCATATCGTTTTTGGTGAAAAAAGTCGGGGCTTTTGGATTCCAGTAAATGCCATTTATCATCAAATCGGTTTGCTGAGTAAAGGGCAGAAAAGTACTGTAAAATTGTTCGGGATGATGGTAAAACTCATGCCTTTCGTAATTGTGTTGTTTTTTATGCCGGTATAAATCGTGATTATGCAGATGTACATATACTGGATGATCAAAACGTTTAAAGAGGTATTCTTGTGCAGTAACTTGTTTTATCTTCAGAATATCTAAGACTTCTTTTGCCCCCATTGCCACACGTCCAGCACCTGTCAATACAATTTTTAAAGGAGGGAGTATTAGGTGGTGGTAGATTTTTTTCAATTGTTCAAAATCACCGCATTTGTAAGCCGGAGGTAAGCTAAACAATCCTGTTTTAATGCCCAAAGTCATTAGTCCGTTGTGCGCGCCAACTATGCCGGCATATCCACCAAACCCAATAATGCGTTTGCCATTAGTATAACGCAGACATTCGTAGTCTATGAGTTCTATGTTTTTTTTTACGACAACTTGAAGTAAATGTTGGTTAGAGGGCTGTTTTTTTATGGTATGCGAAAAGAATAAATAGCGCTTGTTTGGGGTTAACTTATCCGGTAGCGGCTCTTTAACCCCCAAAAGAATATGACAGTCGCTAAGGTCTTCACTGACAGTAATACCCGCTTGTTCGTATTCGGCATCTGTGAAACAACGCTTTGTAGAGGGTTGAACCCGTATCTCAACTAAGGGGTTGATTTCTTGCAATAAGGCGCATTGACGGGGCGTTAACGGTACGCGGTTATCGGGGGGGGTCTTTTCTTCCCGAATTATACCTATTAGGGTTTTGTTCATTATAGCTGTATATAACATTAGCGGGCGCAAAAGTAACAATTTGTAACGAAAAGACTGCAATAATAGTGTAGATGGGAGATTGTAGTGAAATAGGTGATTCGACTTTAAAAAGAAACTTTCCGCTGTATCAACTTGTTTATATGAACATATTAACATGGTTTTTTGAAGTACCGATAAATGCAACACTATGAATGCAGACAAATTAGAACGAATCGCTTTTATTCTGAAAACGGTTGCACATCCTGTACGATTAGGTATTGTAGAATTGCTGGAAGCAAATGGAAAGCTATGTGTGGGCGAGATTAGCGAAAAACTCAAAACAGAACAATCTCTTACTTCACATCACTTGGCCAATATGAAACTCAAAGGGTTGCTTCATGCCGTCCGTGATGGCAAAAACGTTTACTACTCTATTAAAGAAAAAGAAATCTCATCCATCATTTCCTGCTTGGAAAACTGTGGTTGCAATATGGGATAATCAGCAAAGTCCCGAAATGATTTCAGAAATTGTGCTGCAATCAAAGTTTAAACACCTGTTTAGATATACAGAAGTTAAATTTCCTTAAAAACATGAAGTTGTCATCATATTTTTGTAGTTTTGTAGTTAATTACGGAAACTAATCTATCAGTCTTTCACAAAATTACAGTTGTATCGGCATGACTATTCTTTATAGCTTGATTGTAAATTAATTAAAATCTTGCTAATCCTTCTTTTGAAAAGAAGCATAAAAGAAATACCTTTGACACATGAAACTAAAGATAGAACAATTTTACGACAAAAGATTATCCCATGCTTCTTATTTAATACTAAGCGAGGGTGAAATAGCACTCATAGATCCGGGCCGCAATCCGTGTCCTTATTATGATTTTGCACAAGCTCATCAAGCAAAAATTGTGGCGGTAATTGAAACACATCCTCATGCCGATTTTGTGAGCGGTCATCTTGAAATTGCCAACACTACCGGTGCCACGATTTATGTCAGTGAATTAGTAGGAGCAACTTATCCGCACGAAACTTTTGATGATGGCGATATTTTAACCATCGGAAAATCCTTTATGAGGGCCATCAATACACCCGGACATTCGCCCGATAGTATCAGTGTTTTATTGAGCAATGAAGATGGCATAGATGTTGCACTTTTTACCGGAGATACACTTTTTATTGGCGATGTTGGCCGTCCCGATTTGCGCGAAAATGTTGGCAATATCACTGCTACAAAAAAAGCACTGGCTTTACAAATGTATCACAGTACACGTGAGCGCATCATGACTTTGCCAACACATATTACCATCCTTCCGGCACACGGAGCAGGTAGTTTGTGCGGTAAAAATATGAGTGAAAAACTCAGCAGCACTTTGGCAGAACAGCTGCAAACCAATTATGCTTTGCAAGAAATGGAAACCGAAGAGTTTGTAAATATCTTGCTTGCAGACCAACCCTTTATACCTAAGTACTTCGGCTATAACGTAGATTTAAATAAGAAGGGCGCGCGCAGTTTTGATGAGAGCATCGCTGCTGTTCCTCATTTACATTCCGGAACACAACTTGACGAGAATTTCCTAATTATAGACATCAGGTCTCAGGAAGATTTTAAGAAAGGGCATATAAAAGGAGCTATCAACATTCAGGAAAACGGAAAATTTGAAACATGGCTGGGGTCTATTGTTTCACCCAATGAAAAATTTTACCTCGTTGGTGCCGGCATGGAAGATGTGGACATGGCAGTAAGAAGAGCAGCCAAAATTGGATATGAAACCAATATCATCGGAACGATTATCAATCCGGGCAATAGTAACATCCAAAGCCCTATCCTAGATGTTGTCGATTTTCAACAAAACCCATCGGCTTATACTATTATAGATATTCGCAACCCCAATGAAGCTACTGAAGGTAAAATTTTTGAAACGGCTGTCTATATACCACTTTACGAATTGAGAGAAAGGTTAAACGAAATACCAACCGATAAACCGATTATTGTTCATTGTGCGGGAGGTTACCGGTCAGCAATCGGAGCAAGTATTCTTGAAAACGTCCTGCTTGAACAGCAAATTGTTTTTGATTTGAGCGAAACAGTGAAGCAGTTTTCGGAGAACAAGTAGAGCGTTAACTCAGTAATTTGAAAATTCTTCTCAAGAATTGAAAGACTTTTGACAAAATGTGTACTAATTAACTTTGACGGAGGCAACTAAAACCATTAAACGACCTACTCAATATATATCCAATGGTGGAGTGAAAAACGAAGACCATTAATTTTTGCATCTTAATCTTTAAACAACCCAACTTTATGTCATCGGAAGAATTTAATACAGCTGTTGTTCGACTATACGACACTATAAAGCCCTATGCAGTCAGTTTAACCAAAAACATGATTGATGCCGAAGACTTGATTCAAGATACTATGACTCGGGCTTTTAGGTATAAAGATAACTTTAAGCACAATACCAATCTCAAGTCTTGGTTATTGGTTATTATGAAAAACATTTTCATAAACCAATATAGGCAAAAAGCGACCCGAAAATATACCTTAGTTGATCCGGTGGAGCAACTTTATCAAATGAATGTTACTCATACCACCTTTAACAGTGGAGAGTCGGATTTAACCATCGAAGACATCAATAATGCCATTGCAAGGTTGCCCAAAGCATACCAAACAACGTTGTTGATGAACGTACAGGGATTTCAATATCAGGAAATAGCCGATGCTTTGAATGTGCCGCTTGGCACCATTAAAAGCCGTATATTTTGGATACGCAAACGTTTGGCAGAGGATTTGAAACCCTATATTAACCGAACAGGGAAAAAAGTAGAGTACTCGCTTAACTAAGCGAAACAAACAGTCTCAATACAATACCTTAATGATAAGCGTGAAGCAAGTTTCCAAAACTGCTTCACGCTTTTTTACATTAATAGAGTTTAACCCATTTATAGATTGTTTTCTGCGTTGATCCAGACAATTGAACTAAGTATAATCCGGGGGAAACAGAAGGAACTTGTAGTAACTGCCTATTTTGTCCTAAAACTGATGTATCGAATTGTTGACGGTATTGTAAACTTCCGGTTGCATCATATACAATAAGGTCGAGCATACCCATTTCTGATTCTGGTACAGTATAAAATAATTCCCAATCGGAGCTATTTGACGATAAAACAAGTCGGTTAATAGTAAGCAATTCAAGACTTTCTTCCAGATTGTTCATTCCGACTACCGGACAATCTAAAACGGTATTCAGGAAATAACTTTCAGAAACATTGTTTCCATCAGTTACGACAATCTCAAAATTCACAGTAGAAACTTCACCGGCCAACGCCGTATAAGTATCTCCTGATTGAAGTAATCCACCGTTGACAGTGTATCCCAATACTGTAATATTGTACTCACTTATTGGAGTGCAAATCTCCACACTTACACTACAAGGGTCGGTGGGATTTATGACAAGCTGAGCGCTTTCGAAGGGGTTGGGATATACTGTTACGTTATACCAAAGATCAGCGGGTGGTGTACAACTTGAAGGGATTTCCCATAAATCTGCATAAAAGGAATATTGCAGCACTTGGCAAAAATTGGGATTGTTGGCAGTTAAGGTTATGCTGTTTCCTAATTGACCATTTGACCAATATACAACACTACCTGATACGGGATTGCCTATCAAAGCTGATAAGGTATATTCCTGTCCGTCATAAACGCTTATCATTCCGGTAGTTCCGGTAGGATAGGTCATTGTGGGACAAGGTGGAGTTGGGCAATAATAAGCATCAAAGAAATAGTAGAAAGTACAGTATGAATCAGTAACACGGAGATTAACATTATTAGAGGATGGAACTCCTGTAAGAATGCCTTCATTTGATGAGTTTAGTAAAATTGGAGTGATTGTTACAGCATCAAAGACAGAAATTATATCAATACCTGAAACTGAAAACATGAAACTGTAGGTCATATTGGTTAAGTTGCAAATGTAGCCAAGAACTTGAACGGTTGGCATAGGAAGTAAGGCTATAGCAAATTCGTGCCTTTCGCCTTCGCAACCTGTTGACGGTTCGTATAAAGCCATATAATAAGTGCCTAAAGCAGGTCCAATAAAGGAAAGTCCGCTATAAATAGGAATCCCCCCGACAGGAACATCGTAGATTCGATAGATATAAACGCCGCTTGTAGGAACTTCCAAAGAAAATTGGGGTAGAAGCCAGGAATCACAGGAATAGTTCAAAGGCGGTAGAGGAATAGCATCCGGCAAATTACATTCAATATATGTATGTAAAGCAGAATCTTCGTTTAAGGGATAGCAAGTGTAGAAGGATGCTAATATAGTGGTGAAATCGGAAACTCCCGAAAATGCACCGTAGGGACAGTCAGCACTAAGGTTTGTCTTTACCCAAGTTTGATCGACTGTACCACAACCACCACTTATCCAACCGTTCATACCGGGGTCTAAACCAATTTGTCCAAAGACATCAACATTAAAAGTGCCATTGAACAGAGCTACCGCATCGTTACCGTTAAAATTTAGTTGTGAATTAGTAATATCGGGGTTAAGTCCCGCGAGGTTTGCACTTGGGTGAGCAATTAGTAAATAGGAATCGTCGCTAAGAATTCCCGATAAAGGGATAGTACTACTAACCGTTGCACTACCATTGCTGTAAATTCGAATGCTATAACCGGATAAATCAACGGTAGTGCCGGTGCCGTTATAGATTTCAAGGTATTTGTTAAAAGAAGTGCCCTCCAAGTAGGCCGAAATAACCAAATCGGTACAACTTGAACTACTGTTGTGTAATGCACCTGTATTAATCCACTCTTTGATGATGGCAATGTTGGCCTCACTAACATTGCCTAAAGGTGGCATATTGCCTCCTGCACAATTTGGTATTGCGGGATCTATTTTGGTAACCAAAGGACTACCATCTGCATTAAATGGAATAACAGCTTGCCCGCAACTGCTACCGCCAGTAAACAAGCCGTTGTAACTCACATTCAATTCCCCTGAACTTCCATGACAACTGCCACAGCCATGCAAACTGAAAATATTGCTGATGTTAGGGGTGTAATAGTATGGTTGAGATTGAATATCGAAGTATAGTAAACAACAAAATATGAGGAATGTACAAGTAAATAATTGCTTCATAAAATGAGTTGAGATTAGATGATTAAATCAAAATTAGGATTTTTTTTTGAAAATGTTTAGTGTCGTAAAAAATTACCTAACTTACAACCCTTATTTATACAGAACAGTTTGCTTGTTTCATCACAAAAAAAGTTAGGTATATGACAAAACTAATTACCACCCTACTTTGCTGTTTGATTTGTGCCAATACATTGATGGCGCAATTTAGCCCTAATGGAGAAATTGAAGATATTCGGGAACTGTCATCAAAGATTACCGTGCCATTTACCATGCCGGACGGCACACAGTTAATGACCGATATCACTTTGCCAATTTTGCGGGATTCTTTAGTCATAGACCTTAACATGCAAGTACCTCTTTTGGGTAGTGTATCGGGTAAGTTACAGGTATTACCAAAAGGTACTTGGTATATTATTTACGAAACCCTCAATGGTCAACCTAATGATAACCCTTACCGTATTCCTATTATTCTTACCCGAACGCCCTACGATAAAGAAGGTGAAGATATTGTCGGGTCTGTCGTTTCAGTGTTGGGGTATGGCTATTGTCAACAAGATATGCGCGGACGTTACTCTTCGGGAGGGGTTTACCTACCCATGTACAGCGACGGATGGCGTAAAGACCCATATCACCCCGATGTTAAACATGTACTCGATGTAACTGAACTATCCGATCCGCGAAATGGCAACTACCATGAAGATGGATATAACTCTATCAAATTCATAACCGACAGCTTAACCTACTCCTATGATATTGATGCAGATGGCATTCCTGACTTTACCGATTTGCTTTGTAATGGTAGTGTTGGGATGTTTGGAGCATCAGCATTGGGAAACACTCAGCTTCAATCTGCATTAGCACATAAAATAGAACCTATGGAACGGGGGCTTAAATGCCTCATGCCAATAGTAGCAGCAAGCGAACATTTTAAATGTACTGGCTACCAAAACGGTGTTTTCCGCGACCGATTGGTTACAGGTTGGCTCAGAGGACAAATTTTTAGCGGCACAGATGACGACTTTAATGATATTGATAACGATATCAACAACAACATCCATTCTTCTACCGATTATGGTCTGACCAATATGTTTGATGCTGCTAATTTGGCTATTGACCATTTTGTAAGTGTTCAATATAACAATGGAGTGTGTAGTTATTATCCTAATGGCCGTTTGAGAGGCGATATGGATGCTAGCCGTGCTCCTGTTAATGCCGAAGGTGAAGGCGATTTTAACGGGCAATTTAGCCGTTATGAAAACTTGGAAGTACCGGTTTACCACGTTAGCGGTTGGTGGGATATTTTTAACGATGGTCAGATTGAAACCCACCGTTTTTCAAGACAACACATCAGCGAAACTAACCGAAATCTGCAAAAAATTATTATCGGACCTTGGGCACATCAAACAATTGGAAGCCGAACCACGGGAGATATGACTTACAAGGAGAATGTTGCCGATTTTACCAAAATTGACATCAGCGATATTGACATCAACAATATCCCTGTTTCGGCAATCGTAAATTCTGAACTCATCGGTTGGTTCAGATATAACCTTAATTTTAACAACTTTGCCAATATAGGCGAACCTCGGGTTAGAATTCCTGCTAGCCAAATGTGGCAAACCGTTAGCAGTGCACTAGGTCCAATTCAGGTACGGGTACCGGCAACTGAATATCGAATTGATTTTCTCGACTTCTTCAATTTTATCAACGGTGCCGGAGGATTAGATGCAGTACCTGTCGAGTTGGTATTGCCTACCGGTGGAAACATCACCCTCAATGTCGCTATTCCTACTTTAGACGAACCCTTAATTGGTGGGTTAGACGGATTGGAACTCAACGGCATACCCATTCAAGACTTCCCCAACTTACCTGCGGTCAGGTTTTATGTAATTGGCCCTGTTGAAGATGGCGTTCCCGAAAACGAGAATGTTGGGAACTATTGGCGTGGTTCAGAAACCTTTCCTCCCACTGAAGGTATTGAAAACAGAAAAATGTTTTTACATCAAAACGGCACAGTAGATTGGACACCTCCAACTACAGACGAAGGTGTTAAGTTGTTTGTGCATGATCCCGATGACCCCATTTTAACCATTGGCGGTGCCAATATGATTGTCCGTACTCCACAGGATGATCGCGACAGCCAAGGTCAATTTGACCTTGCAGACCCAAGATATGCCCCCTATTCAATGGACAGAGAAGGCGTGGTAAACTTCATCAGTCAACCCGTTCAAGACTCGCTTGCCATTATTGGCAATCCTGTTTTTACCCTTTATGCCAAAACTAATCCGGGAGGTGCTACTTCCGGGCCAACCGATACTGACTTTTTTGTCCGCATTTTAGATGTCTATCCGGACGGACGAGAGTTGTTTGTATTTGAAGGTTGTATCAATGCACGCGCTCGTGAATATGCCCGTTCCATAGCAGAAGGATTAGAAAACGACGAAGCGCCATTTACCAATATCAACATTGGTCAAACTTATGAATATAAATTCGCGATGCAGCCAATCGGATATGTTTGGGGAAAAAACCACCGCATTAAAATATTGATTAGCAGCAGTAATTACACACGTTATCAGGTAAATCCCAATTTGCCGATTGAAGATGGAGAGTACTTCCGCCGCAAACCCGGTGATGGCCGTACTTATATGTTCAACGGCGTGGAAATGACCCCACGTATTGCTGTACAACGCTTGCATTTTTCACCACAATATCCTACCAATATTGATTTGCCGGTATTGACAACGGGAACGATTACCGATTTGAACCCACTGCCGCCTGAAACTTCCACCGACTTTTCCATCTTAGCTTATCCTAATCCTGCAAACGAGTTATTGAGCATTTATTCCTCAAAAGAGGCCAATTACAGCCTCTCCATGACCAACCTTGCCGGACAATCTGTTTATAACGCAGCATTTACCGATGCCATCAGCATTCATCTTGGTAATTTTAATCCCGGAATGTATATCGCCACTGTTACTAACCTAAATAATGGTGAAACCGCTATACAAAAGGTAACTGTGATAAAATAGAATGGGCAAAAAAAATACGATGAGCAATTGCTGCTCATCGTATTTTTTTAACAAATTACAGGGTAAGACTAACAATGCCATCGATTAGAGACAGCAAACTTAATTCTGTTTTGTTGTTGACTTAGCCAAGACTTTTTCCAAATCAGAAACAATCCCCGAATCGCTTGGGCGTTTGGCGTTGCTATCGGCAATAATACCATTAGCATCTATAATCAGATATCGAGGAACGCCCTTTATATTGTATTGGAAACCTGCATCTGAAAATAATGCACTGGCTAATAAATGCAAACTGGTATCGCTACTGATGCCGTTAGTGCGAAGGAAATTTTCCCAAGTTTCAACACTTTCATCAACCGAGATATACACAAAAGCCACATTTTTATTGCTAAATCGGTTTTTTAAACGTTCAGAGTAAGGGAACTCTTTTACACATGGACCACACCATGTTGCCCAAAAATCAACATATACGACCTTCCCCCGCAATTGAGAAAGCGATACAGTATCGCCATTTAGGTTGCTTAATGTAAAATTGGGTGCTTGTTGACCTGCCCTTATTCGATAAGAAAGATCGAAAATTTCAGCTACTGCCTGATTGTAATTACTATATGGACATGCAATGATGTATTCATCAAATTTTGGGGACATCAATTCTACTTTACTGTACGTACAAGCATCGGTTATACTCAAGCCTTGAATAAAATATAGAGCTTTCCCACTAAGGATGGTTTTGGCAAATTCATACTTATCGGCATAAAAATTTTCCGGTTTGTAAGTCGCCCTATTGACCGATTTGTTAAACTTATGGGTTACAAATTTTTGCAAGAAATCAGTGTAAACACTTAATTGCATAATTTCATCGTTTTTCAAATCCACTTCCTCCAAAAAATTATAGTATCCATCGGGTAAAGTAGGACTGATTTCGTTGGTTTTAAAACTATAAGCAATGGGAAAGTCCATCAACACCGATGCCCATTCTGCCAAAATTTGAGCCTTCACAAATTTTTCGCAAATTTCGGTTAGGCTGCTTTTTGCTTTAAAATCGGCTAATAGTTGTTGCTTTTGAGTTTTTAAATCTTTGGCATAAACGATGAATTCACTTGGCGACAATTCGCTCATTTTTTGTGTGGTGATGCTCCTTTGAGTGGCACGATTGAATTTGCGATAATATTCCGTTGTAAAACGGCAGTCTTCGGCTCCCCTGCCTTCATACTTTACCGTATTCACCAAATCCACTCCATTGACCGTTACAGTCAGTACATCGTTGGGGTGTATAAAGAGGGGCACACTTTGATTGGCATGAAATAGCCAAGCTAAGGTAGGGGCTTCTAATGGGAACTGAATGGTGAATTGTCCGGTGCTGTCAATCTTTGAGGCGTAACTTTGTAAATTACCGTTGATTGGATTATCCAACATGTCAAGACTGATAAGCATGTTTTGTGCCTTGGTTATCTTTCCGGAAATTGTAACTAAAGTTTGGGGAACTTTTCTTTGAACAATAGGGGCAGGAGGCAAAACTTCCGGTTCAACAATATTGGTTAGTTTTACTGAATTGGATTTACCCTTCCTTTTTTGGGCAGTCGCTGATTGAGAGGAAAGGTTCAATAATAAAACAAGAACTATGGTTAGAACAGTGAAGTTGGAAGCGAAATAGCGCATAGAAATTGATGACTTTTTCAAGATGTCAATTTAAATAGTAGATGTATGTGAAGGCATCTATTTAAAGTAAAGAATGCTTTGTTTTAAAACAAACGCTTTAAGAAACGTTTCTTAAAGCGTTTTAGGTATTTGAACCCGCTTTTTTATTGGAACACAATAAAAGATTAAAACCTATTAAGGGTTTAACCCACCCCTCTCTAGAATTGCATACCTTTAATTTCCAAATCAGTCAAAAATTTAGTATCGGCGGGCACAAAAAGATTACTTCTGCAATCCAGCTTTTTTAATAATGGCAGCTTATAATTCATGCCTTTTAAGTTACCTGCTCTAAGTTGGTTGTGCGAACAAATAAGCACTTGCAGTTTTTCTAAGTAAGTTAAGCCATTCAGCGTATTGATTTTATTATGGCTGCAATCGAGATATTCAAGTTCAACGAGTTTTGTAATCCCATTGATATTCT
This sequence comes from uncultured Bacteroidota bacterium, assembly GCA_937907475.1. GTDB lineage: Bacteria > Bacteroidota > Bacteroidia > Chitinophagales > UBA2359 > UBA2359. Next base: position 4,404 of record CALCIK010000076.1, on the reverse strand, counting down.
CCAAATTGTGCCCACTAACATTCAAATAATTGATGTTGGTAAGATGCTTAATGCCTGAAAGATTGGTTAATTTAAAACTCAATGTTTGTTTTTCGGTATTGTCCAAGTCAATTTTGGTTAGGTAAATAATCCGAGTCATATCCTTATCTATAGGCTTATTCATGGATTCTTGATTGCCCAAAAGCACATTAAATGCTTTTTTCCATTGAGGTTCTAATTTGCTCCACCAATTAACTCTTTTGTCTTCTGTATCAAAATCGTCAAGCATAGGGACTACTGTTTCTTTTTTCTGAACAGGATTTTTTTGCTTAACGGGCTTTGAAACATCTTTTAACGTCTGTTTATTTAATTCGGACTTGGCCATAGCTACTTCTTTTACGGGTACTTTTTCTTGCTCATTATCTTTTTTAGACAAAGGGGCTATTTCCTTGATTTTAATTTCTTCTATTTGAACGGGTAGTATCTCAGGGACAGGCGAAATTTGATTTTTAATCAATTTTTTCTTTGCTGATGACAAATCAATTTTTTCGGTTGATTCTGAAACAGTCGGAGGCAATATTATAGGTGCTTCTTCAACTTTGGGTTTAATTGACACTTGGTGATGCTGATCCGATCCTTTATGTGATTTTTTGTTTTTAGAACCCTTTTTCTTCTCATCAACATTTTTAGTAACCACTTGCGGTGTTTGGACAATTTCGCTTTCTGGTTTAATATTTTCTTTGGGGGCTTCTTTTACTTCTTCGATATTTTTAAGGTGTGCCTTCTTTTTGGCTTGCTTTAAATTGGGTTCCGATTTAGTATTTGAATTATCGGAAGGATTGGGTAAAAGTCCTTGAAGTTCTGCTTTGAACTTGGTTTTCAAAACATCTATTTCTTCGCGATGTGTTTTTTTCAAGGATTCGGTTTCTTTTTCGATATTCTTTCTAAACATTCGCAGTTCCTGAGCTTGTTCAATCAGTTTTTTATTGGCTGATAATAACAAGTCTTGCAGACTTTTGAGTTTCTCATCTGCTACTTTTGCTTTTTCTTCATATTCCTTTACCAAATCTTTGGAATCGGGTTCCGGAAAACGTATTTGACGAGCGCAGTCCCCTTTGCTGTTTGCTCCGATAACACATTCAATTTGCTGGTTTTTGGTTAATTGAGAATTGTCAACACCTTCAGCAAAATAAGATTTTCGGAAAAACAATCGTTGTGGGCCTTCATCAATAGCTATAAATCCTGATTCTCGCAGTTCGTCATAGCTAACAATAGTGCCTTTGACAAATTTGAGTATTGTGGGTAAAATTGTGATTTCTTCTGCCAATTGCCCCTTATCGGTTTCAACAATTTTAAATTCTACTTCTTGTCCTTCTTCAAAATTAAGGTTCGATTCGGGAGGTTTAGTAAAAGCGATATCCGTTTCTTTTAAGAAAGTTATCCCACCCCATCCTCTTTGGTTATTATAAAATTTAATTACTCCTTTATAATTTTCCTTTGGAGGGTTAAGCACCTTTTCTAATTCTTTAAATAAATCGGAAACAGATTGATCTAATCGAACATTGATATCTAAATCAAAAAGCATGAGGTGTTCGCCATCAATAGTTTTGATTACCTCACCCATGAACAAACGAGTTGGGCGGGAATCTCTATCTTTCCAACGATAGCGACTATACTTTGGGTCTGAATAATTATCGTTACTGATAACGAAACCATTGTACATGTCTGCTAGGCTTAAGATATAGTCATCAGCTCTTTTACCTCCGCTCACTTGGTGGAAATTGCCATTGTTGAGCATAAAGTTGTAGATATCCCGTTCGTCGGGGGGCAATTTGTGAGCGGTATTAGCATCAAAAATGCAGAAGAATGCTTGCTTTTTTTCTTTTCTTAAAACTAAGAGCAATTTTAAAAGAACGGATAATGAGGGAATATCTGGATTCCGCCAATAGCAAACATTAGTAGCATCAATGTAATAAGTCGTAGGTTTGTTTGTTTGATTGTTAGTGATTGTTTTACTCATGTTTATTGGTTTGAAGCAGCAACCAATTTCTATTTGTGGCTTGGATAGAGCGTACTAATTGTCAAGGGTGGAAGGAGGAGGGAGAATACCCTTGCGTAAAATGTGTTTATACAAATTGCCATTTTGTTTGGACAATGCCAAATGGCTTTCATGTTGCTAATACATATTTGTTAGTAATAGAAGGATGAAACAGCTACAAATATAAGATTGGGGTATTGTTAAAAACTTGTTTTTGTGTTCGTGGTATTTGTTAAATAAATAGGAACTTTTAAATTGGTATTCATTCGCCATTTAGGTAAGAAAGTTTTATAGATAACTATTCTTATCTAACCAATGTTGGTTTTTTAATTACTTCTAAAAAACGGCAAGTGATTATACAACAAAATTCCGGTCGCAAAGTTAGCAATTTTATCAATCAAATTATATGCACCTTGTTCTAACCTTATCATTATTTACCAACATTGCTTTAAAGCGCAATTTGTAAAAAATTACCACGACCCACCTGCACCGCCGCCGCCGCCGCTTCCGCCGCCAAAACCACCAAACGAACCTGAGCCTCCAGAAAAGCTGCCAAAGTCGCTATCTCCCCAATGTACTATGACCGGACCTGTTCCACTTACTCCACGACCACTCAGTGTTCTGCCCCCATTGCGTTTCATATTTCTGTTGATATAGGAGAAGACTATCATGATAATGATGTAAACCAGAAAAATGAAAATGGCTATCCAAATATCGGAAGTGCCGCCGCTTGCGGTGTCATCCGGCACAAAAAGACCCGATAAAAGACCCATCACAACCGTAGCAGCATTGTCTATACCTTGAAAATAGTCCCCATTTTTAAATGAAGGTATCATTTCGGTTTCTATGATTCGCTTGCAACGTGCATCGGTCAGAACACTTTCCACCCCATAACCGGTAGTGATAAAGGTTTGCCGTTCATTGGGTGCGACAAGTATTAAAACGCCATTGTTTTTCCCCTCTTGACCAACGCCCCATTTTGCCAATATCTCTTGAGCAAAATTGTAAGGAGCATCACCACCCAATGACTCTACCGTTACCACCGCTATTTGAGTAGAGGTAGAATCGTTATAAGCGACCAACTTCTGTTCTAATACTGCTTCGCGATCATCGGGTAGTATATTTGCCAAGTCGTTTACCAAACGCGGAGGAGATGGCCGTGCCGGTATTTGTGAAGCAGCGAAACTATTGTCAAATCCAAAGAGTACTAACATCAAAAAGACCATTACGGCAAAAGAACGAATGATCATGCTATTTATCTTAAAAAGAGGTTTGGTCATTGAAAATGTTTAATTAACAACAATAGAACGTAAGGGGTTAGTGATGGTTTAAATCTTTTTTGAGCAATAAAACACCACTAACCCCACTAATTAGTTACCAAAGGAAATTTCGTCGGGTAGTTCGTTTTCGTCTTCTTGCAGATAAGGAAAAAACTCGCGCAATTTTTCACCGGTTAGTGTAATACCTCCTATCAAACCGGTTGCAAATTGATTGGCTGAAAAATGCTTCAAGATCAAGTCTTTTACCTCTTCCCAAAAATGTTCAGGCACTCGTAAGTTGATACCTACGTCACCTATAACAGCAAATTTATGATCTTGTACCGACAGGTAAAACAGCACACTATTCCGTGCCGCCGTTTTATGCAACGCTAATGCCTCAAAAACTGAAGCCGCTCTGTCCAACACTTCCTGTGGACAGGTATCTTCTATATGTACGCGAACTTCACCCGATGTCTGTTTTTCTGCATCGCGAATTGCACAAACTATATCTATTTGCTCTTGCTCTGAAAAAAAATCTCGTGACGTAGGCATTGTAAAAAATTAAGAATCAAATACATGAACACCCAAACGGGTATCGTGAAAATTTTGGTTAAACCAAGAATAGGTTGGATGACGGGTTATTTCCCAAAATCAACCGTAGGAACTTTGTCGCTTCCTTTATCTGCCTCAAAATAGCCCTTTTGCTCAAATTTAAACATTCCTGCAATCAGGTTGGCAGGGAATTTCCTGATATAGGTATTGTACGACTTAACCGTTTCATTAAAATTCTTGCGCTCTACTGAAATGCGGTTTTCGGTTCCTTCCAATTGTGATTGCAGTTCCATAAATGCTTGTGTCGCTTTCAATTCCGGATACCTTTCAACACTGACCATCAGTCGAGAAAGCGCGCCACTTAACTCGTTTTGCGCTTCTTGAAACTTTTGGATTGATTCGGGGGTCAACTTGCTTGCATCAACGGTAACACCGGTGGCTTTCGACCGCGCTTCGATTACTTTTGTAATCGTTTCCTGCTCAAAATTTGCGGCACCTTTGACTGTATTGACCAAATTGGGTATTAAATCGGCACGACGTTGATAAGCATTTTCGACTTGTGCCCAACCCGACTTT
>CALCIK010000075.1 GCA_937907475.1 uncultured Bacteroidota bacterium | reverse complement strand
TAACCTTTGATTCATAATTTACTAAAAAGGTCAACCTTATTTAGGAAGGCACAAAAAATCAACCATTAACCACTAACCATTACTTAACAACCGTCATCTTACGAGGACTCGTCTTTGCGTGTGCATTTGTAATGTAGTAATAGAATAACCCGTTGTTCCAATGTTGTGTATTCACCGTGATGCTGTTCAGTCCCGATAAAGGTGGAAGGCTTTGTGTCAAAACCGGTTGACCGAGGTTATTGACAACCATCAATTGATAGCCTTGATAGTCTTGCAAGGGCAAAAGGTATTGAACAAGTGTTTGGGATTGGACAGGATTAGGCACACAGGGCAATAAAATGGGAGTATTACCCCTCGCATCGGGCAGATTGGGTGTAGAGATAGTTGTAGTAGTATCTTCGGGAAGTGGGCTGAGTTTTTCAACCATAATATCATCGAAATAGAAGCCGTCAAACTCTACATATCCATCGGATGCAAGAAGAAACCTCAACTTTAGTTTTTGACCGATAAAAGAAGACAAATCTACTTCCTCCAACACCCAAGAACTTTGTACGCCTTCGTAAATGGGTTCCCCTTCAAATTGATAGGGCGAGCCAATGCGTGAATATTTACCACACAAAGGCGTAGTCGTTCCGCTTTCGATGTCTATGGCTTGCAATTGAACGTAATCGTAATAAGTTTCGATATCCCATTTTGCCCAAAAGTTGAGTTTTGCATAAACACAATCGGCCAAGTCAATAGTATCATTAAGAGTGATGCTGCAATTTGAGGCAGTCTGATAATTTCCGTTGGGCGAGTCGGTAATGCTACTGCTTTCAGATACAAATTGTTCGTTGGTAATTTGCCACAAGGTGTCAATTGAAGAAACCCATTGGTTAATATCCGTACAGTCATTGGTATAGGCAATAACAGGTTGTCCGTAAAATTTGGTGATATTTTGCTCCAAAATCAACCCTTGACCGTTGTCTAGCAACAAATTGAAGGAAATAGCATCTGCTTGTTTGATGGTATCGGATAGGGTTAATTGAATTTGGGATTCGATAGATTGCTCTATTTCGAGACCGGTAAACAAAAGAGGTTCACCAACAGAAATGATATTATCGGTTAGCGGTTGAATAGATATGGTAAATGTGCCGTCATCTTCCAACCCAATACGTTGGAGCTTGAAGGAAATGGGGGCAGTGGAAGCGTTGATGTATTGAGGCGAAGAATCGGTAATGAGGGCATAGTTGTGTAACAAACGCAAGGCGGTGAGGTTTTGCCAAACATTACTTTGGCAGATTGGAATAATCCGTTGTGTGGTTGGCCAAAATCCATCGTCAAATCGGCGGCCGACTTCGGGGGTAAAACTGAAGATTTTGTTTTTTGTCGTTTGTTCCCCATACATCCAATCGTCCGAAACGCCATTCGTCAGGTAGCCCACGGTTTGGTCGCCCGTTCCCCATACAAAATTGTTTTCCTTGGTCATTTCTTTGGCAAAGGCTCTAAATAGTGTAGAGTCGGGGGTTTCGTAAGATTCAACAAAGCCCCAAGGGTAAATCAGCAAATTACCGGAGCTGTGATAGTTGAGGGCTATTTGGAAGTTTTGGCTTTCGCAAAAATCTTTTACCGCAGACGTTTCTGGTTCTGAAAAAGCCTCGGGGCCTCGATAAGTCCCGTTATTCGTATTGCCCGATGAACCAAAATCATCGTAGCCCCAAAGATAGCCATAGTTTCGGTTTAAGTCAACGCCGTATGAGTCATCATCGTTATCGCGTCTGTTTTTTCGCCACATGCCACCGCCGTTAGGGTTGGTCAATTCGTTCCAACGATAGCCATCGGGATTGAGGCAAGGAATTAACTGTATCTCGGTGTTTTGGAGTAAATAGGCAATATTAGGATCGGTTTCGTAGTTTTCGAGCAGGTAATACATGAAAAAGATAAGTTGCGAAAGCGAAGCCGGTTCGCGGGCATGATGAAGGGCGGTAAACAAGATTTGAGGCTCACCGGATTCTTCTATGTCGGGATTATCCGATATTTTTACTCGATAAATCACATTACCATCTTCGGTGGTGAAGCCGGCAATAGGTTCTTTCTCTGAAACCAAATCCCCATACAATTCGTGCATATTATCTAAATGATCGAGCATTTCCTGATAAGTAAAAAACCCTCCCATACTGCCGAGTTGAAAATTATCGGGAATAGAATAATTGCCGATATTGGCAACACAAGTAAGCGAGGCTTGTACATCTTTTTGAAAGGAAGTAGTATTGGCGTTCAAGTTGCGTTTTTGGTAAAAATCGCTCACATCGTTGCAAAGCACATCATAAACAAACCCTGATTGTGCGGCAACTTGCAGTTCCGTTTCCGAAAAGTCGCCTATGATATAGGTATTTCGCTTGTATTCGGCATGGTCAACAGGCAATCCCAATTCAGCTAACGCATTGATACCTTGATCGTTGGTATAAATTTTTGCTTTGAGGTACTTTTCTTGTTGCGCCATTGCAAAGTTGGTGCAGGTAAAAAGCAACATGGTTAAAATAAGCGTAAATATCTTGGGATTCATGTGGATAGTTGAATTTTGTAGGTTGATGCCGGCAATAATTAGAAATAAACAATTTGCAGACAAAGGAGTTGTGAATAATCCTTAAATAATAGTTAGACTTATGACAGGTTCACTTGTGGTATATAGCCTTCTTTAGTTTCGGGGGTTTCGACTACGCAAAACTGCATACATCAGCAAAAACCCTAAAACTGATGCAATGATAAATCCTAAAAAGCTGAGATAGGGAATACCGCTTTCTGTTATTAACATGGTGATATTTGACCCGGAAATAATGGTCATACTGATAGCAGACGAAATCAGCAAACCAACAATGATAAAAGCAAGTATTATTCGGTTAACCATTCGGTCTAACCGATTTAAAGCCGGCTCATAACCTCGGTGTTCAACTTGAATAGTTAATTTCCCTTTTCGGGTGCGAACCATTATATCGTTGAGTTCTGCCGGGAATGTTTGTAGAAACGAAAGGAGTTTTGAAGTTAATGAAAAAGCTTCAGCTCCTAAGTTTGCTGGGGAGTATTTTTCCAGTAACAACTTACGTCCATAAGGTTGAATAAAATCAGAAGTATTAAAGTTAGGGTGAATGAGCTTTCCAATTCCTTCTAAAATAGCCAATGCACGCAAAATAATAAAAACACCACCCGGCAATCTAATACGGTGATGGTAAATTACTCGTTGCAACCGGTCGGAAAACTCGGCCATGTTAGATTCACTGACATCTAATGTTGCAAAATCCTCAATGATTTCTCCTAAGTCATACTCCAAAGTACGCATATCGGTGATATTGTCATCAATGGCTAATGCTCGCAAACTATCGGCTGTCATTTTTGGGTTTTGCTGTGCCATCCCAACAAAAATGCCGGCAAACGCCATTTTATCTTTCTTCATCAACTTGCCTACCATGCCGAAGTCAATAAGGCAAATTACCCCATCTTCGCGCACTAACACATTACCCGGATGAGGGTCGGCATGAAAAATGCCGTATTCAAAAATTTGCGTAAGGTAAATATCAATACCGGTTTCGGCTATTTTGGCGGGGTCTAAGTTCCATGCTTTTAACTGAGCAACATCGGTTATTTTACACCCTTTGACGTATTCTAAGGTAAGTATCTTTTTAGTGCTAAATTCCTTATAGGCAGCAGGGGCAAAGAATTTAGTATGCTTTTTAAATGTAGCTCTGAACATTTGTATGTTTCTGGCTTCGTTGGAATAATCCAACTCTTTTTGCATACTCCGTTCAAAAGCTTCGACCACATCAATCAGGTTGATGATGCCATTGCGCTCAAAGAATTTCTCGCCTCTTGCTACTACTACTTTTATGATATTGAGGTCAGTTTCGATTAACCCCGCTACTTCGGGACGTTGGACTTTTACCACCACTTCGTCCCCGTTTTTGAGGCGTGCCCGATGCACCTGACCTATAGAGGCGGAACCAATTGTATGGTCGTTAAAATACTCGAATACTTCGTGCAAAGGCTTCCCCAATTCGGCTTCAATAATCTGTTTTGCCTTTTCAAAAGGAAAAGGAGGAACTTCATTTTGCAACTTCTGAAGTTCAAAAATAAGTTGGTCGGGCAAAACATCGGGGCGATTGCTCAATACCTGCGCCAGTTTTATGAAGGTAGCACCCAACTCTTCGCAAACCATGCGGATGCGTTCCCATCGGCTAAAATCAAAAATAGGTCGTTCTTCACGTACCCAACTCAGGCGTTGTTTTTTAGGTACAAAATTGATAAGAACGGTATTCGATACCACATCTTCAAAACCATATTTCACCAATACCCGCACGATTTCGCGCACACGTCTGATGCTTTTAAAGGTTTGATTGAATAACATGGACAGAATTGTAGTTTTTTATTTTTTAAGTTGGCAAAGGTACTAAAAAATACAATGCTTTGACGATACGACCACTAAGCACTAATTGGGGTAGTAATAGTAATTCCTTATCAACACAAAAAGAAGTGTCATTGTGAAAATAGTACATTAAAAAAACCGGACTTGCTTTTGCAAATCCGGTTCGTTTTCTCAAAAACTAATTGAAAGAAGAACTATTTTACTTCTACGATAGTTTCGGCGGCTTCGGTCATGCCCAATTTACTTTCGATGTCTTCAGCACGACTCCCTTCACTATCATTCTCTTTTTTTTTCAAAAATTCAAAGTTGGCTAAAACTTTTGCAGCTACTTCTTTTACTTTTGCTTCGATTTCTTCGCGCTTGCCTTCAGAATCTTTCATAAAATCTTCAACGATTTTTTTGCCTTCTTCTTCAGAGATTTTACTTTGTGATACTAAATCACTCACAATTTTCTGAACTTTCTCGCTTGTATAAGCTACCATGCCTACGCCGGTATAAAGCACTTTTTTCAATAACTCTTCCATGACTAATGATTTTTAAAATGATTGGTAAATATCTTACCAATAGAGGGTCAATTGTTGTACCAACTTCCTATCAAGTAGATACGTTTTTTTCTTCTAATTACGTCAAACCCTTTAATTTAAAGGGTTTGAAAGCCTTTAAACTGTTTCAACCGAATTATTTTAATATTTTTCTATTTTCATTTTTGGCAGAAAACTGCGATATTGTCAGTAAAAAACCTCCATATTGTCACATACAAACGTTTGTGAAAAACGGTAAATTTGTCGCTTACAATCGTTAGCAAGTGGTTTATATCAATAACTGTATTATATTTGCACTTGTGTTTTGTCATTCAAAAGGTAACTAAGTAGTTATGAGTTGCGAATTTAGACTTAAGACATTAGATTTAAGACAATAGACTTTTTTCACTAACCACTTATCACTAACCATTCACCATTCACAATTCACTAAAAAAAATGCACTATGGGCTTTTTCTCAGATTTTAAAGGTTTTATTTTCAAAGGCAATATTCTCGATTTAGCAACTGCCGTGGTCATTGGTGCTGCATTCGGAAAAATTGTTTCTTCATTTGTGGACGATGTCGTAATGCCTCCTATTGGTATGATATTAGGAGGAGTTAACTTTTCAGATTTAAAGATATTATTGAAAGAAGCGGTTGCAGCTACTGCAACCTCACCCGAAGTGGCGGCAGTAACCATTAATTATGGTGCGTTTCTACAAACCTTAATTGATTTCATGATTATCGCTTTTGTAATATTCATGGTTTTGAGAGCATACAATTCAACTCAAAAGCAAAACACAGCAGAACCTGCCGCAACACCGGCTCCTTCAAACGAAGAAGTATTGTTAACCGAAATCCGCGATTTGTTGAAAAAAGGGTAAAATCTCTTGGTCTAACAAAAATGTGTGGTGCCTTTTACTTTCTTAACTCAGCTAACTGAGATAACAATGCCTTTTCTTCCTGACTAAGGTTGGCAGGTAATTGCACGTCTATTTTCAGAAACAGACTTCCGAATTGTGCCGGATTATCGTAATGAGGCATGCCCATATCTTTTAACCGCAGCACCTTGCTATTGGGTGTTTCGGAGGGGATGGTGATATTAATGCTTCCTTTGAGGGTTTCAATTTGCACTTTACCACCCAACAAAGCGGTGTAAAGGTCAATGGGATGGGTGGCATAAAGATCGTTCCCCTTTCGTTCCCATTTTGGGTGGGGTGCTACTTTGATAGTCAACAGCAAATCACCATTGTCGGCACCTTTTGAACCAGCGCTTCCTTTTCCCGTCATTCTAAGAACTTGACCATCGGGAATACCCGGTTTGATATGAATGCGCAGTTGTTTTCCGCCAATCTCAATGACTTTTTGAACACCTGTATAGGCTTCGTTCAGCAAGATCGTTAGCTCGGCTTTAACATCTCTGCCTTTACGGGAGCGGGTTCTCGAATTGCCGTTTCCGGCCATATTACCAAAGATTTGTTCAAAAATACTACCCCCTTCCATTTGGCTGAATATGTCGTTCAAATCTTGGTAATTCATCTGACTGCCACCGGTAGCATTTCTAAAGTAATCGTCAAACCCACCGGTACCGCCGCTTTGTCTGTAACGATTCCAATCCGAACCAAGCGTATCGTACTTTTTGCGCTTTTCGGGATCGCTCAATACTTCATTGGCCTCATTCACTTCTTTAAATTTATCTTCAGCTTCCTTATTATTAGGGTTCTTATCGGGATGGAATTTGTTGGCAAGTTTTCGATAAGCCTTTTTCACCTCTTCCGGAGAAGCATTTTTTTCAACACCCAATGTTTTGTAATAGTCTTTGTATTCCATGGTTTTTCAAAGTTATTGGTGGATAAACAGCCCTGTTTGGCATATAAACGCAAACAGGGCTGTTAAAGGTTGAATCTTTTGAAGATAGACTTAAGATGTAAGACTTAAGACAATAGACTTAAGACAATTAGCAAGCAAAATCGTAAATCTAAAATAGCTCTCATAACTCATAACTCATAACCGGTTCATTTCTGAAAATCGGCTCACCATTTTCAATATCGAGCACAATTGTCTGTGTTTTGGAAACCTTGTTAGTCAACACTTGCATTGACAATTCATTCACCACCGTTTTTTGTATGAGCCGTTTAATTGGGCGCGCACCGTATTGGGGGTCATACCCTTGTTTTGCAAGCCAATTGAGGGCAGCATCTGTAACTTGCAAATGGATATTGTTTTTCAGTGCCAAATCCTTTACCTTTTCCACTTGTAATGCCACAATCTGCCGAATTTGTTCAAACATCAACGGGCGGAACATAATGATATCATCAATCCGATTCAAAAACTCCGGCCTGATAGTTTGACGCAACCGTTGCATCACCTCTTTTTGGGTTTTTTCAACCACTTCATCCACCCGATTATCGGCCAAGTTTTCAAATTGGCGTTGGATAATGTCAGAACCTAAATTGGAGGTCATAATGATGACCGTATTTTTGAAATTAACCGTTCTTCCTTTATTATCTGTCAAACGACCATCGTCCAGCACTTGCAACAGCACATTGAACACATCGGGATGTGCTTTTTCGATTTCGTCCAAAAGGATAACCGAATAGGGTTTGCGCCGCACTGCTTCGGTCAATTGACCCCCTTCTTCGTAGCCTACATAACCGGGAGGCGAGCCGATTAGCCTTGAAACGGTATGTTTTTCCTGAAACTCAGACATATCAATGCGGGTCATCAGGCTTTCATCGTCAAACAAAAACTCGGCAAGGGCTTTCGACAATTCGGTTTTACCAACTCCGGTTGTTCCAAGAAATAAAAACGAACCAATTGGGCGATTAGGGTCTTGGAAACCGGCGCGACTTCGGCGGATGGCTTCGGAAACGGCTTGTATGGCTTCTTGTTGACCCACCACGCGTTTACCAAGCAATTGTTCCAAATGAACCAATTTATCGCGCTCACTTTCCATCATTTTACTGACCGGAATGCCCGTCCATTTTGAAACAATTTCGGCAATATCGTCTGCATCAATTTCCTCTTTCAACATACGTTTACCTTCCGCCATATTGTTAAGTTGCTGCTCTACGTCTTTAATCATCGCTTCAATTTCTTTCACCTTGCCATAACGTATTTCAGCCACTTTTTCGTAGTTCCCTTCGCGCTCAAACTGTGTGGCTTGTTGTTTTAGCTTTTCAATGTCTGCTTTTTTGATTTGAATGGCTTCCAAAAGGCTTTTTTCCTGTTGCCATTGCGCTTTCATAAGATTGCGCTCTTCTGATAAATTGGCGATTTGTTCGTTGAGTTTACCCAACTTTTTTTCGTCGTTCTCTTTAATAATGGCGGCACGCTCAATTTCCAATTGTCGCAGTTTGCGTTCTGCCACTTCCAAAGGTTCGGGCAACGAGTCAATCTCAATTCTCAAACGGGCTGAGGCTTCGTCTATCAGGTCAATGGCTTTGTCGGGCAATTTGCGCTCGGTTATATACCGGTCGCTAAGGGTAACCGCCGCAATAATGGCATTGTCTTTAATCGTTACTTTGTGGTGATTTTCGTAACGCTCTTTCAAGCCTCGCAAAATCGAAATACTGTCTTGCAAACTCGGCTCGTCAATCGTTACTTCCTGAAAACGGCGCACCAAAGCCTTATCTTTCTCAAAATATTTTTGGTATTCGTTGAGGGTAGTCGCCCCGATAGCGCGCAACTCACCCCTTGCCAAAGCGGGTTTAAGGATATTGGCAGCATCCATCGCCCCTTCAGAAGCACCTGCTCCGATTAACGTATGGATTTCGTCAATAAACAAAACGATACGCCCGTCGCTTTCGGTTACTTCCTTGATAACCGCTTTTAACCGCTCTTCAAAATCACCTCTATACTTGGCTCCCGCCATTAACGCACCCATATCGAGCGTGTAAATAATCTTATTTCGCAGGTTTTCGGGAACATCTTTGTTGACAATCCGAAAGGCAATTCCTTCTGCAATAGCGGTCTTACCAACACCAGGTTCACCAATCAACAAAGGATTGTTTTTAGTACGGCGGGCAAGGATTTGCATCACTCGGCGAATTTCTTCATCGCGACCAATCACCGGGTCTAACTTACCCGATTGCGCTAACGCATTCAGGTTGCGGGCATATTTTTCTAAAGCATTGTAGCTTGACTCGGCATTTTGGTCGGTAACCTTAGCCCCTTTGCGAAGCTCTAAGATAGCCGATTTAAGGTTGCTCGATTTTGCGCCAAGCTCTTTGAGCAGTTGGGAAGTTTTATCGCCCACTTCCAACAAAGCCATCAAAAGATGTTCGAGGGCAATATAAGTATCACCAAACTCTTGAGCTATTTTGTTGGCCGACATCAATACTTTGTTCATCTCGCCGCTCATGCGCTGTTCGGTGTTACCACTCACGCGCGGCAGTTTTGCCAATTGCTCCTCTACTTTACCAAGCAATATATTTTTATTAACCCCCGCCTTTTGCAGCAAAAAGGGCACCGCTTCTTTGTCTGTTTCTAAAATTCCTTTGAGCAAATGTATGGTATCCCAGGAAGGATGACCGCCATTAAACGCAGTTTGCTGCGCCTGTTGCAGAGCCTCTTGGGCTTTATGGGTGAAGTTTTCTAGGGTCATGTTGTTTTTGGGTTTTGTGGTGATTGACTTCATCCATACTTAGTCAATTCCTGTGCCAAGGCTGTTTTCCATAGATTATATGACTTACTGTCAGCATTTAATTTTCGCGACTTAACATTTGTCAGTTGCATAGAAATGTTGCGGAAAAAATGGCAGTTTTTAATGCGTCATTCAATTGCATTAACCGCATTGTGTGAGAACAGGAAGCGTATCTTTACCAACTTCATCTAAAGATCGGTTGGTCTTTTGATAGCCAAACAACAAAACCCCCGATTCGACTTGAAGCGGGGGTTTTTTCTGAGTAAAATTATTCTTGTTTTCTGGAATTACTGTTTCTATTTAACATCAAAGCTAATAATATCAACTATATACCTTCTTCAACAAGAAGTTCTTCTAATGAATTTCCAAACTCTTTAGGGTTATATTCATCTCCATTATAAAAGCTGGAATCCGAAAATTCAACAACAGACCAAAGCCAAATTTCCTTTCCTTCACTATCAGTAACTTTAATTGGTTTCAAGAAAGCACCGATAGTAAATATTGTCGGCTTTTCTTCAAATATTACTTTACTCATAACACTATTTTTTTGCCCTTAAACAATATCGTTCAGTTCTGTATTGCCATTTGATAATACTACTTCTTCTATACCTTCAAGCCCGATTTGACTATCGTTAATGTTTGTTTTATACTTCACTTTAGGTTCAAACAATGTTGCCTGATGCTGCTTTTTATGGTTTTCGTTAATTGCTATTGTGCTTTTTAAAGGCGTTTGTATGCCCACTTTCGATTTCAAAACAATTGGAGCAATATCAATTTCCTCAATCTTGCTCGGTATGTAATAGAAATCTTTTAAGTAGTTCCAGTCACTATTGCGAAGCGTAACAACTTCACCAAGATAAAAACTTACCCAACAATTGCCAATCCTTGAAATCACTTGTTCCTGCTCTAATTTTTGGCGGGTAATTTTTACATATTCTTCATCAAGGTCAAAACCAATATATTGTCTGCCGAGTCTTTTTGCTGCCAATGCCGTTGTTCCTGTTCCGTTAAAAGGGTCAAGCACAATATCACCTTCGTCAGTACTCATCAAAATTATTCTTTCAAGCAAATGTATTGGAAGTTGACATGGATGCTCGTCACGAAATTTATTGTGTTTTATTCTATGAATGTCTGTCCATACATCTGAAACCAAGGGTCCAAACGGATGAAGCATTGATTTTTTTCCGCCATAATCTTTAGCAAGAATTTTTGCTTTTCTTGTTCGCTTATGTGGATGGCGAATTTCATAATACTTTAATTGCTTTGCATCTTTTGCATAGAACAATATCCCATAATGTCCTGGCTGCAATGATTTTCCCATTGGTGCTGTTGGGGCATCCCAACTAATCCAATGCTTAAAATCAGCTTGTTTGTTTAAAAAAGAGGCATAATACGTGAGCCATTTAGGTATGTTATGCAGAAAAATTGAGCCGGTCGGTTTTGTAATTCGTACCATTTCAGTTATCCACGCTTCGCACCAATCCAAGTATTCTTGCAATTTCAGGCTGTCTTTATAGCTGTTATAACCTTTTTTCAAATTAAAAGGAGGGTCGGCAAAAGTCATATCAACAGAATTATCCGGAACCTGCTTTAACAAATCCAAACAATCTCCTTGCAATATTTTATTCAAAAATTCCTCTATCATCTTTTCAATTCTTTATTTATATACCTAATAAAGCGTTCCAATTCGTCTTTGTGAAAAGTAAATACTTCGTCAAAAGCGGAAACCATTCGCATCAAATCACCTTTGCGAACATACCAACCAATGCCGTCAACAAATCCGATAAACTTTGCATTAGGATAATATTTTGAAATCAGATTTTTATTTGAAACCTCTGTCTTTGCTTTATCGCCTTGTGCCGATGAAGTCGTTACTACAAAAGAACATTCTATAATAATTTGCGGCTCTTTTTTATTTGGTAGGATGAAATCCATTGACCGCTTTGCAACAGACTCATTGTTAAAAAGTTCTGTCAAGTCGCCTTTCTCAAAGGGTATTCCTGCTTCTTTAAAAATTTTTGTGATAAACTTTTCAAGATTGTTTTCTGCCTTACCGGACTGCGAACCTTTTTCTTTGTAACGAACAAGTGTGTCTATCATAGCAGGCATTTCAAAATTCAACTTAGAAATGCTTAATTTCTTCAACTCAAAAAGAGGAAGTGTTTGAGTTAAATAGGGAGTTGTCGAACCTTCAAAAAACAAATTGACGATACCTTTCCTAAAATACGCATTATTTTTAAGAAGTTTGATGATTTTTGAATCGCCCCATTCTTTAACCTCCATTTTGTTTTCTGATAAAGACCAATGTTCTTTGAATAATAATCTCGAAAGTTCTATGTCTTCCGAAACTCGAACAACTGTAATCAAACGTTTTAAACTCTCGTTTGCAAAACCGGTTAATGCCAATAATGCCCTAAGACCATTTTCTTTATCAGCAAGCAAATCTTCAAAAAGTTGCTTTGACAATCCCTGTGTTTCAACCTTTATCTTGAGTACAAGAAGTGTTTCTGTCAGCAAATTGATATAACTTTCATATTTCTCCTGAAAAACAGGGTTATGGAAGTAGAATGTGTTTTTATCAATAACCGTCCTGAATTTCCTATCGTTTGTTTCCATTTTACAAAGGTATATAAAGATGTTCTGATTATAGGTTAAGTAATCGACTGTTTTTAAACAAAGCATTGACTACGTTTTAATAATCCCTCTTTGAATTAATCTTCGACACTTGCACTTTATAGTACGACACTTGCATCTTATAGTACGACACTTGCATCTTACAGTACGACACTTGCATCTTATAGTATGACACTTGCATCTTACAGTATGGCATTTGTATCTAACAGTATTGGAATTGTATCTAACAGTATGGCATTTGTATCTAACAGTATTGGAATTGTATCTTACAGTATGGCATTTGTATCTAACAGTATTGGAATTGTATCTAACAGTATGAGAATTGTACTTTACGATCTCCTATAAAAAAATATCACTTTTAGAGAAAAATTTTTCAACCTTGAAGCAACCTTTTTTTTACTTTTGTCGTTATTGATTGCAGTATAAAGGTTATGCTATTTTAATTAACTTCTTAAATTCAACAAAATGGCTTCAATATCAGAAAGAACTTTTGGCTCACGGCTTCTCAAAGCGCAGGACATGGCTACTTATATTGCAGGATTTGTTGGCTACGCCCCTCCCCGTCCTCAAGAATCGGTGGTTAATTTTAATTTGCTTATTGACAACGTTATTACAGCCAATACCGATGAAACCACTGCTGAAACAGAATATACTTCGGCAGTTAGTAATCGTCATAACGCTTTTCGCACAAACCCTAACTGTGTTTATAAATTATTAGCCTTAATTAACGGTGCTGTTTCTTCTCAATATGGAAGAAAGCATAGTAAGACCGTTCAGATAAGTGCTTTAATCAGAAAATTGAGAACCGGGAAATTGATAAAAGTTCCCGCTTCAGCTACTGCCCCTTCCTATCTACTTTCTCAATCTGAGCAATCTTATGGTTCAATCACCCAATCGTTCAATGACATCATTACTACTTTGACAGTTTTTGGAGATTTCGCCCCTTCAAATGTTAATCTTCAAATTGCAACACTACAAACATTTTCCGCCAGTCTTACAACGCTAAACAAAGTCGTACCTGAAACACGCAGCGAGCTTAAAACAGCAAGAGACAAGCGTCTTACCCTCTACGTCGAACTCTCCGACCGAGCTACCCGCATAAAAGAATATGTGAAATCAAACTACGGCACGCAATCTCCTGAATATGCTTTGGTCAAAGGGTTAAAAATCTAACCTATATTCAATACAACTGTTCTTCTCGAATTTGTTCATTATACTTCAAAAGTCCTGTCTTTTCAACATCTAAAAAGGCAGGACTTTATTTTTGCCCTCAACCGACATTCTTTATACGTCATCTCTATATTTTTACGTTGTCATCAAATTACTGCCGGTTGAAATTGTTTATCCTATGCCCCCAATCGAAAATCGAACCTGTCAAATAAACACTTATGGCAGCATTTTCAAGTTCAAACCTTTTTTCCCGATAGTTTTCTTTTGTCTGATCATCGGTTTTTCAACCTGCAAAACAGGAAAGCTCAACCAAAACGTAGCCTATCGTTATTCCGGCAAATCGGCATTACCAACAGTAAAACTAAAAGCCCATCATATCGGCAACGACTCGATGCGAATATATATGGGCTTGAACACCTCAGAAATCAGCTTCGATCCTCAAAACATGGCATACTTTAGCGTGATGCTTCGGTTATACCATAACATCAACGGAAAAACAACCCAGTTGGCAGACAGTGTGGTGTTCCTGCGTGCCGCTACTTACAACACACTTCCAACTACCACCTTCGATTACACCTTATACGTTCCCCCGCAACACGAATACCTCCTCCATGCCTACTTGGTGGAAGACGGTACTAAAAAAGGCTATAAAGGGCAAATGGGATTATGGCGAAAAAAGCCCTATAACCAACAAGACGAGCAGAATTACCTGCTAAAAAATGCTCAAACAGACGAAGTCATCTATGACAATATCGTCAAAAAAGACAACCCCGTGCGGATTTACTACCGCAACAAAACTTACGCCCACTTCACCGTCCAATATTACCCCCCCGCCAAAGGAATGGCACTCCCTCCATACTCCGACAATAAAGAAAACCACCTCCCCACAACGCCCGACAGCACATTCACCACTTCCGCCTACCTCTCTCCAAACCGGGAAGGCATATACTATATCCAAGCTGACACCAATACCTTAGCGGGCATCACCCTCCTTTGTGTGGATAATTCTTTTCCCAAAATCACCACCGCTGCCGACCTGATAGAATCCCTCCGTTACATCACCCGAAACGAAGAATACCGCGACATGCTCCGCGCTGAAAACCCCAAAGCATCCGTTGATAACTTTTGGCTAACCCGTGCCGGCAGCCCCGACCGTGGCCGCGTATTGATAAAAGAATATTACAGCCGCGTTCAACGTGCCAACGAGTTTTTCACCACCTTTCAGGAAGGCTGGAAAACCGATAGAGGCATTATCTATATCGTTTACGGGCAGCCCGAAGCCGTTTACCTCCTCCCCAATGCCGAAACATGGGTTTATTATCCAAAAGGCAACCAACCAAAACTCCAGTTCGACTTCATCAGGCAAGACCTGCCGTTTACCAACCAACATTACCACCTCATCCGCGACATAAACTACGAACCAAGCTGGCAAAACGCCGTTTATGAATGGCGAAACGGCATCATCACCAACACCACCCAATAGACCATGCTTTCAAAACCTCGAAGCATGGAATTATTGAAGGTTTTATCGTAATTTTGCCCCATTAAAACTCAAAATTTATTTTCGATGAAAAATACAATCCATTTCTTAACCTCCCTCCTATTGGCGGCATTACTATTAACCGCCTGCAACAAATCGGCGGTAAACAACAACACCACCATTGTAGATTCAAAAGGCTACCAATATTTTGGCGACACAATAAATGAGCAAGGAGAAGTACCATTAGCCGATGTGCTCAATAAAATGAATACCGAAAACCTGACCGAGTTACCCGCCAAAATAAGCGGCAAAGTCAACGAAGTTTGTCAGGTAAAAGGCTGTTGGATGACCCTTGCCACCCCAGACGGCGGCGACATGCGCGTAACCTTCAAAGACTACGGCTTCTTCATGCCCAAAGACATTGCCGGCAAAACCGTCATCATCGAAGGTAAAGCCGAAAAAGTAACCACCTCCGTAGATGACCTCCGTCATTACGCCGAAGACGCCGGTAAATCAAAAGAAGAAATCAACCAAATCACCGAGCCGGAAGTAGAAGTAGCCTTTGTCGCAAATGGGGTAATACTTAAATAACCAACATTTTTTTGTTCTACTTTTTGTTTTTTAAAACATAAATCGTACCTTTGCCTCGCCAAAAAAGGCTGGAAGATTCAGTAGCTCAGTAGGTAGAGCACATCCCTTTTAAGGATGGGGTCCTGGGTTCGAGCCCCAGCTGAATCACTCTCCCACACAAAATCCCGTTTAAACGACTCCACAAGATAGTTTAAACGGGATTTTTTCTTAGTTATGAGTTATGAGTGGTAAAGCAAGTTATACCAATAGAATAACGACTCGCAATTCGCAATTCAAATTTAGTAACACTATTTTAGGAAGGCACAAACAATTCACCATCCACCATTCACATTTCACCATTCACATTTCACCATTCACCATTCACCATCATAACTCATAACTCCATTTCCCTCGTTCATTGTGAACAATACTAAACTTCACCCCATACTTCTCGGCAACATGATTGGCAAGTTGTTCAGCACAAAAAACGGAGCGATGTTGCCCGCCCGTACAACCAAACGCCACTGAAAGAGTCTCGAAATCCCGTTTCAAATAGTCTTCTATCGAGCGGTCAACCAAGGCAAACACATAACTCAACCATTCTTCAGCCTTCGATTGGGCTTTTAAAAAATCAGCAACCGGTTTATCCAAACCATTTTGATGTTTGTACTCCTCATATCTTCCCGGGTTATGCAATGCCCTACAATCGAAAACAAACCCACCCCCATGCTCTCCTTCAAAAGTTGGCATCCCTTTACGGTAAGAGAAACTTTGAATAAGCACGGTCAAAGGAGCTTTAGCATTTTCTTGACGGTCAATAGGTTTCCATTTACCGGAATATTGTACTTGCTCAATCGCTGCAATAATACCGGGAAGGGGTAAAAACCGGTTAACCTTTTGGGCTGACTCGCTCAAATTTTGCAACGCTAAAGGAATACTGTCAATAAAATGAGCCTTGCGCTCAAACAATCCCCTAAATCCGTAAGCCCCTAGCAACTGCAAACATCTCATCAATACAAATCCATCGAACTGCACTTTAAACGCTTTAATATCTAAGTTGTGCAGACGTTGAGCTACTTTGTCGAGGTAATATTGAAACAAGTCCTCTCTGATTTCCTCTGTCAAATTAGCCCTTGCCTGATATAACAACGAGGCGAGGTCATATTGTAAAGGGCCTTTGCGCCCACCTTGGTAATCAATAAAGTAGGGTTGTCCATTTAATAACATGATATTTCGCGCTTGGAAATCGCGGTGCATAAAAAAATCGCTGTCTGCTTGTATTAAGAATTCGGTCAACCGATTAAAATCAACCTCTAAAGCATGTTGGTCAACATCAATTTGCAGCAGTTTGAGAAAATTGTACTTAAAATAATTGCAGTCCCACATCATAGACTGCTTGTCAAACATAGCACTCGGATAACAAACCGAGTAATCAAGACCCTCAGAACCATCAATCTGCAATCTCACCAAAGCATCTAAAGAGAGTTGGTAAGCCCGAAGCATGTCATCCGTAAAGGGGTGATGGAGTTGATGGTATTGATAGGTAAAATCAAACAAAGTCATATCACCAAGGTCTTCCTGCAAGTAAACACTAAAGTCATCAGACACTGCATACAGTTGAGGGACAGGTAATCCTTTAGAAAAAAAGTGTTTACTCAATTCAATAAATGCCCGATTTTCAGCTAAATCAGCATTGTATGCGCCAAGTGCTGTATGATGATCGGCAACAAGCCTGTAATAACGCCGATAGGAAGCGGAAGGAGGAATATGGTAAATGTAAGCAGGTGATTTGCCACACCACTGCTTAAATAATGCAGCTAACTTATGTTCAATTTGGGTTTGCATGGTATAGGCTTTGTTAAAAAGAGAATGTCATTTGGTAATGAAAGATGAAACCAAAGGTTGCAAAATTAGCATTTTGTTCGATTGTCAATCAACATAATGTTTTTCAATGGCCATATAAGTGTAACTTATCGTTCAAAATTCGATGTACTCATATATCTTTGCACCCAACAACCTTCTCAATATAATTACTGTTACAAAAGGCTAATCCGGCATTACAACATACATCAGCTAGCAACATGTTTATTCTACGCATCTTATACAATATTTGGGGAGTCTTTCTTTTTTGTTTAGTCGTGTTTTTGGCAATCATTGTAGCCCTATTTACCGCCCCCCTCAACGAACGCGGGCGTTTGCGTTACTTGCTCCGTTTTTGTCAGTTTGGAATAAACGCTTGGGCAAAACTTTGTGGTGTAAAAATCAATATCATCAACAGTCACTTGGTTGACCCCAATAAAGAGTATGTATTTGTTGCCAATCACATAGCCAATGGCGATGTCATTATCATGACCGCTGCGATAAAAAACATCTTCACCGCCATTGGTAAAAAAGAAGTGGAAAACATTCCATTCATGGGTTACCTCTTCAAACGAGTATGTGTATTGGTGGATAGAAAAGACCCGGAAGACCGCAAACGAAGTGTGGAGGAGGTAAAAAAACGAGCCAAACACGGACTTTCAGTAACGCTTTTCCCCGAAGGAACTTTTACTGATGAACCAACAGTCCCTCTCCTACCCTTCCATTCCGGTGCTTTCCGAATTGCCATTGACCTCCAACTCCCCATTGTACCAATGGTACTAATCAATGTGCGAAGCCTACTGACCAATAACAAACTCCCCATACACCCCTGCACCATCACCTGCATCTACACCGAACCAATAGACATTACCGGCCTCACCCATGACGATGTGCCCGCTCTAAAAGAAAAAGTGTTTAAACGCATAGAAAGCATGGTCATAGAACACGAACCCCTGTTTCAACACCTTAAGGCGTAAGGAGTAAGTCTAAAATCTAACGTGTCCTAGCCTGAAATACATTGACACAATTTGAGTTAAGATTCAACTCATTGAT
>CALCIK010000074.1 GCA_937907475.1 uncultured Bacteroidota bacterium | reverse complement strand
GTGAAATCGTAAAAAAATTAACAAATTTGCTTGGAATTCAACATAGTATCTTATTATTATTGTGTTCGTAATGCTTGCACAACTAAAGAATTGAAACATCACAGCAACCTTATTACCTTAGTAACCCAACTATCAAAACACTATTATCATCTTATTGCCTTATTAATCCAAGTTTCACCTCAAAACCCCCAAAAAACAAAAAACCCTGTCGGCGCATGAAAACCAAAGGTCATCAAAACACCAACAGGGGTAAAGGCAAATCGAATAATGTTTATTAAAAAGAATTAATCTCCCAAAAACTCATCACTCATCACTCATAACTCATAACTAAACCAACTATCTTCTCTTCCACATCCAAGCCGTCAACAATAACGACACCACCATGAACGTAGCTGCAAACATGGGATAGAACTTTGCAAAGTCATGGGCATAAAAATTGAACCTGTAACCCGGTACTGCAAACTGCCAAGTCAACCAACTCTTGCCGATATAATAGACTAATATCAAAAACGAAGCAGCATAGATAGGCAATTCAAACGCTTTGTATCTTCGGACAATCAACGAAGCGATGTTCACCATGCCCAAGATGATTCCGATGACGGCAGGGTAAATCAAATAAGTTTCCGAAGCGTAAATGCCGCCAAAAAGCGAGTAGTTAATGTCTGAAAACCAATATCCCAACAAAGCCGTAACTACGGGAATGAGGTAGGGCAGGATTTGTTTGGGGGTAAACGGGGTGGATGCCGGGTTTGAAACAGGTTTTTTACCGATAGGCAGCTTCCCACCGGCAGACGCATTGCCTGTTTTAAAGTAATCGGCAATCTGTTGAGTAAGTTTCCCCTCTCCCGCATGAACCGTGTCGAGCACAGCCGTTCCCGACCCCAACATCGTATGAGCCGCCACCATGCGCGCGTCTTCGTTGTCATAAAGTATCTCCAACAACTCGTCCACACTTTGCGCCCGTTGCGATGCGTTTCTCACCAAACACCTTGCTACTACCCTCCTAAACGGGTTCGGCACTTTGTCAAGGTCTGCGGGTTCTTTATCAAATATATTCCGCATCACCTCATCCCTCGACAACCCCTGCTGAGTTTTACCAAAGGGCGCAGTGCCGGTAAAACATTCGTAAATAATCGCCCCCAAAGACCAAAGGTCGAGGTTGGTATGAAGCTGACCGTTATTGCCGAATTTGGTAAGGTTAAACTGTTCTGGAGCCATGTATTCAATAGACCCGATGACCAACGAAGACCCGCCCGTGCTGCCATCGTTCAACGCCTTGCTGATGCCGAAGTCGGCAATCTTGGGAGTCAAGCCTTCGGTGTCAGATTGGATTAAGATATTTTCGGGCTTCAAATCGCGGTGAATGATGCCTTTGCTGTGCAGATAGCGCAACCCGTGCATGATGCCCACCAAAACACCGGTCAGGGTAGGTAAATCGGGCTGTTTCCTGAGCAGTTTGCTCAAATCGCCCCCATTCACATACTCTAACACCCCCACCTGAATGGTATCGCCAAAAGTCGCCGACTCTTGCAACTCAAAAGCATCGAAATAACGCACCAAGTTAGGATGGTTCAGCTTGATGGCGCGCTTAATCTCTTCAAACAAGCTGTATTTGGCAGGTAAACTCCCGCTATACTTCTTGAGCGCAACCACCATTCCCAAGTTTTTGTCCACCGCCTTGTAAACCTTACCAAAGCCCCCCGTCCCAAGCAGGTCCGTATCGGGGTTAAATTCATACGTTTTGTTCAAGTTCATCAACATGATGTGAAGAAGTTATGAGTTATGAGTTATAAGTTATGAGTTATGAGTTATGAGTTATTAGAGGGGAAGTTAGATTTACGATTTACGATTGACTTCCTTTTATTTACGATTGACGATTGACGATTTACATTTTTTGAGTGATGAGTTAAGAGTTAGGCTTGCTTAGTTGTACGTTTTGCTTGCTTGGTTTGATGCCTCCATTTTAGTAGGACAATGATTGGTACTTACTAAGAACAAACAATATGCGGGATTATTCTATGAATAAATAACGTTTAAAGGTCAAAATTAGTAAGCAATAGTTAAAATCAAAGCATTTTATTTTATTTGTAGAATATGTCCCGCTTCTGTGATGCTAAAATAAGTTATGAGTTATGAGTTATGAGTTATGGCTAAGAAGTTATAAGTTATGAGTTATAAGTTATGAGTTATGTACGGTTATTGAGCTTGTCGAAACAATGGGTTATGGGTTGTCAGTCATTTGTTGGGGGGAGATTGTCAATTCTTACTTGATATTAGCATCTTCATAACTCATCACTCATAACTTATAACTCATAACTTCTTAATCATAACTCATAACTTCTTAGTCATAACTCATAACTCATAACT
Source organism: uncultured Bacteroidota bacterium (assembly GCA_937907475.1). Lineage (GTDB taxonomy): Bacteria > Bacteroidota > Bacteroidia > Chitinophagales > UBA2359 > UBA2359. The sequence continues at coordinate 23,178 of CALCIK010000074.1, read as the reverse complement.
TATAACTCAAAAAATATCGTTCCATTCCAAAAGATGGTCCGCCGGCAACGGTGAAATTAAACGCAGACCAATCACCGTGTCCATGTCCATGGGTGAAATGCCGTTGCCGGGGCGTTTCATCACCAAGTCCGCTTCCGTTAGCTCATGCCATTCGGGTAAATCCGTGGCAAGGTGGATGCTTTTTCGGGCAATGTCCTTATTTTTTAATTCCGATGCCGATGCCTGTTTAATCCCATCGCCCATCGCCAGTTCGATATTGCGTATGGCACGCACCATGTCCGCCAATTCGGTCGGTTCGAGCGATGCGCGGTGGTCGGGGCCGGGCAGGTTGCGGGACAAGGTAAAGTGTTTTTCGATACAAACCGCCCCCATCGCCACCGCCGCAATCGGCACTTCAATCCCAAGCGTATGGTCAGAATACCCCACCGCCGTGCCAAACGTCCGACCCATAGTCAGCATCGCCAAAAGGTTTACATCCTCCATCGGAGTAGGATATTCGGTATTGCAATGCAGGATGGTAATGTCGTCGCGCACCTTCCCACCCGCCAACAGCACCTTGAGAGCATCCTCCACCTCCCCCATCGAAGCCATGCCGGTCGAGAGGATGATTTTGTCTGCAGTCGCGGCAATCTTTCTAAGGTAGGGCAGGTTGGTAATCTCCCCCGAAGGGATTTTAAACAACGTTTGCCCCAATTCCTTCAACAACCCGATGCTGTCAAGGTCAAAAGCGGTGGACAGAAACCCAATCCCCCGCAAGCGGCAATGTGCAATCAAAGTTTCATGCGCCTTGCGGTCCAGCTCCAACCGCCGTATCATGTCCATTTGGCTTTCGTCCGCAAGGCCGGTGTTGGCGATTTGGTAATCAGCCTTCACCGCCTTACGGCTCACCAACAATTCCGTCTTAAAAGTCTGAAACTTCACAAAGTCCGCCTTCGCAACCGCCGCCACATCCACCAACTGCATGGCAGTGGCAAGGTCGCCGTTGTGGTTAACGCCTGCTTCGGCAATAATCAGCGTGCGCATAATGGTTTTGTTTTGGTAAATAAAGGTGTTGCCCTATCGGCAAATCAACGGGCTGCTATATTGGTTACCCGATGTGTTCAATCGCACCCAATACATGCCCGGCGAGTAGTTCGGCAACTGTACGACATGGTTCAGCGTGTTGCCCTGCAAAACGATTTCCTCTTGCCAAACCGTCTGCCCCAACACGTTAAACACCTCGACCAATACCGGTTCAGTCGAAGCGGGTAAGTTGGCAGAGATGGTAAACGAACCGTTGTCCGTAGGGTTAGGTTGGAGGGTGAAAAGGGGAACAAACTCTGTTTCGTCAATGTCAAGGATACATAATCCGATTGGGTTCATGACAACATTCACCTCTAAAGTTTCTTGGCAGTTATCGGCAGAAGTGATTGTGAAATAATAGGTAACAGTGTCTTCTGTTCCTTCGTAAATAGCTGTAGTGTTCAACGCTTCCGGGTCTTGAACGCCCTCCCCTTCCCAAAGATGTGTAAAAGGAGGAGTTCCGATTGGATAATCGGCCCGTAAATCAAAAGGTACGCCCCAACAAGCTTGACCTTCTTGGAAAAAATCAATAAACAAGCCTAACGCAAATGCTTCAACCATTGGCATCGGCAACACATCAACCGTAACCGTTTCCATATCTGTACACCCTGCGGTTGTGATTTGTGCACTAAACGTGGTGGTGGATGTAATTGTAGTGGTAATAGTAGGGGAAGTATCGGGTAATATCTCACCATTTTTCCGCCAAACCCAACCACTAAAGGTTGCCATATCGCCCGTAACGCTCAAAGTAACCTCCTCGCCTGCACATACCGAAGTTGGAGCAACGATACCGGTAATAGCATCAATCACCGTTACCAAAACCTCGTGCGAAGTTTGACAACCATTCACCGGGTTCGTGGCCGTAGCCGTATAATAGGTATTGTCAGAGGTGAACGAAGCGGTCGTGATGACAAAACCGTAATTGGGCAACAATGGGGTAAAGATATTATCCCCACCCATCCAAGTATAATTGTATTCTCCTTCATCTGCTTGCAGGGTAATGCTGCTGCCCACACAAACCGTATCTTCCGAAGCAAAAGCATTAAACTGCGGAGCAGGTTGCACGTCCACTGTAACGCTCTCGGTATCTGTGCAGCCGTTGACATCGGTCATGGTCAAAGTGTAAGTCTGCAAACCGGGCAAATTAACGTTTACAAACGTCATAACTTCTGTTGGGTTTATCACCCCATTGCCCGTCCAAAAGGAGGAGTCAAGCAGCGTGACGGAATCTCCAGTCAACACAAAATCAGACGATTGACAAATATTAGCCGGCGTAACAATTGAAAGATTAGGCGATGGGTAAACCGTAACATAATTTACAAAAGTAAACTCATCTGTGCCAAAAGCATTAGTCGCCGTTAGCGTTACGGAATATGTTCCGGGTGAATTGTAAGTAACAGTAGGGGTAGAACTTGTACTTACCGATGGAACTCCGCCCGGAAACGACCATGTTAAATCTGTTCCGGCTGTGGAGGTAGAAACAAATTGCACCTCGTGGGTTGAACACCCCATTAGGTTATTGGCTGCGGTAAAACTTGCCTCTGGAGAAACTCCTTCCACAACTTCAAACAAGTCGAAAGCCGCCTCCACCACATGACCACTCGTAGGATTGTCAGAAATGCTTACAATAAGGTGCATATTATCAGTAGGCTGCAAAAGGGCAGAGATATTAGCAATGCTTTGATGAAATCCGTACTCGAATGGGTCGCCATCCCTGACCTCCTCAACGGTAACGGTCTCAATTCCGTTGGAAATTTGGATGCGCAACGTGTCATTACTCCCATCCTGCAACGCCAAATAGCGATAATACCGCAGTTCGGGGTTGGTATATCCGGTCAAATCGAAAGCAGGCGAGGTAAGCAGAGTCGTTCCATCGTTCACATTATTCACAATGCCCGACCCGCCGTTGCCGGTTACAAAACAATAGTCCCCAAAATCAGTCGCCACATCCGCCGCCACATTGGAAGACATCCCGGCAAAAGTACTTCCAATCGGTTTTACCAACTCCCATTCTCCACTCGTGGCATCACCGCCAACCGTCCATCCAAATTCAAAAAAGAAGTCGTCATAATAGCCGGGGGTTAGGCTAATGAAAAACAAATTGTTGGTCGAAGAAACAAAAGGACTCATCAACATCGTCCGATACCCCCATTTACCAATATAAATATCGTGGATTCCCGGTTCATACGCCAACACAGTCACCACCCCGTAAGCGTTGGTAAATACCGTTTCGTTCACAAACGCATTCTGAAACAACACTTCCGCATTTGCCAACGGCACACCGGTATCGGCATCTTTAATATAAAGAGTTACCTGATAAGAAGGCACAGGCTGCAACGCAACGATCAGCGGAGTAACCACCCCATTCACCATGACCACCTCAAAAGTTTGGGTCTCATACCCATACAAGCTCACTGTTACCGTGTAAACCCCGGCATCAGCCATACCTGTCTGAAATGCTCCGGTAAATCCCGAAGTCGTAACCGCCGCCGTTAATCCTGCCACCGCAACTTGCGCACCCGATAACGGCGTACCGGTCATGGCGTTGGTAATAGACCCCTGTAAATAGCAAGCCGGAGTATAACTTGCTCCAATCACAAACAATCCCTCCTCCATATCGGATGCCAACAGAATACCCGAAGGCAAATAAGGATAAACACCCCAACACCCATTGAAATTATCACCAAACAAAGGAGAGGTATCGTAATACCCCACCTCAATCGGCGTGGAAGGATACGTGGCATCGGTTATCCTTGCCCCGTCGCGATAGTAGGAAGTAACGATAAAGTTGTTGTGAAAAAAGGTATTGTGTGGAATAACCCCGCTTCCGGGATTGGAACGATATTCGGCAACTTGTTTAATATCCGAAATGTCCGAAACATCGAATATCCCAATCGGGGCATTGCTCTTTTCGTCTGTGGTGATAAAAGTATTTCCATCGTCAGACAACCAACAGTTATGGGTAAAAGCAAAAGGCGTGGGTTGCGTGGCCATGACGATAGGATTTTCCTTGTCTGAAACATCCACCACCGAAAATTGACCTGCATAAATCTCAGCCGTCCACAAAGTATCACCTCGTACAAACACATCGTGGCAATAATGCTCGTTGTAAAGCCCCACAATCGGCGGGTTTTCCGGGTCAACGGTCAAATCAATGATCAATGCCCCACCGACACCCACATTACTACCCAAAATATAACCAATCCCTTGCTCGTCAATAAAGATATTATGTGCCCTGTTCATGTTAATCGTTGCCCCTTGAAAAACACCTCCCATCCAGTTAGACACATGAATGGAGTCAGGCAGGTATTGAAGGTCAAAAACATGCAACCCGCTATCCGTTTCGTTGGTTACGTAAGCATGATGCCCCCAAACCTTCATGTCCCGCCATAAACTACTCGGGCCGGGCACAAAGAACAGTTCGGTAGGGTTAGTCGGGTCGGTTACATCAATAATAGCCGTCCCTGTACGCGTTCCCAGCAAAGCATACTCATGCCCGTTTGCTGCATAACCCCAAACATCATTAACCGTCTGGATATAATCTATATGCCCCAAAAGGGTCGTATTATATTGCGCCGAAGCAGGCAGACAGTTGAAAGCAAACGTGAAAAGAAAAAGAATAGCGGTGGTAAATTTTAAAGACATAATATCGAGATTTAACAATGAAGTAAAGAAGGAAGGAAGCAACTTACCTATATAATAAGGTAAGAACGCAATTCGAGTTATTTTAGATGTCCATGTTTCGATAATACCTATTACATTTGCAAGGGTAAAGACCAAAATATCCTTTCAAACCCAATGAGTTATCAAAACAGTTTGCAAAGTTCGTAATCTTTTCAGAGTTTTACCGACAAATTTACCCTGTTAAAGCCTCTAAAAGCCAATGCCACCACTCGCTCCCGAAAAAGATAAGGAGTTTATAGACCTCATCACCACCCATCAAGGCATCATACACAAGGTGTGCAGCGTCTATTGCCAAAACGAAACCGACCGCGAAGACCTTTTTCAGGAAATCCTTTTACAGGTATGGAAATCCTATACCTCCTTTAAAGGCGACTCGAAAATCAGTACATGGCTATATCGCGTAGCCCTCAACACGGCCATTTCCATGTACCGTCAACAAACTCGTAAAGCCGGTGCGGGAAGGCAAGAATTATCTCCCGATGAATTGCAATTGGCAGATAAACCCGCAGACTTTGAATTTGAAGACCGCTTGAAATTTCTCTACACGACCATTGACAAACTGAACAAGATAGAAAAAGCCATCGTCATGCTCTATCTAGAAGACTACGACTATCGCCAAATATCCGAAATTGTAGGCATCACCGAAACCAACGTAGGGGTTAAACTCCACAGAATAAAAGACAAATTGCGCAAACTGGCAAAAACACAATACTCATGATGGAGTTAGACGATTTAAAAAACACCTGGCAGCAGTACAGCAAAGCGCAAGAAGAACAGCATCAGCTCGATGCAGAACAGATTCGCCATGCCTTAGAAAAACGCACGTTTACCGCAGTCGGTAAAATACGGCGTGCCCTCAGCATTGATATGGCCATCTTGGCATTCTTTACCATAGCCGTACTCCTGTATGCATTGCTGTTCAACAAACCCATGTTGAGTATGCTTTTGTTAGTGTTTGGTTTGGTTTGGGCGTTTACCCTATTTGTCAACATTGGGGTTCATTCTCTCCTCAACCGCATAGCCAATGCGAAAGCAGATTTGAAAACTTCGCTTCAAATCTTGGTCAAAAAAATAGGTGCCGGTCTTCGCACCATTAATACCCTTGCAGTGTTTGCTCCCTTAGCAGGCGTGTTCATCGGCTTCCTAAGCACCGCCCCGGAAGAACTCACTTGGCATATTGCCTTGCTTCTGTTAGTAGTTGGCGGCATCATGGGTGCGGCCTTCTTCCCCCTCATGCGTTGGTACACCAACAAATTAGTCGGTCAACATTACAACGAACTCCGTCAATGCCTCTTGGAATTGGAAGAAGAGGAGTGAGTGATATGCGGTTGTTGAGCTTGTCGAAACAAGGAGTGATGAGTTTTTTGCCACGAATGCACGAATGAATAAACATTCGTGCATTCGTGGCTACCTAAATTCATTTGTTATGAGTTTTACCAAAATGGTAGAACAAAAATCATTCGTGCATTCGTGGCTACTAAAATAGAGTAGGAGACAAAGGTGATAATTTAACTTGAAATTATTCGCCTTTGTCGTCCTTATTACTATGGTCTCTGCTGACTTCTGTACCTGACGCTCTACTTATGCCTGTTCGCTCGTTGTCGCCTCGGCTGTTCGGTACAGACCTCCTACAGTAAGCTCATTACACTTTCTCAAAAACTGCCACCATTTACTACCCTTGTTTACGTTCAACTTTCCGGCTTCGCAATCCAATGATCGCTGACCCACATGATAAGCCTTGTATGATGTTACTGTTAGTGCAGTCCTTGATTTGTCGCTCCACTTTACAGTGGTTTCCTTTTGGCTTCCTTCATATCCCACCTCACTACAGACACCCTTGCCTTTGACTAACACTTCCTGTTGACCGGCGTGTTCGGGACTTTCACCCTATAGTATAATGGTATGCGTAGCGCACATAAAAATAGCCTGCAACGTTTGGGAAGCAGGCTATTTGAAACTATTAAAGGCTATTGAAAAGACTTTGTTATAGCAAAAACTTAAATCTAAAAGGATATTTAATCAATTTTGTTGATTGTAATACTCCTTTTAAGACAGTTAGACTTAAATGAGTGCTTTTAATTTGTTTACATAGACAGATTTTGAAGCAGCTCCAACTTGTTTGTCAACAACTTTACCGTCTTTTATAAATAGAACGGTAGGAATATTGCGAACGCTGTATTTAAAAGATACTTCGGGATTATTATCCACATCTACTTTTCCAACAACAACGGATCCTTCGAATTCTTTGGCCAAATCTTCAATGATTGGAGCAATTGCTATGCAAGGGCCACACCATGTTGCCCAAAAGTCCACTACAGCTACTTTACCCGATTGAATGACATCGGTTTCAAAGTTTTGGTCGGTTAATGTAAGTGCCATTTCTAATGATTTTTAATTTCAAAAATATGTGAGATTTCGATTAATGAGTGATTAAACAATAGAACAGTCGTTTAAGTTCAATATATCGTAGTGTGGCAATTGTTAAACTTGGTTAACGATTACTTCTTAAAAATAAAATACACTGCCAAAACCAAAAAACAAAACCCAATCAAGTGATTGACCCTAAAACTTTCGTTTTTGAACACTAATAGAGAAAAGACGGTAAAAGCTATCAGCGTGATGACTTCTTGCAACACTTTGAGTTGTACCAATGTAAAGGGTCCACCATTTTCTTTGTATCCAATTCGGTTGGCAGGAACCTGAAAACAATACTCAAAAAAAGCAATCCCCCAACTAATCAGTACGATGCTCAATAACCCCAACCCTGCAAACCATTTCATTTCTTTAAATTTTAAGTGTCCATACCATGCAAGGGTCATAAAGGTGTTGGATAGAATGAGTAATAATATGGTATAAAGGGTCTTCATGGAAAAATCAGATAAAAAGTGAAATCAGATATACTAATTCAGTTTAAAACGAGATTGAATTTCTTTAGTAAGGGTAAATCAGAAAACCTCTCAGGTTAAATCCTTGGGAAAGCAAAGGTAATGCTTAACCACCGGTGCTGCAAGACTTTGTAAATTGGCATAGTCCGATGCATCCACAATGTTTTTTACCACCCCATTCCGGTATAGAATGTTAATTTGGCTTCCTTTATAGGTGTAAGCACTGTTGCTTGTTGAACTTTTGAAAACGAAGTAAGTTGCTTCGTTGTCGGTAATTCGATATTGTTTTTTAACTTTTTGCAGTAGGTCGTTGTAATATTCCTCGCTTACAGCTTCTTGCGAAAGCTGAATCTTTGGCAATTTCCGGTTAATCAGACTTTTAGATAACCGGCTGAGCACAAAATCAGAATGATATTGCCATGTTTTTATGGAAGTGATGATTTCTGCATCCCCTAAACCGGCAAAGGCTTCGAACACTTCTGTATTGGTTTCAAAATCGGAATGTTGGTAATTATTTTGCAAAAACAATTTTAGCGAGGGCGGAGCAAACAAATCCTCCCCATTTTGGGCAAGTTCTTTGGCACGTTGCAAGATTTTTACTAACAAAACCTCAGCACAAAGCACCGTTTTATGTAAGTAAACCTGCCAATACATCAACCTTCGAGCAATGAGAAACTGTTCGATAGAATAAATACCTTTATATTCTACCACCAATTGATTGTTTCGTACATCCAGCATTTTAATGATGCGGTCAAACCCGATTACCCCTTCCTGCACGCCGGTAAAAAAACTATCGCGGTTCAGGTAATCCAACCTATCCATATCTAATTGACTCGAAACCAATTCGTGAAGATAGCTTTTGGGGTGTTCTCCTTTAAAAATCTGTATGGCTAAAGATAACTTCCCCTCAAACTCATCGTTGAGTTTGTTCATAAACAAGAGCGACAACGTTTCGTGCGAAACATTGACCAAACTATGTTCCAAAGCATGAGAAAAAGGGCCGTGACCGATGTCGTGAAGTAATATGGCAATCGTAACAGCTTTTGCTTCTTGAGGTGAAATGTCCACATCTTTATTCATCAACACTTCTATTGCTTGTTTCATTAGATGTGTTGCTCCCAAAGCATGATGGAAACGGGTATGCAAAGCACCCGGGTAAACCAAAGCACTTAACCCCAACTGTTGTATATACCGCAACCGTTGAAAATATGGATGTTCGATGAGATCAAAAACCATCTCATAAGAAATGCTCAAAAAACCATAAACCGGGTCGTTGATAATTTTTTTCTTATTCACTTTGCTGGAATTTTAATAAACAGAGTAGAGATTGTATGCTTCAACTGAATGTTTACGTAAAAAAGGGAATTACTTAACAAGCAATTCCCTTTTTTAAAATATCATGACAATTATCCTTTAAATACGTCTGTTCCAATTATATTTATCGGGTAAAAGTCCTCTTTTAATGCCTTCCAAATCTTTTTTGATGTTGATTGAATAACTTCTGCTTTCGGCAGGCGGTAAAAAGATTTGTTGGTCTTTGTAGAGCATTTCTTCAATATGGGTAATGGTGGCAGCAGTTCCTGCACCAAATGCATCTTGCAATTTACCGGCAGCATGAGCTTCGAACAATTCAGAAATGGTTATTCTTCGCTCGGTTACCTTTACACCTTTGTCCCTAAAGAGTTTAATGATACTATCCCGTGTAATACCTCTTAGAATAGTGCCATCCAAAGAAGGGGTGAGAACTTCATCGTCTATGACGAAGAACACATTCATAGTTCCAATTTCTTCCACATACTTATGTTCTTTGCCGTCTGTCCAAAGGATTTGGTCATACCCGTTTTTCCTGATAACACTCACCGGATACATAGTAGCTCCATAATTACCGGCAGCTTTTGCTTCACCGGTTCCACCATCAAATGCACGAACATACTTATCGCTAATTACAACCTTGATGGGTTTACTGTAATAAGGACCTACCGGAGAGTTAATCACGACAAATTTGTAATTGTCAGATGGTCGAACGCCTACACAGTCATCACTTGCAAACATAAATGGTCGAATATACATAGAAGAGTCTGATGAAGGCGGCACCCAATTGCGGTCTAATTTCAACAACTCAACCACTGCATTCACAAAAACATCTTCGGGCAAAGTGGGCATCCCCATACGAAAGGCGGAGAGATTAAAGCGTTTGGCATTCTCTTCTACCCTAAACAACAATACATCTTTTGTTTTTTGGTCAAAATTAGCTTTAATGCCTTCAAAAATTGCCTGTCCATAATGTAATGCCGAAGTAGCCGGACTCAATTCTAAGTTTCCGAATGGCAAAATTGTACCTTGTTGCCATTGACCATTATGATAATCCATCACAAACATGTGGTCGGCAAAAATACGTCCGAATGGAAGATTATTGAAATCTACTTCGGATAATCGGGACAACTTGGTCTTTTGTACTTGAAACATCTTTTTTGGGGGGGCTACATGAATTGAAGTCATAAAAGTAAGATTTATTTGGTAATAAACTGATAGAGCCTAAAAAGTTTTGATTGTATCAACAGTTTGAAAAATAAAGCAACAATATTAAATACAAAAAACTGCTTTTGAAGGATATTGGTAAAGAACTTTGGTTTTAAAACAAATACAAAAAAAGCATTTACCCTTCTTCAAACTCTTGTTACTAATCAATTGAAAATAGCCAAAGCACAGTCAAGGTAAGTTTTTTTACAAAAATTAACATCCACCCCAAAATAACAGAAACCTTTTCAAATTGGTTTACTGCCTCACAACATTAATCGAACTTTAAGAATGGCTTTTTGTTTAAGGCCTTGTGTTTTTTATCTAATCTTATGACTTTGTATTTAAACCCCATGAAAATATCTGACATTTCCAATCTTGGTGCATTAAAAGCATCGGGATACCGCTCCAAATCAATCAAAGAAGAGCTTCGAAGCAACTTGATTGCCCAACTAAAAAACAGAATTCCTCTGTTTCAAGGAATTATTGGTTATGACAAAACGGTTATTCCAGATTTGGAACGCGCCATTTTATCCAAGCACAATATTATTCTGCTTGGATTGCGCGGTCAGGCTAAAACTAGGTTGGCAAGGTTGATGATTCATCTTTTTGATGAGTATATTCCAATGGTAAAAGATTCGGAACTTAACGACGACCCATTCAATCCCATTTCCCGTTATGCCATTGACCTAATTGCTGAAATGGGAGAGGATACCCCGATTACTTGGCTTCACCGAAGTGAACGTTATACTGAAAAATTGGCTACACCCGATGTTTCAGTAGCAGATTTAATAGGCGATGCAGACCCAATCAAAGCAGCCAACCTTCATTTGAACTACTCCGATGAAAGGGTGATACATTTTGGATTGGTTCCAAGGGCTAACCGTGGTATCTTTGTCATCAATGAATTACCAGATTTACAGGCACGCATTCAAGTGTCTTTGTTTAATATCTTACAGGAAGGCGATATTCAAATTCGCGGTTTCAAAGTTCGATTACCGCTTGATATACAATTTGTATTTACTGCCAACCCCGAAGATTATACCAATAGAGGCAGTATTGTTACACCGTTAAAAGACCGAATTGAGAGTCAAATCCTGACTCATTACCCGCCCAATATTGAAACTGCAAGGGCAATTACGGAACAAGAAGCCCATTTACCTGAAGAGCAGTTGAAAACTGTAACAATCAACAATTTAGCCAAAGATCTCATCGAACAAATTGCTTTTGAAGCTCGTAAAAGTGAATTTGTCGACTCTAAAAGCGGTGTTTCTGCTCGATTAACCATTTCAGCGATGGAAAATCTGGCTAGTGCGGCAGAAAGACGAACTCTTATTAACGGAGAGAAAAGCACACATGTGCGTGTTGGGGATTTTTGGGGCATCATTCCTTCAATCACCGGTAAGATTGAATTAGTTTACGAAGGCGAACAGGAAGGACCGTTTATTGTGGCTCAAAACCTGATTGGTAAAGCCATCAGAACCCTTTTTGTCAAGTACTTTCCCAATCCCGAAGAGATGAAGCGCAAAAAACAACGCAATATTTACCAACCGGTGATTGATTGGTTTGGACAAGGTAACGACACCAATTTATACAACGATTTGAGCAATAACCATTATGCCCGTACTTTGTCTAGCATTGCAGGGTTAATAGATATAGTAGAGAAATACTATCCGCAATTGGAAGCCTCAGAAAAATTTTTCTTAATGGAATTTATCTTGCATGGTTTAGCAGAATATTCATTGTTGGGTAAAGCCCCTATTCAATCGGGTTTTGCTTTTCAAGATTTGCTAAACAGTATGTTTAAAATGGATAGTTCTGATACCGATGACGAAGATTTTTGAGTATTTGTAGTGGAAAATTTGTTATCTTTTAGAACAACGATATTAAAACTCTCCAAAAAACTTGAAAATCTCCTAAAACTTCCGATATTTGCGCCTCTAAGGGTCATTAGCTCAGTTGGTTCAGAGCGCTACCTTGACAGGGTAGAGGTCACTGGTTCGAGCCCAGTATGACTCACTTTCATCTTCTTTTTTGACTATCATACCCGAATGGGACGAATTGTGGCAATTGACTTTGGAATAAAACGAACAGGTATTGCTGTTACAGATGTGCTAAAGATTACAGCAAACGGACTGACCACACTTGATACACCTGAAGTAATGAATTTCCTTATCAATTACACAAAAACAGAACCCGTTGACATCATTGTTGTTGGAGAACCCGCCAATTTAGATGGCAGTCCCACACATGCAACCAATGCAGCAAACACTTTTGTGGCTGAATTACAACAAAAAATACCTTTAATACCCATAGAACGGGAAGACGAAAGTTATACCTCTAAAATGGCTATGCAAACCTTAATAGATGCAGGTGTGAAAAAGAAAAAACGTCAGGATAAAAAACTTTTAGACAAAGTGAGTGCCACGATTATTCTGCAATCTTTTTTGACACGCAAAGGTATTTGGTAGATATTAAATCAACATATTCTTCTTCAAAAGTTGAACCGTATTTATCTTTAAGAAATGCGGTTCAATGCTTTTAAAACAGAAAAACTACTTCAACAGATATGATACTGCCTATTGTTGCTATTGGCGACCCAATACTCCGAAAAACAGGTATAGAAATTTCAAAAGACTATCCCGATTTGGCAATTCTAATTGCCAATATGTTTGAAACCATGTATAATGCAAAAGGCGTAGGACTTGCTGCACCTCAAATCGGCTTGCCTATCCGTTTGTTTTTAGTAGATACCGTTCAACTAAAAACAAACCCCGAAGAAGATTTTGATGAAAGAGAAGATGATGGACTTAAAGATGAAAACCCTATTAAAAGAGTCTTCATAAATGCCCAAATCATCGAAAAAATTGGGAACCTGATTTCTTACAACGAAGGATGTTTGAGTATTCCCGGGGTTCGCGAAAATATTAAGCGACAAGAAACGGTTACTCTACAATATCAAGACGAACAGTTTAACCAATATACCGAAACATTTACCGGCTTAACAGCCCGTGTCATCCTGCATGAATACGACCATATTCAAGGAGTTTTATTTACCGACCACCTCTCCCCTCTTAAAAAGCAATTGCTGAAAAAACGCTTGGAACGCATTGGTAAAGGCATTGTAGATATAGAATATCGAATGCGCTTTCCAAATATGGGTCGCAAGCGTTAAAACTGATATGTAGTTGGCATAAACGATTAAGTTCCGCAACATAATTAGACTACTCGTTGTAATACATCCCCGATTTTCGACCAAAATTGTCATCTAATGGCGATTCGTCTATAGAAGGCGACCAACCTCTGTTGTTGTTAATTCGCATTTGCCAACGAGGATCTTTTACCTCTCCTCTGGCATCGGAATGAATCAAATCAAAATTATTTGATGCAAATACAGTTTTTACAAATACGAATTTAACATTCGTTTGTTTGTTATTGAGCCGATAATAATGCCAAATTTCATAAGGCAACGAACCTGCTTCGGCAGGTACCGAAACTAAATCATTTGGATAACCATATTTCAAAAAGATCCGACCTCGGTCCATTTCGAAACCATGTTGTTTTAAGGTTTTATAAGTAGATTCGACATAATCTACTTTTTCTCGATAGAGCGAAAAGCCAAGAGATGGATCTAAAGGTTCTTGCTGCCGCCAAAATGCACTAAGCGTTCTTCTGATAATATCGAAATTATTGGTTGACAAAGCATTTTGGGCAAACACTAAAGCTTGCTCCGAAGCAATTGGAGCAATCGAAGCCAAATAGAATTTTAATTGTTCATCGGTTAAATTGAGCAAATAGGCATCGGCAACTTCGGGTAGATCGTTGGGAGTTTTAAAATTTGCAAATTGAGCAGTGTTTTTATTTTCAATTGGGTTGTTTCTTTGAAACGCAACCGCATTTTCTGCCAACAACTCGTTCTGTTTATTGCGAATTTCGACCCAAAGGAAAAAATTACCGGAGGGTAAAGTGCTGATATCCAATTCAGCCATCAAAATATTGGCTTCTTCGGCTTTTAACTTTTTGAATTTCTTCAAGTTATTCACCACCATTTTTCGGCTATTGACCACAGCAAACGTGTACATAAAATCGGTTTCCTTACCTAGTGTTTTGTCTGCATGATAGACTTCGGCATAAAATGAAAGCCTGTTTTGAGTTGGAGGATAATAGCCCAAGACATTGGGAACCAAATTATAGCCATATTTACTGTATATGGTTACTTCGGTTTCCTGTTCTAATCCGTTCACCAAAATAACATCAGAAAGGGCAATTTGAGGAATTGGTTCAGGAGCGACAATTTCAAAATTTGCTTGGCGGGTAACCGTACTGTTAGATTGATGCAGGTCATTAAAAATCACCTCCATGTTGTAACTTCCCATTGGAAGTTCAAAGCGTTTGAGGTCGAACAAATCAAATCGAATACTGCTGCTATCGGAAATAGCTTGGCTTTGTAAAACATACCGATCGTACTGAATAATGTTTTCTTGCTGGTTGAATATAAGCGTGATTTCTACATCTGCCTGCCATTGACCATTTGTGGTTTGAACATAAGTTGCAGTATTACCGGGGATAAGTATATAAACTTCGGCATAGCTACTTTGATTGGGCTGTTTAAACAGGGCAAAATCTACAATTGGATTGAGAGCTTGTAACGCAACTAAGGGTAAGAGTAGATTAAAAAGCAATAGGTATAATTGGTTCATGGTTTTTAGCATTTAATTTGTTTTGAAATCGTTGTGAGTAAGTGTCAAAGCTAAAATTAACTAACAAGATAAACGTACTGAAAAGGCCATTTCGTTGCCTTCTTTTACCGATTCTGGAAAAAATATTTTTTGGAAATGCCACAATACGACTTTTATGTAACAACTGCATGGTGTTATGATGTACCCTTGTTCACTGACTATGCCCTAGCATACTATTCGCAACTATTTATTGTCTAAAAACACTTCAATGCGTTATACTGCACAATTTACACAATACAAACTTTCGGGACGGATTAAAATTCTTCCTATGGGTATAGGTTTATGGCATTTGAGGCAAACGCCAAAATCTTTCGTCCCAATTTGAGATAGCACTCGACGCAAATTCCTTAATTTGTTTTCGGCTTGTCTGAGGGCTGCTTCGGTAATGCTATTGTTGTTGATAGCATCCATTCTAGAAGCCCGACCTATTGCCACATCGGGGGCAACAGGTTTGGTCATTTCCCGATAATCGTGAATGGAAGATTCTGTCTTTGCAATCTCGTCAAGAATTTTTTGTTTTAATTTGTTATCGTCCATTGGGATGCGTTTTTTGTATTGGTCATTACACCAATCCTTATTGAGACTACTATTCATCTTCAAAAATACTCAATTCCGAATTAAATACAAACCTCTTGGGTTGTTTATTAACAAAGCGAGGTTAATTAGTTGTGAATTATAGATTACAGACATTGATATGACCGTCTGAATACTTGTTTCTTCACTCAATCTTTTATCTTAGACAAAATAGGTATAAGCTGTTTAGAGAGAAGGGAATAAAATATTCCTTACATACTATACACTTCACAAAATCAACCAAGGTTGTTGCCCCAACATCAAAAGCAAATCCTTTTTTGGTGAAAAACCTGCGCATCCACTCATCTGATACTTATTAAAATCTTACGTCTTTAGTTCATTGTTATCAACCCAACTCTTTTTCCCTATAATTATTCAATCAACTCATTGATAATATCATCTAAAATCAATCTGCCACAACCTTCCTCTTTGTAATTCTTCAAATATCGGATTCCATCCTACAAACAGAACTTCATCTCTTCTTCTCTAAAACAATCCATCATTTAATAACAAATCAAACAAGAAGTAAACCCTTGTTTTCGGGCTTCACTCAAAGATACTGAATAAACACCCCCTTTACAATTATTCAAACCTCGGCAATTGGAAGTGCTGTGAAATTTGGTCGCATATTTACCGCCACAAATCACCACTGTACTGTTTTGATAAGCGATTGGACGAAAATGGCTTTGATTTGCATTTCCCGAAGTCGGGGCTTCTTGTATATGATTGGTCGAGTAACTCAATGACGCATGACTGTTTTCTAATGCTCCCTTTGATATGGGAGAATAACCAACCAACAGATATATACTGAATAGTAAAATAGTAAATAGTGCCTTCATTTTATCTTTATTATAATAATCGTTTTGTTTTGAAGCGATAATAGGGGATAAATTTACACTTTTTCTACCAACAATTTTTCACAAACTGTCAGGCTCAAGGTTTCTGAGGTGCGTTTACCATAGCTTACCACCATTGATTTGTCAAAAGGCTCGACCGATTTAATTTTCACTTTGATGCCTAAACTCAATTCGCGACTGTTCAAAAACTTCAGAAATTCGCTGGAAGTATTGCTTACCGCCGACAACTTTATAATGTCCCCTGCTTTGCACTCGCTCAGTTTGCTGAATTCTTTCCAAACTATGTTTCCGCTTTTATCGGGAATGGGCGAGCCGTGAGGATCTAACTTAGGGAACCCCAATAACTCGTCCATTTTTTCAAAAAATTCGGGCGACTGAATATGTTCCACCTGCTCCGCTATGACATGAACTTCTTCCCAACCGAATCCCATTTTTTCGACCAAAAACATTTCGGTCAAACGGTGTTTTCTAAGGATTGCCGCAGCTTCCATTTTACCTTTTTCGGTCAACCTCAAGGGCTTGTAGCTTTCGTAATGCACTAAGTTTTTTGCCGAAAGCTTCTTCATCATGCTGGTTACGGTCGGCATTTTTATTTCCAAACGCTTGGAAAGCTCGTTCACATTTACCTCTCCTTTGTCGTTCGACAAGGTAAACAAGGCCTTCAAATAATTTTCCTCTGCCAAAGAATTCATAAGGCAAAGATAGCAATTGAAGTTTACAGCTTCTTACTCGGTGCAAACTATTTTTCAAATAAATTTGTTAGTCTAATCTAACTTTGTATATTTACCCCATCAAACAAATTAATGGATCAACATGAATAAGAAACAACTACTCCTCCTTTCTACTTTATGCCTTTTTGTGGTCATCATGGTTTCCTGCGATAAGTTGGCACCTTCCGCACCTGAAAATCATGACATATTGGATGGCCCCATCGAAGGCTTGAACAATCAACAGTCTGCCCAATTTTTATTAGGCGATATTGCCTTTAACGACGAAGTTTTTACCCCCCAAACAGGACTTGGGCCTATTTTTGTGGCCACAAGTTGCGGAAGTTGTCATGCCGGAGATGGTAAAGGCGACCCGTTTACCACCCTTACCCGTTTTGGGCAAACTGACGAAACGGGCAACCGATATATGCATATTGGCGGACCTCAATTGCAAAACAGGGCATTACCCGGTTATATGCCCGAACAAATTCCTGCCGATGCTACATTTTCTAAATTTACCCCGCCTGCCGTTACCGGGTTAGGTTTTCTGACCTATATTTCCGATGCCGATATTTTGGATATGGCTGACCCCGATGATACGGATGGGGACGGTATATCGGGGGTGCCGAACTGGATAAATACGCCTTCTTATATTATCCCACATTCAAACGCCATTGCTCAAAATGGTAAATACATCGGACGTTTCGGAAAAAAAGCGGCAGCCTATAATTTATTACATCAAACGGTGAATGCCTATAACCAAGATATGGGGATAACTTCTCTTTTTGAACCTATTGATGTTTTCACCGGACTTGAAATAGATCCCGAAGTTTCTACCCAAACGGTGAACGATGTGGTGTTTTACCTCCATACCTTGAAAGCCCCCATTCAACGAAATCAAAACGATGCAGAGGTCATGCTGGGTAAAAACATTTTCAATCAAATTAATTGTGCGGGTTGTCACAAACCCGTTTTAACGACCGGCTACTCCCCTATCGAATCGCTGTCTTACAAAGAATTTTACCCCTATACCGATTTATTACTACACGATATGGGAAGTGAATTGGACGATGCCTATACGGAAGGAAACGCGAAAACATCGGAATGGAAAACGCCGCCGCTTTGGGGGTTGGGGCTTTCGCCAAACTCGCAAGGCGGACAATTTTATTTAATGCACGATGGCAGGGCAAGAAGCATCGAAGAAGCCATCCTGATGCACAGTGGAGAAGCTGCGAACAGTAAGGCAGAATACCAAAATCTTTCGCAAACTGATAAACAATCTTTAATCAAATTTTTAAAATCACTGTAATGAAAAGAATAGAATTTATCAAAACCTGCGGGCTGGCCTGTTTGGGAGGAACCGCCCTGTCCACTTTATTGGAAAGTTGTGCAACCACCACTTACTTTGCACAAACGACATCTGCAAACAACAAAATCACCATTCTCAAATCCGAGTTTTTTAAGGTTAAAAATGAAAACCCCAAACCTCGCAAATTTGTGTTGGTGAGACACGAAAAATTTAATTTCCCGATTTGTGTTTACAAACTGGATGGAGAAAACTATTCCGCTTTGCTGATGCAATGCACGCACAAAGGTTGTGAACTCCAACCTCAAGGCGATTTTCTGATTTGCCCCTGCCACGGAAGCGAGTTTTCCAATCAAGGAGTCGTTCAATCACCCCCGGCAGACCAAAATTTACAAACATTCAAAATAGAAACCGACAATGAACATGTTTACCTATATATATAAGGCCTCGTTGACGGCTGCGGTTTTGCTGTTTGTATTTGCACAGAGCTATGCACAAACCGACACCACTAAGTTTTTTAAACGGACACCGGCAGATACTTCCAAACAAAAAATGAACATGGATGCCGCTTACAACCGTCCTTTTCTGACCCCCGGAAAGTTGCCGATTGCCATTGGCGGTTACCTCGAAGCCAACACAGAGTTTGCCCAAACCAATGGGGTAAACGAGGGCATTTCGTTTCAGGCAAGGAGGTTTACCTTGTTTTTCTCGTCCACCATTGCCAAAAAAATTAAGTTCCTTTCAGAACTGGAATTTGAAGATGGTGCCAAAGAAATCAATATCGAATTGGCAGCCATGGACATCGAATTTCACCCTTTGGTCAATTTTCGGGGCGGAATTGTGATGAACCCCATCGGGGCATTTAACCAAAACCACGACGGCCCGAGATGGGATTTTATTGACCGTCCTATTGCATCCACCACCATTATTCCTTCTACGCTGTCAAATGTCGGGTTGGGCTTGCACGGTAAATATTTTAGGAGCAACTGGATTTTGGGCTACGAAGCCTATTTAACCAATGGCTTAGACGACAAAATCATTTCAAACAATGAGAACAGAACCTCACTTGCCGCAGGAAAAAGCAACCCCGAAAAATTTGAAGAAAGCAATAGCGGTCTGCCCATGTTTACCGGAAAAATCGCCATCCGCAACCGCAAAATCGGCGAGTTGGGCTTGTCTTATATGACCGGTGTTTACAACAAATGGAAAGAAGACGGACTGATTTTGGACAGTAAAAGAAGTGCAAGCGTTTTGGCGGTTGATTTTAACACCGCTTTCATCAATAACAGGATTGCCATCACGGGCGAATTGGCCAAGGTTTTGGTGGATGTTCCCGATCACTATATACAGCAATTCGGCACACAACAGTTTGGCGGTTATGTGGATATTATCGGAACGGTGATGCAAAGAAAAACATTGGGTTGGGACAACGCCAAGTTAAATGTGGGCGTTCGTTTGGAATATGCCGACTATAACCAAGGCAAATTCAAAGAAACCAACGGTAACATTGCCGATGATAGATGGGCTATCGTTCCGACAATCGCCTTCCGTCCTGTTGGCACAACCGTTTTGAGGTTCAATTACCGCTACGAACAACAAAGAGATTTATTGGGCAATCCACCAGCTCTAACCGGCATCATTCAGTTCGGGTTTTCGACTTATTTTTAGAGTTTTTATGAAAGAAGTTTGCCACGAATGCACGAATGGAGGTTGTTGCCACGAATGCACGAATTTGGGTTGTTGCCACGAATGCACGAATAAAGATAATAATCATTCTTACATTCTTGGCAAAAAGTATCAGATTATGTTAAATGGGTATAAAATCAGCGATATCAAGGCACATAAAGCGATAGACTTGCTCAAAGAGCGGTGGTGGAATGCTATTGTAAATGCCTGCTATGAAGCATATAATCAAGTTCTGAAAGACCTCGAAATGTTAATACGGATGACTGCCAAAAAGAGACCAAAAGGTAAAAATGAATGCCACAATGACTTTTTTATATGCATTGAAAACCAAACCTGGTACGTATGGGGCCGGGGGTAGGTCAAAAAAGGAACAGGTAAAGAGTATCTTCTTCAGTCTAAAATCTATCCTCTTCAGTCAAAAGCCTTCAAAATAATTACCGCTTGGAAACATCATCATTCCTCATTACATTTGCAAAGAAATCAAATCAATAAGCGATGGAATGGTGGAAAGAATATTTTAGCGATGTCTGGGAACCGATGTCGCATCTCATCAAACAGAAAAGGGACACCTTTGCTGAATGTAACTTAATTGAACAACTGCTGCTCGAAAACGAGTTTACCTCGCTACTCGATGTTCCTTGCGGTTCGGGAAGAATAGCCATTGAATTGGCCAAACGCGGTTTTAAAACCTTTGGGGTGGATATTAACCCCCAAGCTATTCAAAAAGCAACCGTCCATGCCGGAAAAATAAAAAAGTTAAAACCCACCTTTCAAGTTGCCGATATGCGTTCGATGGCGTTTGACCAAACTTTTGACATGGCGGTTTGTGCTTACAACAGTTTCGGATATTTTTCGGACAAAGACAACAAAGCCTGCCTTGCTTCCATGAGCCGCGCACTGAACGATGGAGGTTGTTTGTTGCTGGAAAACCATGTTTTGGAAACGCTTTTACCCATTTTTACCCCCAAAGAATATTGGCAATACGAAGATTATGTCTTATTAGAAGAGCGTGTTTTTGATTACAACACCAGTCGGTTAAACGGAAGTTGGACGTTGATTGATAAGGACGGGCATCGCAAACAATACAAAAGCAGTGTTCGCATGTATAGCTATCTTGAGTTAATCAACTTGCTCAAAGAAGTTGGGTTTGTCAGTTTCGAGCCTTACAGTTCTTATTTGGGCGACCCCTACGAGTTTGGCGATGATATGCTGTTGCTTTACGCCAAAAAAGGTCAATAACCCGTCCATGAAAATACTCACCGCAGCCCAAATAAGGGAAGCCGATGCTTATACCATTGCCAATGAACCCATTGATTCATCCGATTTGATGGAACGCGCCGCCGGTGCATTAACCAATTGGTATGTCAAACAGTTTGCCACAAACCGCCCGGTGGTGGTGTTCTGCACAACGGGCAACAACGGCGGTGATGGACTTTGCCTGGCAAGGTTGTTGTATCACAGAGGGTATAAAGTAAGTGTCGTGGTGATTGTTAACCACGAAAGCCGGCCAACAAAAGATTTCCAATTGAACGAACTGAGATTAAAACGATTGCCCATTCCCATCTCCTACCCTACTGAACTTGGTGAATTTACGACCCTTCCGTCAAAAAGTGTCGTGATAGATGCTTTGTTTGGTTCTGGACTTAACCGTCCCATTAGCGGATTGGCAGCCGATGCCGTTGTGTTGATCAATAATAGTTCCTGCACAGTGGTTGCTATTGATATTCCTTCGGGTTTGTTTGTTGGTAAAGTCACTCCGCCCAATTCGCCTATCGTTTGTGCTCATCATACCATCAGTTTTGAATTGCCGAAACTCGCCTTCATGTTTCCCGACAATTATCAATATGTCGGCACTTGGCGAGCTGTTTCCATTGGTTTAGATTCCCAATTTTTAAACACCTTAGAAACTAACAATCATTACCTGACCGAACAAGAAGCTAAGGCTTTGTTAAAATCGCCAACAAAGTTTACCCACAAAGGCAATCGGGGACATGCCTTGCTCATTGCCGGCATGTTTGGTAAAATGGGGGCTTGTGTCTTAGCTTCCAAAGCTGTGTTAAGAGCAGGCGCAGGTTTGTTGAGCGTTTTCACCCCAATGAAAGGATGCGACATCGTACAAACCGCTTTCCCGGAAGCAATGGTTTTGCCCTACAATAATACCGAAACGATTGACCGTTTCCCCACAAAAGAACAATTGACCACCGAAAACCATCAACCGAAATACCAAGCAATTGCCATAGGCCCCGGAATAGGTGCAGAAAAAACAAGAGCGAAAGCCTTAAAAACATGGTTGCAAACAGTAACCCAACCTTTGGTGATGGATGCCGATGCGTTAAACATGGTAGGCATGGAGAAACTTCTCGAATTCGTGCCCCAAAACAGCATCTTGACCCCACACCCCAAAGAATTTGAACGCTTGGCCGGTAAATCTGCCAATGGATTTGATCGTTTGGAAATACTGCGAACATTAGCCGTCCAATACCATATATATATTGTATTAAAAGGCGCACATACAGCAATTGCATGCCCCGATGGAAATTGTTATTTCAACTCCACCGGAAATCCTGCGATGGCAACTGCCGGAAGTGGTGATGTCTTAACCGGAATCATCGCAGGCTTAATGGCACAAGGATACCCCTCAAAAGAAAGTGCATTACTCGGAGTTTATCTGCATGGACTTGCCGGAGATAGAGCAGCAGCCAACCAAAATAATTCCATCACCGCCTCGGATATTGTTCGTTATTTTGGATTTTCTTGGTAATAAGTCCATCTCTTGCATTGCCACCCGGGCAATTTGTTTTACCAACCGAGCGATTTGTTACATGGAGGGGAGGTAAGACTGACCCTCTTTGACTTGTACCTTGACAAAATCTGTTTTCAAGGAAACATATTGTTGCATTTTGGGAGAGAGGGGGGCTGGGAGATGAGTATTATTGATTGCTAATCCAAACTTTACATTAACATTAACATTATCGCAATGCCTTAGTATTGGGGAAAGTTGGTTTTGCCTAAAAAACAACTTTTGTCGCACTTTTTCGAACATTCCATATTTGAAGGTTCAAATACCATATTTGAAGGTTCAAATACCATACTTGAAGATGCAAATACCATACTTGAAGATGCAAATGCCATACTTGAAGATGCAAATGCCATACTTGAAGA
>CALCIK010000073.1 GCA_937907475.1 uncultured Bacteroidota bacterium | reverse complement strand
GGGAGCGAAAATGTCTCTGACGGGAGCGAAAATGTCTCTGACGGGAGCGAAAATGCCTCTGTTGGGAGCGAAAATGCCTCTGTTGGGAGCGAAAATGCCTCTGACGGGAGCGAAAATGTCTCTGTTGGGAGCGAAAATGCCTCTGTCGGGAGCGAAAATGCCTCTGTCGGGAGCGAAAATGTCAGGAACGGTAAAGGAAACCTCTATTTTAGGAATTGAAATCCCCCTCAAATGAATAGGTAAATAGCAATGAGTGGAAATAAATCCTTTGATAAAAAGGAAAAGAAAGCTACATCAATAAGCAATCCGTATAGTCTTAAATCTTAGGCCTAAAATCTAAAATAATCAAACACCCCACCCACCATCATTAGGCTTATCAGTATCTTTATCGGTATCAGGTTTGATTATAATCGGAGGAGTATCATTCTCCTCGTTATTGATAGTTTCAAAGTAACCCTCTGAAGGCAAAGCAACATCAATGCTCGTTTCAGCTTCCGTTTCTTCAACTATGTTTTCAGGGTTAAATGGAGATGCTTTCTGATGAATAGCAATCGCACGCCGAGAAAAGCGAATAGCAAAAATCAAAACGACAAAAGTTATGAGACCTAAAGCAGGGTAATTCTCTTGCATGATAAAGAAATCATAAGCCCCATGTGCCAACACCGCCCAAATCAAACCGGTAAGTAGCAAGCGGGAGCGGTTCGCCAAATCAAACTTGGCTAAACCCACATAATAACCCATAATCACTCCAAAAGCAGCATGTGCAGGGACAGCGGTAAACATTCTTATCAAAGCCACACCAACACCACCGTCTGCTACGTACAAGATATTTTCAAAAGCGGCAAAACCCATTCCTATCATTACGCCATAGATAATGCCGTCAAATGGCTCATTAAACTCCTTCCTGTTAAACATCACGAACCGAAGAAAAATAAACTTCGCAAATTCCTCAGAAAGTGCTACCGCTATAAAAGCATAAGCAAAGGTGTTAAAAATGTTTTCCGTAATTCCAATACCAGCCGAAGCACCCAAAAAACTGCCCATTAAAGCAGGTATAATACTCACCACACCCAAGAAGAAACTCCATAAAAGCAACTTTGTAGGTTCCCTATCATACTTATCTTTGTTATAGATATACCATATAACAACAACTGCCGGCAATAAAGCAAGAAATAAAAGCAGCATAAAGCGTGTATTTATGAATGAATAGATAATTGATAGGCTAACTCAGATAGTTTATCCTAAAAACCGCACCAATATAAAGTTTTACTACAAAAAACTCTTTAAATAAAAGCAAAGGAAAGGTTTTTGGGCATTAAATTGCAAAACGCAGGAGTTAAAGTTGGTAAAAAGGGTAATTTTACCCCATAATCACACTATGCCTATATTTACAGATACTCACGCCCATCTCTACCTGCATCAATTCGATGAAGACAGAGCCGAAATGATGCAGCGCGCTCTAACAAATGGTGTAACAAAAATCTTCCTGCCAAATGTGGATAGCGAAACAATAGCCGATCTTTACCAACTTGCCGATGCTTATCCCGCAAATTGCTTTCCAATGATGGGGCTACACCCTTGTTCAGTCAAACAAAACTTTGAAGAAGAACTTGCCCTCGCCGAAAAGGAGTTAAAGAACTCCGGCAGACGCTTTTATGCCGTAGGTGAAATCGGACTTGACTTCTATTGGGACATCACCTTTCGCGAAAAGCAGTTCATCGCCTTAGAACATCAAATGAATTGGGCTAAAGAACTAGATCTACCCATCGTCCTCCATTGTCGCAACTCTTTTTCCGAAACTATCGATATAGTACAACAGCATCATGAAGGCGGAAAGTTAACAGGCGTTTTCCACTGTTTCAGTGGAACAGTGGAAGAGGCTATTCAAGTGACGGAACTAAATAACTTTTACATGGGCATAGGCGGCTCAAGTACTTATAAAAAAAGCACGCTTAACGAAGTCATCGCTGCCATAGACTTATCCTACTTTGTATTGGAAACCGATGCCCCTTATTTAGCCCCTGAACCTTACCGTTCCGCCAAAAATCAACACGCGAAAAGAAACGAAAGCGCATATCTCCTCAACATAGCACAAAAAATAGCAGACATCAAAAACATAAGCCTCGAAGAAGTAGCCGAGATCACCACCAAAAACGCCATGCAATTGTTTAAAATGCCCGCTTAAATATTCGGTACAAAAGAAAGTTGAAAATATTTATGCTCGATTAGCCGCTTTTGTTTTGATTATTTGAAAAACTTTTCAATTTTTGCCCCCGATATAGTGAAAGCCCTAAAAAGACAGCAAAACGCCTGATTTGAAGGTTTTTTAGGGTAAAAAAAATATAACCAAAGAATGTTTTTATTTTTTTCAGGTTAATTACCTAATTTAACCCCCGATTTCAAAACAGTCTTTTTTCAGAGTTGCTTTTAAGAAATACAGACAGTTCTTTTTGACGAGAAGGGGAGAGATGGCCGAGTGGTCGAAGGCGCACGCCTGGAAAGTGTGTGTACCCCAAAAGGGTACCGAGGGTTCGAATCCCTCTCTCTCCGCACAAAATATCAACACAATTTTTTTTCCAACAATCATCAACTTATTCGCTTTAAATTAATTAGTAACAACAAAAACTATAAACTACCATTATGAAAAACTTGTTTGCGCTACTCTTTGCGTGTGGACTTTTTCTTTTAGCTAGTGTAGTATATACACAAGCACAAGATAATACGACCACAGCTGCTGCTACCACAACCTCCACTTCAACTACAACCGATGAAGTACAACCCGAGGGTATGGCATTGTTTAAAAAATACTTCATCGAAGGAGGTTGGCAATGGATGGCACCGATTTTATTTTGTTTAATTATCGGTTTGGCAATTTGTATTGAGCGCGTTTTGGTACTCAACTTATCTACCACCAACACCAGTGCTCTGCTCAAGAAAATAGAATCAGCCTTTAAAGAAGGCAATGTTGACAAAGCTAAAGAGGTTTGTCGCTCAACTCGCGGACCCGTAGCAAGTCTATTCCTTCAGGGCTTAGAACGAACAGATGAAGGCATAGACATTGTCGAAAAATCCATCGTTTCGTCCGGTTCTGTCGAAATGGGTAAATTGGAAAGCGGCCTTACTTGGATTTCTCTTTTTATCGCGCTTGCCCCTATGTTAGGGTTCTTGGGTACTGTAGTCGGGATGATTCAAGCATTCGATGCCATTGAAGCAGCAGGAGACATTTCTCCGGGTCTTGTAGCCGGTGGTATTAAAGTAGCACTTTTGACAACTGTATTTGGACTTATTGTCGCTATTATCCTCCAAATCTTTTTCAATTACTTCACTTCTAAAGTGGATAGTATTGTAAACAAAATGGAAGAAGCGTCAATCACTTTCATTGACTTGCTCAAACGCAATAAAATTGTTGACTAATTATTATCCAATTTACATGGTGGAGATCCACCGGTGTTATTAAACTAAAACTACAAAAACAACACTATGGAAAATATATTGGTTAACTTTTTCCTCCCATTAGGCATTGGGCTTACGCTACTAGCCTTCATCTCTATCTTAGCCATGTCTTTGTATCAGGTTGTAAAAGGCTTGATGACAGATCCAAAAGAAACCATCAAAGGGCTTGCCGGAGTTTTGATACTCATCGTAGTCATCTTTCTTATTTGGCAATTTTCTTCTTCAGAAAAAACCGGCTTCTTAGCAAAATCGAAATTTGATTTCGTTTCTCCGGGCGTTGTTAAATTCGTGGGAGCCGGCATCACCTCAACGGCAGTGATGATGTTTGTTGCTTTCTTTTCGCTCATAGCCGCCGAAATTTATAACTTGTTTAAGTAGCCAAAATCTAAATACTATGAGGCGAAACCGTGCCATACCCGAAATAAATGCAGGCTCGATGGCTGATATAGCTTTCTTGCTCCTGATATTCTTCCTCGTAACAACCACTATGGATGTAGATAAAGGTTTGCTTACCTTACTTCCGCCTTGGACTGACGTACCGCCCCCACAGACCGATGTAAACCGGCGTAATGTGTTGGACATTTTGGTCAATTCGAGAGATCAGCTTTTGGTAAAGGGGCAACCGATTGGTATTTCCGAGCTAAAAGACCTCACTAAAAAGCATGTAAACAATAATGGTGTAGAAGAGCAGTATTCTGTTAGCCCTCAAAAAGCAGTTGTATCTCTCAAAAATGATAAAGGCACCAGCTACAATATGTATATTTCTGTACAAAATGAGCTAAAAGCTGCCTATAATGAGTTACGAGATGATTATGCCAAAACAAAATTTGGACTAAAATTGAGCGACCTTAACGATGTACAGCAAAAAGAAGTGAAGGACGCTTATCCATTAGGTATTTCTGAAGCAGAACCTGAAGACTTTGGTGCTGCGGAAGCCGCTGCCACCGCTCCAAAGTAAGCGAAAGGTTATAGTACTATTTGCTCAACACAAAATTTGTAAAACATGCCAATACGTAAAAAAGGAACAAAGACATTACCGCCAGTTTCTACTGCATCGCTACCGGATATCGTTTTCATGCTTCTTTTCTTCTTCATGGTTACTACTACCATGCGAAATTCTGAGATCATGGTTCAAATACGTCCGGTTAAAGCCACTGAATTGACTAAATTAGAAAAAAAGTCTTTAGTAAGTTATATTTACGTCGGACCTCCTAATCAGCAATACAGAGAAAAATTCGGTACTGCTCCGCGAATTCAATTGAACGACGCTTTTTCAACAGAGAATGATATCAGACTTTTTGTCGAAAATGAGCGTGCCAAATTAGACGAAAGTTTAGCTTCTCAGATGACTGTTTCGCTAAAGGTGGACAAAGATGTTAAAATGGGAATCATTACCGACCTAAAACAAGAGTTACGTAAGGCTAATGCTTTAAAACTCAATTACTCGGCAGTACCCAGAACCGAAGCACTTAAATAAACTGGAATAATGTTGTTCATAATTTTAGTTTAGGGTTTTAAAAGTTTAAGAAAAAGGATGCGAGCCTCAATCTTTAATGGTTGGGGCTTTTTTCTTTATGCTCATTTATTTACTATTCAGTTCGCTTCCATAGCTTTGCAACTTGCTTTATAAAAAGCCTCTCTTCCTTTTATGACGGATTTTACCCGACTCTTCGACATCCTCCCTTATCAAAGGCAAAAGTATCCGCAAAATGCGGCTTTATGTTCTTTTGAAAACGGGAAAGTAGTAACTTATGCTATCCAACAATGTATAGACATCATCAGACAACTTAGCTGTGGATTACTTCAACTGGGATTGGAAAAAGGAGACACTGTTGCCATCTTATCCTCCTATAACTGCCCCGAATGGACTTTGACAGATTTAGCAATTCAGCAAGCAGGCGGCATAGTCGTTCCAATTCATGCCACCGCCTCTGCCGATGAGTGTTTTTATATTTTTAATCACGCACAAATAAAATGGTGCTTTGTCAACAACCAAGACCTTTATCGGAAAATCTCTCAAATCAAACCCCAAACCAATCATTTACAAGATATTTATTCCTTTTTACCCATCAATGGAGTGTCCAATTGGAAGGAGTTAATGGTTAATGAGGAAACTTGGAGTTTAAAATTGGAGGAAATCAAAAAATCAATTCTCCCTCAAGATATCGCCACTATCATCTACACATCGGGTACAACCGGTGAACCGAAAGGGGTGATGCTTTCCCATTTTAATATGGTAAGCAATATCAAATCGCTGCTTCCCATTTTACCCGTATCCCATACAGATCCGGTGCTTAGTTTTTTACCGTTAAGTCATGTATTCGAGCGCACAGCCAATTATATCTATCTTGCTGTAGGTGCGTCAATTCATTATTCTATGATTACGCAAGTAGAAAATAGAATGAAGAAAGTTAGACCTTATTATTTTTCTGCCGTACCGCGTGTGTTAGAGCGAATGTATGAAGAAATAGAAAAACGTGCAGAAGGGATGGTAGGACCTAAACGCCAAATTTTTGATTGGGCACTCTCCGTAGCAGAAAACTACCCTTTTACAGGAAAAGTCCATTGGCGATACGCCATTAGTTTGTTTATAGCCCGTTTATTGGTATTCAATAATCTCAAGAAAGCAGTTGGAGGTAGGGTGAAGGGGGTTATCTTGGGGGCCGCCGCCTTACAACCTCGATTGGCGCGTATCTTCACCGCCGCCGGCATTCCTGTCAGGGAAGGTTACGGACTGACAGAAACTTCCCCTGTATTATCTTTTAATAGGTTTGAACCCGGTGGTAGTCTATTGGGTACTGTGGGCATCCCAATTCCCGGTGTAGAAATACTGCTTGCTGAAACAGATGGTGAGATATTGGCAAGAGGCCCCAATATCATGCAAGGGTACTACAAGCAACCCGAACTAACCCAACATGCTATTTCGCCCGAAGGATGGTTTCATACCGGTGATTTGGGAGTCTGGGTGAATGGGAAATTCTTGAAAATTACCGGACGCAAAAAAGAACTGTTTAAGATTTCAAGCGGTAAATATGTCGCTCCACAACCTATTGAGAATCGCCTACGCGAATCTGCCTTCGTCGAAAATGCCATTGTGATTGGAGATGGCAAGCGATTTATTACCGCCCTAATTGTTCCTGCCTTGGGCGTTTTGGAAAGCTATTGTAAAACCAATAACATCACCGCAAGCTATGACGATGTTCCCAAATGGCTTTCACATCCCTTAGTTATTACTAAGTACAGGGAACTCATTGACAATTACAATCTCAATTTCGCAAACGAACATCCTATCAGAAAGTATTTATTACTCAGTCAACCATTGAGTATCGAGAATGGATTATTAACACCCACCTTAAAGATAAAGCGAGAAGCCGTTATCCAAAAATATCATCGGGAAATAGAAGATATTTACAGCGGCGTAAGTTAAAAATTGAATAAAAACATCAACACCCTTTTTCAGAATACCCCTTTCCATCAATGTACCATAAACTTTTCCGCTTCGATTCCGTGAGGGGAAGTGAGGGATAGTATATAAACACCTTTGGACAAACCCTCTGTTGGAATGTGATACGTTTGTTGTCCAATAGAATAGGGCAAGATTTTAACAAACGACATCAATTGCCCATTACTTGCATAGATGCTCAAATAAGCCTCAGTATTGGGAACGATTGAAAGACTGACAGACAATTCCTTGACTTCGTGGAGATAATATACACTTTTTATGCTGTTATTATCTGCTTCGCATGACCCCGATGTTTGATGAACAGAAGTGTTGATTTCGGTTTGTGCGGCAACATAAAGTGTTAGATTTGAAGCACTGCACTGTCCACAAGGATCACACATTTGTAACTGAATGGTTTCGGTACCGCTAAAACCGGTATAGGGGGTGTATTGTAATTGCAAATCCGGTAAAACTATCAATTCACCATTTTTCGGAGGGGTAAGCACATTAAGTACTAAGGGAGCGAGACAGACATTGAAATCATTTTGAGCAGGTGAAACGATTATCCCATCATACCCGTAATCATCCGTAATAATGCTGCCGTTAATACTAACCCATGAAGGGCTGATATATGCAATGTCGTTTACCGCTACAGGCGAAGGGCACCCAACAAACACAACAAATTGCTGCATCCTGCAATTATCGGGATCATCTATACGGCAAATAGGGATAATCACGGTATCTACCCCACTAAAACCGGGTAAAGGATAGTAGGTAATACACGATTGTGCAAAAGCGGTAATGCTGCATTGAAAAGTAGTTTCCACTTCCTCTGCAATAAAAATCTCACCGGCTTCCATCTCAAAACACAGGTCTATAGGAGTAAATACATTGGTGCAAGTCTGATTTGGAGTTGGGGCGGGAGTTTGGTTACAATCACCAAGCACAATATTGATTTGCAAAGTATCACAAAGCCCCGCTTCACTACATGCAATCACGGTAATCATATCCCAACTAACCGTTTCCACCAAGGGGGTATATAAAAAGCATGTTCCATCCAAAGCAATATCAGATGAATGGGCAGAAGTAACCGAGGTAAGGGAATGAGAGGAGGTAAAACAGAAGTCGGGGCATATTTGTAGTTCATTGTCCCAATCTGTACAAATTGAAGCAGGACTTATTTGACAGGGTGGAGGATCTGGAGGATCTGTTGTACACAAGTCAGGGGAAGCTACCACGTTAATAACCAACATAGAAGTATCGCAAGTGATGGCATTACAAGCAATGACTTGGACAAAATCGGTAGCAATAAAACCGGGTAAGGCAATATATCGCACACAAGTACCCATCAAGGTAATGCTGCAATCAAAAAGGGCATGTGCGGAAATGATGGTGTAGTCGCCGTCTAAACAAAATTCGGGACAAATGATATTGGGAATGATGGGTTGTGTGCAGAGGTAATGAGTAGGAGTCAAGCAACTATCGGGAGGTGCAAGGGGCATAGATTGTATGTCATGGATATAAGATTGCCACAACAGGAATAGGACTAGGAACTTTTTCATAACGATGGAGTTGAGAGCTACACCAAATCAGCAATAATTGTTCCAAAGTCCCCTTCGGGGATTTAGGGGTCAGTCAAGTCCCGCAAAAATCAATCACCTAAGTCTGCAAAACCCCCGTTATAAATGGCTTAGTAATAGGAGCATGGTTGGCCGCTTCTATCCCCGTAGCAATGAATTGCCGAGTGTCTAAAGGGTCAATAATGGCATCCACCCATAGTCGGGCGGCCGCATAATAGGGAGTCGTTTGTCGGGTATAACGTTGGGTGATTTCTTGCAACAATTTGTTTTCGTCCTCCGGACTTACCTCAAGCCCTTGTTTTTTCTTGCTTGCCACTTGGATTTGCAATAAGGTTTTAGCGGCTTGTTCACCTCCCATGACGGCAATTTTAGCACTAGGCCACGCAACAATAAACCTTGGGTCGTAGGCTTTTCCGCACATTGCGTAATTACCCGCCCCATAAGAATTACCAATCACAACAGTAAATTTAGGTACTATGGAGTTAGATACGGCATTAACCATCTTTGCACCGTCTTTGATAATACCGCCATGTTCTGAGCGACTACCGACCATAAAACCCGTTACGTCTTGCAGAAATACCAACGGAATGCGTTTTTGGTTGCAGTTCATAATAAATCGTGCGGCTTTATCGGCCGAATCTGAATAAATCACCCCACCCAATTGCATCTCCCCTTTTTTGCTTTTAAGAATAGTCCGTTGATTAGCAACAATTCCAACTGCCCACCCCTCGATACGGGCGTAACCACAAATGATAGATTTACCATACCCCGCTTTGTATTCTTGTATTTCCGAATTGTCAACGATGCGTTTGATAATCTCCAACATATTGTATGGCTTTTTACCTTCTTCGGGATACATTCCGTATATCTCGTGCTCAGGCAGGGCAGGGGGTTGGGGTTTAATACGGTCAAACCCTGCCTTTTCGGTATGGCCATGCCGACCGATAATGTCTCGAATAGCAGCAAGGCAGGTTTTATCGTCCGGCATTTTGTAATCCGTAACACCCGATATTTCGCTGTGAGTAGTTGCTCCTCCCAAGGTTTCACTATCTACTTCCTCACCTATCGCAGCTTTAACCAAAAAAGAACCCGCCAAATATACCGAGCCGGTATTTTCAACAATCAACGCTTCATCAGATAAGATGGGCAGATAAGCCCCACCGGCAACACAACTGCCCATAATAGCCGCAATTTGAGGAATACCCATGGCCGAAATCACCGAATTATTGCGAAACATCCGTCCGAAATGCTCTTTGTCGGGAAAAACCTCATCTTGCAAAGGGAGAAAGACCCCTGCACTATCCACTAAATAAATGATAGGCAACCGGTTTTCGATAGAGATTTCTTGAGCCCGCAGGTTTTTTTTGGCAGTAATCGGAAACCATGCACCCGATTTAACCGTAGCATCATTAGCCACAATAACACACAATCGTCCACTGACATAACCCAACCCCGTAACAACTCCACCTGCCGGACAACCGCCGTATTCTTCATACATATCAAAACCCACAAATGCCCCTATTTCAATAAAGTTGGCTCCTTCATCGGTGAGCAGGTCAATCCGCTCACGGGCACTTAGCTTTCCAAGTGAATGTTGTTTGTCTATGGCTTTTTGCCCTCCTCCTAAATATATGCGTTGCAAATGCTTGCGCATGTTCGACGTAGCCAATTTCAGCCAATCTTCGTTTCGGTTAAACTCTATGTTTTGTGTCATTGGTAAAATATAGGTGTATGATTATCGCCTTTTTATTGAAAGCCCGAAAATACAACAAAATCAAGGATTCTGTGGATTTGTAATTATTTAATGCTCAATTTTTCTTTTTAAGCATAATTCACCTATCTTTGCATCGGCGAGTCCTGTACAATCAGCTCCCTCTGAATCCCCCAGGGCCGGAAGGCAGCAAGGGTAGGTAGGTTGAGCGGTGTGATACAGGGTGCTCGCCACTTTTCATTTATACCCCCTCTGTTCTATCCTCCCCCCATTTCTCAAGCCTACAACTTGGCATTCCCAAGATGTCCCAATAGTCAAAGCCCCCTTCGGGGATTTATTGGTGAAATACATCCGGGAAAATCAACACTTTACACCGCTATCAACAAAAAACAACTAAATTTGCTGGCAACTGATATAGAAATTGAATTTCGACACCTATTTCAATAAGCCGGCCATATTGTGAAAAATTTTTTGTCGAAAGCTTTTGCAGTTCTGCGAGATACTTACTATGAGTTTTTCAATGACCACGTAACCGCTCTCGGAGCAGGTTTGTCTTTCTATACCGTCTTGTCCTTACCCCCAATTTTAATGATGATATTATTAGTGTTAGGCAACTTTTTGGGAGCTACCGAGCTGGAAGACCAAATCAATCAAAACCTAACCCTCTTTGTAGGCAAACAAGCCGCCTCCATCATTCACGGCATTTCAGTCAGTGCCTTTCAGTTTCAATCCGGAATCGGCATTACCTTAGTCGGCATCATCACTACCTATTTTAGCGCAACAAGCGTTTGGATTCAGTTGCAATGGGTTTTCAATTTCATCTGGCGCGTAAAACCTAAAACCGGTACACGTAACATCATCATCAAGTTTCTCAAAGACCAATTAGTTGCCTTATTGATTATCATTGTAATAGTCATTTTTATAGTAGTCGGTTTAATGTATGGCATCCTTCTCAATGTCTTTAGCGAATACCTTCAACTCTATTTAACCGACTCGGCAATTTACATCTTACAATTAATCAATTTCACCGTGTCCTATGGCTCAGCCGTCCTACTTTTTGCCTTTGCCTTCAAATACATCCCCGATGTCCAACTCAAATGGCGCGATGTTTGGGGGGGGGCATTCTTTACCGCAGTCCTATTCGGACTCGGACGCTATCTCATAGGACTTTACCTAAGTCGTGCAGTCATGATAACCAGTGCATACGGCGTTGCCGGCTCTGTAGTCTTACTCTTGTTATGGATTTACTACATTTCCATTATCCTTTTCCTCGGTGCAGAGTTCACCAAAGCCTTATACCTCTATCGAGGCAACACCATCAAACCTACCCGCTACGCAATAGTAGATAAAATACCCGATGGAAGTCTTGCCGATACCGTTTAGTTGAGGTTAGTGATAGAATGGTTTTTATATAAGCAGTTCTGTTAAGACTTATGCGATTATAGTAATGACCTAGATTTAAGTAGGAGATGAGACAATATTGTTAGTTATATAACCCCATGCAAAGAATGACCCTTGCTGCCAAGTAAATCCACTCTTTTCTCAACTTGAGGGTCTTCAATCAAAGGAGGGGCATGATGGGGTTTAATGCGGGCATCAATAACCAACGCCCCACGACATCCCCAATGCTTATGCTCCGTAAAGCTGTCAACTCCATGAATATCGTGCGAAGGATTACTCCGAGTAAAGGTAACCCATAGAAAATTGCGAATATTACGAGCAACAAATTCACTGTCATCAACAAGAACAATAAGCGGAAAACCAACCAATAAGTCTGCCCCAAGTTGATGAAGATGAGAGGTCAAAGCATGGATTTGCACAATTGCAGCACTTTCGTCCCAGTAAGCAGGACTTTCAATTCCAATCACTCCGGGAGCAACTACCAAAGGCTTCGAGAAACCCGCAGGAAGCGTCAACCCACTCGGTAAATCAGTTTCCAAAGCCCGTTTCACCTCACCCGCCGCAGCCATCACCACCTTCGAGCCGCTATTCAAACCCGTACCGCTGTAATCCAATGTATCAATACTCGTTTTAGTTTGAAAATGAAGGTCGCGTGTCCAATCAATCCGTTCCAATAAATGACTAAAAAAAGCTCCAATATCGTGAGTTGTCAAGTTCGGGTTGTCCTCTTTCGCCGTGATAAGCACATATTTCGCCAACGACATCTGACCAAATCCCAAAATATGGTTAGCAATCGTCAATATCTCCTGTGGTTTTCGTTCCTTATAATAAGGTGTATAACGTTCACTCCCAATAGCCAACAACAACGGATGAACCCCCGCAGCATCAACCGCATTCACCTCATGCAGCCCCGGCAACACGCTCGGAATCACCGCACCTGTAATCTCGTGTATCAACGCCCCAAAACTCGTATCCTCCTGCGGCGGCCTGCCCACCACCGTAAAACTCCATATCGCATCCTTTCGATGCCAAACCTTATGCACCCTCATCACCGGAAACTCATGTGCCAAACTATAATAACCCAAGTGGTCGCCAAACGGCCCCTCCGGTTTATTTTCATGCGGATAAACATACCCGGTAATGACAAAATCGGCATCCGACGAAAGGCAAAACCCATCGCGGTAAGTATACCGAAACCGCCTCCCCCCCAATGCCCCCGCAAAAATAAGTTCCGTCAACCCTTCCGGCAACGGCATCACCGCCGAAAGTATATGCGCCGGCGGCCCACCCACAAACACACTGACTTTCAAAGGCAATCCCTTATTATTAGCCTTCGTTTGATGCACCCCAATCCCTCGGTGCAGTTGGTAATGCAATCCAATTTCCTTGTTAATCTCATATTCGTTCCCGTTCAACTGTATCCTATACATCCCTAAGTTAGAACCCATTACCCCGGGCTTATCTATGTCCTCGGTATAAACCAATGGCAAAGTAACAAAAGCCCCCCCATCGTTTGGCCAAGATTTAATCAAAGGAAGTTGGTCAATAGTCGTTTCACTATATGTAACAGCCGCACCAAAACGACTCTTCATCGGCAAAGAGTTCAACGCCGTAAACGGAACACTCCAAAACTTCCAAGGTTGTTTCAAAGCCACTTCGGGATTAGC
The DNA here is from genome assembly GCA_937907475.1 of uncultured Bacteroidota bacterium. GTDB lineage: Bacteria > Bacteroidota > Bacteroidia > Chitinophagales > UBA2359 > UBA2359. Next base: position 12,329 of record CALCIK010000073.1, on the reverse strand, counting down.
CTTCACCGCCACCACCTTTTGCACCCGCTCCAGCGTATGCCGAAACATAAACTTACTCCGCTCCAACGACCCAAACAAGTTCGAAGCACAAGTAAACCTGCTCCCTTTAACATTCATAAACCACAAAGCCGGTCCCCCAGCTTCATAAACCCGCCGATGAATAGCAGCCATCTCCAAATCAGGATCAACCTCTTCTGTTACCCTTATCAAATGCCCATGCTTTTCCAAGTCAACCAAACATTCGTAAGTACTATGATATGCCATGTTTCAATTCCGTATTGTAAATAGATGAAATACCCAAGCCGCCATTCACTAAAATCAAACCCCATTAAGACGCAATATCGCAAAAATTAAGTTCAATGGAGTAGCTATTTCAATCATGAAAATAAACTATAAACATAGATACAAAAGCTATGTTTGAAAATCTGCTAGGTTTTCAACTTTTTTTCTAACCCATACCTCCACCCAAAACAATATAACTAACTTTGACCCAACAATAACAAAATCCAAAATTTCAACACCCCTCATAACTCATAACTAATGAACACCGTTGAAGAACGCTTCCTCCGTTACGTCCAAATTGACACCCAATCCGACCCATTGTCCAACACCTACCCTTCCACCGAAAAACAAAAAGACCTCGCACGGTTGTTGGTAAATGAGTTGTTAGAAATCGGAATAACCGATGCCGCAATGGACGAATGGGGCATTGTCTATGCTACCCTTCCAAGCAATTCCGATAAAAACAATGTCCCCGTAATCTGCCTCTGTTCCCACATGGACACCGCCCCCGACAGTAGCGGAACAGGTGTGAAACCCATCGTCCATAAAAACTACCAAGGTCAAGACATCATCCTACCGGACGACCCCACCCAAATCATCCGCCTCTTCGAACATACCGATTTAGGAACACACTTTGGCCACGACATCATCACCGCAAGCGGCACAACCCTGCTCGGTGCAGACAATAAAGCCGGCGTAGCAGCCATCATGGATGCCGTTTACCATTTAGTCAACAACCCCCAATTAAAGCACGGAAGCATTCGCATCCTATTCACCCCCGATGAAGAAATCGGCAAAGGAGCAGACCATGTGGACATCGAAAAGTTAGGAGCAAAATACGGCTATACCGTGGACGGTCAAACTCCTGGTTCCATAGAATACGAAAACTTCAGTGCCGATGCTGTCAATATCAACATCGAAGGCGTAAGTGCCCACCCGGGCACTGCAAAAGGCAAAATGGAAAATGCCATTAAAATAGCCGCCGCCATCATAGACCGCCTACCCAAAAACCGTTGTACCCCCGAATCAACTGAGATGTACGGCGGCTTCATCCATCCCAAAAGCGTCAACGCATTGTTAGAGTCTGCACATCTGAGTTTCCTCACTCGCGAGTTTTCCCAAGAGGGACTAGATGCGTTAGCAAAAATAATAAAAGACACGGTCGAGCAAGTCTTACTAGATTACCCCAACAGCACTTACCAAATGGAGGTAGTCGAGCAATATAGAAACATGAAATCCGTCATTGACCAACACCCCACTGTGGTTACCTACGCCGAAGAAGCCATCCGCCGAGCCGGACTAACCCCCGTGCGCAATCCCATTCGCGGAGGAACAGACGGCGCAAGATTGTCTTTCATGGGACTACCATGTCCCAACCTTTTTGTCGGAGAATACGCCTCCCACTCCAAACACGAGTGGATTTCTATTCAGGATATGCACTCCGCAGTCGCCACAATAGTCCAATTAGCATTGGTTTGGGAAGAAAAAGCATGAATGGGTTAAATTTCCGCTCTTGCTTTCGGCAATAATGGAACAGAAAGGGGAAAAGACGTTAACCCAATTCCTCTTTTAATCGAACAACTCAAAATCAATAGCCCGATGATAACAGAACAAGTACTCGATTCTTTATTGCCGGCAGAAATGGCCAAAAAAGCCGAAAGCGTAGGGGTGGTAAAAGGCAATATGGGAATAACCAAAACCCTCACCCTCGCACTCTTAGCCGGGGCTTTCATTGCCTTAGGAGCAGTTTTTTCCACCACCGTTACGGCCGGCAGCACCTTGCCTTTTGGGGTTACCAAACTTCTCGCAGGGTTGGTATTTAGCCTCGGACTTATTCTCGTAGTAGTCGGCGGTGCCGAACTATTTACCGGCAACAACCTTATCATCATGGCTTGGGCAAGTAAAAGACTATCCACTAAACAGGTGCTCAAAAACTGGGGATTGGTCTATATCGGCAATTTCGCGGGTGCTTTCTCGATGGTCATACTCATGTTACTCTCCGAACAATATAAATTTGGCAACGGAGCAATAGGCGCAAACATGCTCGCAATTGCCAATGCCAAATGTCAACTGCATTTCGTTCAGGCAATCGCATTGGGCATTCTATGCAACATCTTAGTCTGTTTGGCAGTGTGGCTTTGCTTCAGTGCCACCTCCATCACCGGCAAAATAGCGGGCATCTTATTCCCCATTTCCGCCTTTGTCGCCGCGGGATTTGAACACAGCGTGGCAAATATGTATTTCATTCCCGCAGGCATCCTGTTGAAGGAATGGGCATCCCCCGATTTTTGGTTACAAATCAACGCCACCCCACTGTCTTTCACCGACCTTAACTGGACATACTTTTTTGTAAACAATCTGCTCCCGGTTACCATAGGCAACATCATCGGCGGCGCAGTCCTCGTAGGTTTGGTCTATTGGTTCGTCTTTCTAAAACCCGAACGTCAATCGGAAAAATTTACCACTAACCATTAACGTACCAAAGTAACATTCCCTTTAACGATGCGTTCTGTTCCATCATTGGCAAAGGTGTATTCTACGTAATAAACATACACTCCTATTTCCTGCAATGTCGCTCTAAAAGTGCCGTCCCAACCCTCCGCAGGGTTATTGGTTTCAAACACCACCTCACCCCATCGGTTGTAAATATAGAAACCGAATTGTGTAAGTTCGCTGCTGCTCACCGCTCTGAACACGTCGTTCACCCCGTCTCCGTTTGGCGAAAAAGCGTTAGGAATGAGTAATTTATCTTGCAACGGCGAAACAACAATCGTAAACGAAGCCCCCTCCGAGCAGGCATCAGTGCTCGATACCAAATAAGTAGTCGTTTGTGTGGGGGTAGCAATAGGATTAGGGCAATCGGTACAACTCAACGTGGCGTTGTTTTGCCAAACATAGTTGCTTGCACCCGATGCCGTCAATTCGGTGCTTTGTCCCAACAGGATATTAGATTGTCCGGTTACGCTAATCACCACTTCCGGCACTACGGTAACGGTCAATGAGTCTAATGCAACATTCCCACAAGCATCTTGCCCGCTTAATAACAGCACGATGTCGCCCGTTACAAGGGGGGTAAACACAGTTGTCAGTAAGCCGCTGTCTCCAAAAGTCCCGCTACCCGCCGATGACGACCAAACTGTGCTGCCAATGCCTTGTGTCAAGACACCGCTTAACGTTACCGTTTCTCCTTCGCAAACGGTTAAATCCGTTCCTGCCTCTAGCCCAATAGCCGATGAAGTGATATTAATAGTAGTCGTTTCCGTTTCGGGACAAGCCCCGTTTGTGGTATAAGTAATGGTAAAACTCCCCCCCGATACAGCAGAACTCAAGTCTATTTCACCGGTTACCGCATCAATCACCAGACCCCCCGAAGCAGTAAAAACCCCACCCGGTTGAGAGATAGTGGGGAATGGATTAACATCCCCGATACAATAATCCGTAGCGTCATAGACAAAGCTCGCATCGTCATTGGCAACCTCAGTCAAGGTGGCGGTAATGTTCGTACTTACACAAGTTTCATTCCCCGTTTCAACCGCTTGGGCGGTATAAACGCCGGGAGTGGTCGCAATGAAGGTGTTCCCCGTTCCTACAAGTACTCCCGAACCATCATACCAGTTGACAAAAGTCCCAGCCACGGTCGTTACCTCAAATCCGACAGCGTTCACCCCCCCCGCACAATAACTAACATCGGTCAAAACTCCAATCGGAGCAGGCGGCGGAGTGCAAGTCGTACAATCAATAACAGAAAGGGTCAGCGATTCCACATCTGGGCATACACCCGATGTGGTATAGGTAATGGTAAAGTTCCCCACCAAAGTAAAGTCAATTTCTCCGGTCGCAACATCTATGCTCAACCCTCCGGTCGCACTGAACACCCCGCCTGTTGTCCCGCTAAACAGAGGCAAAGCCGGCAAATCGTTCAAACAATACTGGGCATTGGTATAAAAAAAGGAGGCGTTGTCCTGCGGTGTTTCAGTCAGGGTAAACACGACTTGTGTACTGACACATAAATCGTTGGCATCCAATACGGCTTGTGCAAAATAAGTACCCGCAACTGTCGGCACAAAAGTCGTTCCGTCTGCAAGGGGCAATCCCGTTGCGGCACTTATCCATATAATATAGGTACCGGCAACCGTACTCGCTTCAAAAGCTACCGTATTGGTTTGCCCCTCGCATATCGTAAGGGCAGTAACCAAACCCACGGGCGGCGGCGGCGGCGTACAACTGCAAATAGCCGTGACCGTTCCCGTCTGCACACAATCGGGGTTGCCATCCCCATCCGCATCGGGGGCACCGGCAACAAAAGCGCGCCAATCGGCCGTCTCACCAAATACCGGAGTAGCATTAGGCACGTTGCCCGCCCATGTTCCATCGGTTTGCAAATATTCAATCGTCAATAAATTACCACAATTGTCCTGCACTTGCAACGAACACCCCCCAACGGCAGTTACCGTGGTCGGAACGGGATAAACCGTCAGGTTTACGTTCCCTGCCGGAACGGGAGTACCCACATTGCAAACCAAACCCACATATAAGGTAAAGGTTTCGGCCAAACAAGCCCCGGAATGACTATAAGTAGCAGGGGTCAAAGGAATAGTCAATGCGGCATCGGCAAACCAAGCAAAGCCATTGGCATTTCCATCGGGGTCGTTAAATGTAATGGCAGACTGAAGGGCTGTAAAATCGGGAATATCACCATCACACAAAGATAAACTCGCCCCCAAAGACGCGGTAACAATTGGGCAAGCCCCGGTACAAGTATAATCAAACGTTACCGTTTCCGATATACAAGTACTGCCGGCATAGCTAATATCCCAGGTTGCCGAATTATTGCCCGGCACGGGCGATGGAACGGATACCGCCGTTAACAGGTAGTTGGCACAGGCAGATGTTAAGGTGGGCGGGGCTAAACAGTTATTGTTAAAGGTTAATGCCGAAGCATCAAAAGGAGGGAATACCGTAACCGTAAACGACTCGGTGTCCCAAATAACCAATGGATTATCCGTACAATAGATATTCACCGATACATTGAGCAATTGCGGGTTACAACCCGTCAAAGTCGGGGCGGTGAATATCGCTGTTTGTCCGCCTCCGGCAAATACTCCATCCACGCTCCATTCCACCGATGCTAAACTTGCCACATCGGTTACATCCAAGTTCAAAGTATAGCTGACTCCGCTACATACCTGCGTCTCACTGCTTGGCCCTAACCCGACAATGAACGGACAAGCAGAAATAGCGCAATCAAAATTAGCGGTAAAACTCGCAAACGAACAAGGTAACCCCAATAACGCCGCATCGTTGTTAATCACCGTAAAAGTAACAACATCCGTGCTCCCGTTAACCGAAGTAGTCTGAACAGCATTCGGTGCAACAAGGAAGTCGGAACAATTCGGCACAGCAGTCAGCACACACCCGTTAGGACTTAGGGTAATCACCGCATCGGGAATGGGGTAATAAGTAATGTTGACCGAAGAAGTAGCAGACACCACTGTCGGATTATCCGAACAATAAACATTAAAGGTATAGGTAAACACCTGTGGAGTACAAACGGCAATTGTTTCCGAAACATCAACACTATTAGTCGTACTCAACACCGTTCCGTTAGGAGCTAACCACTCCACGCGGTCGAGGTTGAGGGCAGAACTCAAGGTGGCATTCAGGGTTTGGGTACTTCCTCCACAGGTAACCGCATCGTTAGAAATAGAAGCAATCGTCGGACACGCGCAATTACTGATAGTAATGGCGGTTGAAACAGAGGTGCTAATACAGCCACTTGGCGATTCTTCGGTGATCGTATATAAATAGATACCGGAAGTGGAAACGGTGGGTTGAAAATCTGTCCCGCTTCCCGTTTCCGAACCCGTCCACTGCAAGGTATTTCCGGGAGTTGCCGACACTAAGACGGGCAAGGTTGTTCCGGCACAAAAATCATAACTTGCATTCAGTACAGGTGTGGGAGGCAAGGCTTGAACGGTGATGATAAAAGGAACAAGAACACTGATACAACCGGTTGGAGCAAGCCCCTGAACGGCATAGTTCCCGGCAGCATTCGTGGTAAAAGAAGTTCCTGTTCCAACTTGCGCGCCCTCGAAAAACCAATTATAAGTATCGGTTCCATTGGGAATGACGGAAACCGTTGGGAAAGGTTCTCCGACACAAAAGGTATCAACAAACGGGTTGAGTACCGGAGTATTTACGGGAGGGCAAGTACAGTTTTGTGTTCCACTAATAATAATAGGGGGGCAACCACCACTATCGGAAACAGACAGCGAAAAATTGGAGTTGTTTGTAAAAGTACCGATAAAAGTGTTTCCAACAGTGGGGTTTCCGTTCACAAAATAGGGGGGAGTTCCTCCGATGATGTTAAGTGTTACCGTAAAATTGCTCAAGTCAATGAAGCAAGCAACGTTTTGCGTTACAGTAATCGGATCGCTAAATATGATGGCAACGTTGTCGGATGAAGTACAAAGTCCCGTTCCCGTTGTCCAGGTAAACACATAGTTGCCCAAAGTTGAAACGTTAACTGTCGTGTTAGGGTTGGTTGAATTGCCAAAACTCACCGTACCCGCACCGGCATAACTCCAAACTCCCGAACCGGTTGCTGCAAGGGTATAAGTCAATCCGCAGGAAGTAGCATCTGTTCCGGCATTGGCGGAAGGTGGGGCGGTAAAATCAATTAACACCACATCCTGCACCAAACAAGGGTCGCCGGTTGGAGTCCACGTAAAGGCATAAGTCCCGGTTTCGTTTACCGTAACATCGGTTTGAACAGATGTGGGATTGGTAAAGACGGCAGTTGCCGTACCGGAAGGAGTGGTTGCCACCGTCCAAGTGCCCGGATAAGCAGAGAAACCGGTTAGTGGATAAGTCAAGGCACAAACCGAATCATCGGAGCCGGCAGTTGTATTGTTTGCGACGACGGTAATGATTTGTGTAGAAGTAGCAGGAATGGCGCAGGGAGCTAAAGGAGCAACGGTATAGACAACATCATAAGTTCCGGCAGCCAACCCGGAAGGGTTAAAGACCGTTCCACTAAGCGCTCCGGGAGCATCGGGACTTGACCAAACCCCTCCCGCATTTCCAACTACTAAAGAGGAAAGGTTTAGGGTTGCGCTTCCGGCGGCATTACAAAGCGGGGAAGTTGCCGGAATAGTCGCTGCATTTGGCGGAGCAATGATGTTAATGGTTTGATTGGTAGAAATTGTAGGACAGCCCGGCGCTCCCGTAACGGTATAGGTAATGGTAAAAGAGCCGGTTAATCCCGAACTGTTAAAGATGCTTCCTGATAATGTTCCGGCAGGTGCATTGGTTGTCCACGTTCCTCCCGGTGTACTTACACCTGCGTTCAACAAAGTATTGAGATCGAAAGTATTGCCGGCTGTTCCGCATAAAGCTGGCGGAGCCGTGGTAGAGGCGTTTTCGGTACAACCTGCGGCGCAATTGACGACCGTAATTGTTTGGGTAGTCGTGGCATCGGAACAAGGAGGCGTTCCCAAAACGGTATAGGTGAGCGTGTAAACGGTATTGTCGGGCAATCCAACGGCATCAAAAACATTCCCTGCGCCAATAGTTCCGATAGGCGCATCGCTTGTCCAAATCCCGCCGATATCGCCGTTAATTAAGGAGTTGAGCGATAAGTTCGTCACATTTCCCGGCAAGTTATTGTTGCACAATTGCGCAATTGCAGGAGCAACAGTTGTTGCATCGGGAGCGGGAAAAATGAAAACACTAAGGGTATTTGGCAACGCACATTGTCCGGCATCAGGCGTAAAGGTAAGCCAAAAGTTTCCGCTCTGTCCGGAGGCATTTAAGATATTACCCGAAACACCTATGCCGCTCCAAGTTCCCGAAATGCCTGTTTGTACAGGATTAAGCGAAGTGGATGTAGTCGTATTGCATAGCAAACCAGGAGGAGCATTGTTGAAAACAACCGCCGTAGCCCACGAAATGTTGATAGTTGCCGTATTCGCCAAAGCACATTGTCCGGCAACGGGAGTAAAGGTTAATACGATTGAACCGCTTAGTCCGGGATTAAATTGACCTCCGGTAACGCCCGTACCACTCCAAGTTCCTGAAATACCGCTTTGAGTGCCATTGAGTATCACAGGGGCATCCGTGGTACACATATTTAAAGGAGGTGGGTTGCTGATAACTATTGGCGCAGCTAATGTTACCGTTACAGTTGCGGTGTTGGGTAATGCACATTGTCCGGCAGTGGGGCCAAAGGTTAAGGTAATGACTCCGTTCAAACCTGCTGGGTTGAATTGATTACCCGATACCCCGTTTCCGCTCCATGTACCTGTTAATCCATTTTGTATAGGGTTTAATGCAATGTTTGATGCAGTGCTACACAAGGCAGCGGCTGGCGGGGCAGTAATGGTTACGGGACTCGATTGGGTAATGGAAATGGTAAAAGTATTGGGCAAAGCGCACTGCCCAGCTATGGGCGTAAAAGTGATGGTTGAAGAAGTACCGACAATCAACGAAGGGTCGAATTGATTGCCCGAAACCCCGTTTCCGCTCCATGATCCCGTCAATCCACTTTGCAGGGTGCTTAGCGCTACGGGCGGTTCTAAGTTGCAAAAGGAGGCGGGAGGCAAATCGGTCAGCGTAATGGCAGATGCCTGATTGACTGCTACCGATACCGAAGCGGGAAGGGCGCATTGTCCTGCATCGGGCGTAAAAGTAAGGGTGACAGAAGGCGTAACAATTCCGGCAGGGTTAAATGTATTGCCTGATACGCCGGTTCCGCTCCAGTTTCCTGAAACTCCGCTTTGCAACGGAGTTAGGGAAATGGGGGAGGCGGTATTACAAATGCTTGCTTGAGGAGGATTGTCAATGATGACTGCCGAAGCTAAAGTTACATTGACGGTGGCCGTGTTTGGCAACACACAATTTCCGGCAGACGGGGTAAAAGTGAGCACGATGTTCCCACTCAATCCGGCCGGGTTGAATGAATTACCGGCTACTACCCCGGTTCCGCTCCAATTTCCCGAAACTCCGCTTTGAGTGGTATTGAGTGCTACTGCCGCAGATGTGCTGCAAATAGTCGCCGGTGGAGCATTGTTAATGACTATTGCCACTGCATTCGTTACATTGACGGTTGCGGTATTGGGCAGCGCACAGTTTCCGGCAGCCGGCGTAAAGGTCAAAGTAATTACTCCGCTCAATCCCGCAGGGTTAAAGGTATTACCCGATACTCCGCTTCCGCTCCAATTGCCGGATATGCCACTTTGAGTAGCATTAAGGGATATGGGCGCATCGGTGCTGCACAAAGCCGCTTGAGGAGGAGTGCTGATTACAACGGGCAACGCTGTAGTTACATTGACCGTTGCGGTATTTGGTAGTGCGCATTGTCCGGCATTGGGCGTAAAAGTTAAGACGATTGCTCCGCTTAACCCCGAAGGGTTGAAAACATTTCCCGCTACTCCGCTGCCACTCCAATTGCCCGCAATCCCGCTTTGGTTGGTGTTGAGCGCAATAGAGGAGGAAGTGCTGCACAAAGAAGCCGGAGGGGCATTGTTGATGACCACGGCAGTCGCCGTTGTTACATTGACTGTTGCGGTATTGGGCAAAGCACATTGTCCGGCTGTTGGGGTAAAAGTCAAAACGATGTTTCCGCTTAATCCTGAGGGGTTAAAGGTATTTCCCGATACCCCGGAACCGCTCCACGTTCCAGCAATTCCACTTTGGGTAGTATTGATCGCAACCGATGAAGCCGTACTGCATAAAGTTGCAGGAGGGGCGTTGTTTATGACAACTGCCACTGCGGCAGTTACAGTAATCGAAGTGGTATTGGGCAAAGCGCATTGCCCTGCATTGGGCGTAAAGGTTAAGACAATACTTCCGCTTAGCCCTGAAGGGTTAAACGTATTCCCCGACACGCCCGATCCACTCCAGTTTCCGGTAATTCCACTTTGAGTGGTGGATAAGGGAATGGCTGCCGATAAGTTACAGATGGGGGCTAAAGGTGTAAGTACCGTGGTAACAGGAGGCGTAATGTTCAAAGCAACAGACAGTGGGGCAGAAGCACAACTGCCCGGAAGGTTGTAATTCACCACAGCATAAACCGTAGTAGAACCACCCGTAATCAACTGCGCACCGGGCGATAACGACTGAACCGTCAATCCGGCATTCAAAAACCAAGTAACAGGCTGTCCCGATCCACCGTTGACAGTATTATCTAAAGAGGTTAAGTTAAAAGTAGCTTGACCGGGAGTGGTTTCGCATTGGGTCAATGGCCCTGCCGGAAAAGCAGCCGTAGCAGGACTAATAGTTAGGATATTGTTAAAAGTCTGGGTGCCAAAACAAGTCGTTGCGGTATTGGTCAATACCAAGGTAATCGAATAAGTACCGGCATTGGGTATGCTAATGCTTGGAGTTACCCCGGTCGCATTGACCGTACCATTAGGGCCCGAAATCGTCCAATTGTACGTAGGGCTTGGGCCAACATTCGATGACCCGGAAGCAGACAACGAAATGCTTTGCCCTTGGCAATAAGTAAACCCTCCGGGAATACTCACACTGACGGTGGGATTAGGGTTAACCGTTACGGTCGCCGGAATCCGATCGCTATTGCAATCCAAAAAGTTTTGTACCCAATAAGTGGTGGTAGTAACGGGAGAAGGGGACGGGGTAAAAGTTGTACCCGTACCCAACAAAGTAGAACCAAACTCTGAACTATACCAACTCGAATTGGCATCGCAATTGGTACAGGTAAAAGTAGGAGCCGGCTGCCCGTTGCAAATAGCAAAGGTATTGACCGCCAAAATAGGTGCGGGTGGTGGGGTACAAAACTCCGCCACGGGAATGCACTCTCCATTTTCGTTGCCATAACCTATCGCACCCGCAGGTTGCAAGTTGATAAATGATCCATCCGCATCGCCGGCAATCCCTCCGGGGGTTACCAAGTTCTGAACATCGTAATTGACATCAAATGTACATCCCCCAAAACTGAGGCTTATATATCGAAGGCAACCGCAACCCGTACATCCAAAGTTTTTAAACATAGGAAGTGGCCCCGGATAAGTACCAAAAATGACATAGATAGGGGAGGCTCCACACAAACTGCTCAAATAACCCGCCGGCAACGAACTATAATCGGGGGTGTTGGTGGTAAATGCCATAACTATCCCATTGGGGGGGATATTACCATTCAATCCCGCAGGTGCCATCGCATCTACAAACACATTTCCCGAAGCACATGGCCCTATCAAGCTATTGAGAATGGCTACAGCCCCCGCATTATTCACAAACGAAGTTACTTGGCTGTTAATTGATCCGGCAGGACAGGATACACTAAGGCTTGTTCCGGCACCATTGACATTATAAGAATTAGTTCCTGTCTGAAACATAAAATACTCGTTAAACGCTTCGTTAGCATTATCGGGACAGGAATTAATCATAAATAATAAAGGAGAAGGAGTAGCACCCGTACAGCCGGGCGTTTGCGTCCAACCCTCTTGAGCTTGAAGCGAAAATCCAAACATCAAAAGGAACAAAACTCCCGCAAGGGAAATAGCAAATTTCATGGATAGGGGATTTGAACAATTAAATAGGGTAATATTCAAGGTAAAAACAACATACACACCCATTCGAGTGCAAAAATAGACTATTTTAGGGAGCTATTTAAGCCTAAATGTCATTTAGCCTTTTAATTGACAACTCAAGAAAGCTCTAAAAACCCCCTCCTCAAGCATCCCATAAAAGCCACCCCTCAATCCCCCCAATGACCAACTCCCTTCCTAAGCCCCAAAATTCCCCAATATCCCAAACGTCCCACTCCCTCCTCACCCCTCAAAAATCCCCACCCATCCCAATTACCCATCCCAATGCCGTTAGGCATGATCCCGGCGTACGCCGGGATCGGTAGCCCACCCAAACCAAACAAACAAAAATGCCGTAGGCATGACACCCATAGTCCGATTAATTTCAAGAAGTAAAGCAAGAATGCCTCCACTCCCCCCCTAAACCCCCAAAATTCCCCCCCCCCCCATTAATTTCTCCCAAAATTCCCTTCCGGGGTTTTTGGGGCAGCCCCCCCA
>CALCIK010000072.1 GCA_937907475.1 uncultured Bacteroidota bacterium | reverse complement strand
AATCGGCAGAGGTACTGTATTCTGCTATCGTGCCGGCACAAACGGTGGCGGCACACGAAATATCGGGCGCAAAGGCGGGTTCTACCACTATAACCAACGAAGTGCTATCGGAAAGCCCTGATGGTTTTCCAGCTGGGCTGGGTGATTCTATGGGTGGCGGGCCATCAGGGATGGTGATGGTTCGGCAGCATGTAACTATACCACTGCTGTTTGTTGGGCAAAATAAAATTTCAGAACCATAAGGAAATGCTCCGTTATTAGTATCGGTTATGATTACGTATGAAAAATCCAAATAATCATAAAAGTAGGTTACGGGATATCCTAAACTTTGACAAATAGGAGGAAAACAGGAAGCACTACCTGGCACTCTAATCCGCAGTAAATAACCATTATACAAGGGGTCGTAGAGTGGAGTAAAATTCCAACCAAGAATTCCACATTTCTTGAGAAGGTAAAAATCTAAACATTCTCCATTGTCTTTCTGATCTTGTAGCCCGTCTAAAGTAGTTGCAGGAGTTACATCAGATGTTAAGTAGTTTACTGCAGCTATATATTCGTTATCGCTCGGTGTATATAAACTTGGCAGATTATTGGTAGAGTCAACAACTTCTTCGTTTAAGTTGAATATAAAGTACGTAAAAGTGTAGTTTGGTGAGTTGTTGTAATTAGACATGCCAAAAAATCCGCCTTCATAACCACTCATTGGAGTTCCCACATTAGCCTGACATTCCAAGTTTTCAGGCAAGTTATTATAAGCGGTAAGTTCAACGTTGTAAGTGCCGGGTTCGGGGTAGGTGTAGGTAGGGTTGGAGTTTGTGGAGGAAGCTCCATTGCCAAAGTCCCACCAAAAGACGTTGCTGTTTTGCGATTGGTTGAAAAACTGAACGGGTTGCCCTTGGCAGATAACGAGGGTATCGGGGTTAGCGACAGGAGAGGGGAAAGTGGAGAATTCGGCAATAGGCATGAGCGGATCGCCCGGGCTAAGGTTAGTATTTTCGTACCAAACTATTTTGGTGTTAACTGTAAATAGTTCTTGGTAAGCAGCTGCAATGTCCCAATCACCATCGTTATCTATATCGCCAAGCTTAATCATGTTGGAATTGTAGTTCATGCCGGTTGAGGCATTGGCAATCAATTGGGTGGCACCAAAAACGCCAACACCCGTATTGGCGTGCCAGTTGAGTTGGCTGTTGCTACTTGTTACTATATCTATATCGCCATCAATGTCTAAGTCTTCGAGGGCTACTATGGTATTGGTAATGGTTGGTAATTCAATCGGCGAAGCAAAGTTGCCGGTCCCGTTGCCGGCTAACCAAACTGTTTCACCGGTTAAGTTGCGTCCGATAATGTCTATATTCCCATCGCCGTTGAGGTCGGCAGTTTTTCGGTCGGATAACCCTGAGTCAATGAATTGCATAGGCCCGAAGTTTCCACCGCCCAGATTGGCAACCCAATACATGTTTTCATCTCCCACAACCAAGTCAGGATAGTTATCATTGTTAATATAGGCAATATTTATTTGAGAAGCAAAGTTGAATAATAAAGTAGGAGTCGAGAATCCACCCAAACCGTCATTGGCATGCCAATATGTGTGCCCGAAAAGAGAAGACTCGGTATAATATATTAAGTCTAAATCTCCATCACTGTCTATATCAACGGCTTGGGCACCATACCATCCAAAAATTTCAGAGATAACTATGGGAGTAAGAAAACTCCCATTACCATTGTTTGCCAATAAAACAAGTCCGTCAAAATTTGGTTGTACTACCATATCTAAAAGACCGTCTCCAGTAAAATCAGCAACACACATCAATTGCCCTAAATACTCAGAATAAATGGAGCAATTTAAATTATACGTAGTACCCCCATAAGTAAATTCACCAACTCCGTCATTGTAAAACCATGTTTGCTTTTCAGTTCCTACATCAATTATAACAACCGATTCAGAAAAGAGTACATCAAGACTTCCATCATTATTAATATCTTTAAGTTCAAAGTCAGATACACCATTAGGAAGAGCAAAAGATGTTAAGGACAGTAAAGTGTTAGCATACAAAAAGTTTGAGTTTAGTATTACTTGATTTGTTTCTTCAATTGAAAATGCTAAATCTATATCGCCATTGTTATCATAATCGGCAGCATAAAAATTAAAAAAATTACATCCCCAGTAAAAATCAAACTGACAATTAAATGTATTATTGCCGGAGTTGGTGCATACAGAAATATAGGCATCTGATGAAAGTTCAAATGAATTAAAGTCTGCATTATGTATAATATCTAAAAAGCCATCATTGTTCCAATCAAGTAGTTGAATTGTTCGGGTTGGAAGGTACTCTGAATAGGAGTAATTAACAAAGAGAGTTTCGGGTAGGGCAAAATTGCCTGTTCCATCATTTGGTAATAACAAGTACAATAAATAATCCTCATCATTTTTATGAGACAATATAATTTCGGCGGCACCATCGTTATTCATATCGGCAGCTTCGTAGAATAGAAGGTTGTTGTATGAAGGCATGATTACCAATTGCATTGCCCCAAAATTACCGGAACCATCGTTGGCATACCAAACAAAGGATTCTCCACCGCCGGGAAGCGTTTGATTACCGGCTAAAATGTCCATAAAACCATCGCCATTAATATCGGAAGTAGAGATAAAGATGGGGTTGGTTGGGGCAACGCTGACCAATGATTGTTGTGCGGCAAAATTACCGGCTCCATCGTTAGCAAGCCAAACAAGGTCATTTGTTAAAGCAATCGTTAGGTCGGGATATCCGTCTGTATTTAGGTCGGTTATATGAACATGGTTAATTAAACCCGTAACGGTGATATTTTGAGACGAACCAAAAGTTCCGCTACCATTATTAGCCAACCAAAATATATTGCCTAATGTAGTATGCAGAAGTATATCTTGGTCGCCATCAGAATCAAAATCGGCAGTGTAAAAATCTTCTATCTTTGGATCAGGAAATCCGGTATCGGGTACTTGATATAAGGCTTGTACTTTGTCAAAGTCATTTCCCCCATTGTTTTTAAACCAAGACAACTTATGTCCATACTCTGAAAGTACTATCATATCTAAATACCCATTCCCCGTAAGGTCGGCAGCTTTGATAGTAGTTGGGGAAATTACTTCTGAATGGGCGATGATTTTTTCGGGGGAAAAGGTGATTTGGGCATTGACCATCATCATATTCGTTGCTACCAACAGGCACACACAAAGCACTGTACGGAAAGTTTGAGTTGTTTTCATCAGACTACAATTTGGTGGTGAGAAATAATATATAGATTAGGAGGATTCATCGCGTTTCGCTAATTACAAAAAGGCAGACATTCGCTTCATTCACATTGTTTTTTTGAAGAAATCCGGTGAAGCATTACACATTCATCTTACATCAGAAGAACAAGGTAAGATTATTTATCAATACAACAATAGGTCTATTGTATTTTTTTGCTTTAGGTATGGGTATTCATCAACTAAAGCCTTTGGTTTTAGGACTTTTGGGTTGAAATTTTTTTGACCCACTCCCGGACCCTCCCTAAAACAAATCGCAATATGTTTTGTCTTTTAGGGCAACTTTTATGATGTGATTTGTTTCGGGGAGGGGAGCTAAGAGCTACTATTATTTGCCGAAAATGATGAGACAAAACATTGTTAAAACTTGTAAGGTTTGACAAACCTTATAGATTTGCGACAGGGAGGTTAGTAAAGAAAACAGCCTCCAATCCATCAATAACCACCCATCTAATCATAAAAAACAACCACCAAACCAAAGAATAATACCCCCCTTGCAGATGATCACTTTCCAAAATGGGGAGAATCTGCCAAAATTTACGGTTGACAAAGATCCCTTGCAGGTTGACAATTCGATAAAACAGGTTGACAATGCTTCATTGCAGGGGTGTTTTGGAAAAAAACCAAGGGAACAAAAACCCGTGCAGGGGGGCTTTGCCCTAAAACAAGGTGGCTTTGTTCCGTAGCAGGGGCGTTTTCGGATTAAACCGGGGGAATTAAAACTTTTACCGGTTGGATATTTTCAAAAACACGGGGGACTTTACCTCTTTGCAGGGGCGTTTTGCTTCATTGCAGGGGGGCTTTGCTTTTTTACAGGGGAGCAAGGCGTTCTTGCAGGGGAGCAATTTGACTTCAAAACACCAAAAAACCGGAATAAGCGAGGTGAAGTGGTCAATCCGCTTTGGTGTATGGGTGTTTCAATCGGGCATGTTTCGATTGTGCGAACTCACTATTCACCAACCATTCAAGCATAAAAGCTAAGGCACAAACAGCAATATTAACGCAAGCCCACACAAAACCTTTCTGTCGCTTATTGCGTTTTAATATGTGTTGTGTCCAAATGATTGCCACACAACACAATAACCCTTATGATGCGAACCCTTTTTATGCCTAAGAATTACCGCTTGTTGATGTTCTTATTAACTATATCCATTTTATGGTCTGCCTGCCAAACAGAAGGAGGAACCGATACCCGAAGTGAGAGGAATCAAGCAAAGATGGAAGAAGAGAAGGTGGTTTCTACCCCCGAAAAAAACCTAAAGGAGTATTACGAGTATCTGCAACAATACGATGTCAGGGGTTTGCGGTCGTTGCTTTTCGACCCCTTCACCGACTATTATCCGCCCCGCGGGTTGGTGGTCAATACCTATCAAATTGGCGACAGTATCATCCTTTCACAAGCCGAAGCCGATGCCATCGCCTATATTCCCCCATTAAAAGCAGGCGATTTACAACTGAAGGTGAACGAAATCAGAAACGGAGAGGCGCAGCGTTTCACCTATTGGTTTCGACAAAAAAACGAACAATGGCTGATTTGCGGTTGGTCACTTCATGTTGATTTGGAGGAGGAGGAAGATGACCTTTAGATTTACGATTTTAGATTTTAGATTTACGATGTAAGACGATAGACACAAGACAATAGACTTAAGACAATAGACATAAGACGATAGACTTTAGACAATGGGCAATTTGGATTTGTCAATCGTAAATCTAAAACCGTAAATCGTAAATAAAATTCTATCTTTCTTATCGAATTGCCTCCCTTCGATCTTCACTCCCCCTCTCTCCTTTTGCCAAAAATGAAGTTACGGTTGGTACTAACGGCGTTCCCGTTGCTACCTAACGTTTTCCCATTGGTACTAATGGTGTTCTCGTTGCTACCAAACGTTTTCCCGTTGGTACCAACGGCGTTTCATTGCTACCTAACGTTTTCCCATTGGTACTAACGGCGTTCCCGTTGCTACCAAACATTTTCCCGTTGGTACTAACGGCGTTCCCGTTGCTACCAAACGTTTTCCCATTGGACTAACGGCGTTCCCGTTAATACCTTTGGAATTCTCGTTAGTACCAATGACGAAGTGATTTTTAGAGCCTGCAAAAAGTTAGAGGCAATAGGATAGGCAGCAATCGTAAATCTAAAATCGTATATCGTAAATAAAAAGTCTTAAGTCTAAACTCTAACGTCTTTTGTCTAAAGTCTTACATCTAAACTCATAACTCATAACTCTTTAACAAGGTCTTGCAGCCCGAACATTTCGTCCCGCAAACGGGCGGCCTCCATAAAGTCGAGGTCTTTGGCGGCTTGCTGCATTTTTTTGCGGGTTTGGTCTATGAGTTTTTCTAACTGCGGTTTACTCATCAATTTCACCAAAGGATCGGCGGCTATGTTAACCGCTTCATCGGGTTCTTTGTATGCTTTGTTTTCAGCGCGGTTGTTTAAAACAGATGATTGTTCTAAAATCTGATCCCTGCTTTTAAATACGGTGGTGGGGGTGATGCCATGGGCTTCGTTGTAGGCAATTTGCCGTATTCGTTTGCGGTTTGTTTCGTCAATCGCCCGCTGCATGGACTTGGTGATGTTGTCGGCATACATAATGACCAATCCGTTGGCATTTCGGGCGGCACGTCCTGATGTTTGAATGAGCGAGCGTTCATTTCTCAAAAAGCCCTCTTTGTCGGCATCGAGAATTGCCACCAACGACACCTCAGGCAAATCCAAACCTTCCCGCAACAGGTTGACCCCGATGAGCACATCAAATTCGCCCAACCGTAGGTCGCGAATGATTTCTACCCTGTCCAAAGTGTCCACTTCGGAATGAATGTAGCGGCATTTAATGCTAAAACGGGTGAGGTATTTGGTGAGTTCTTCGGCCATGCGCTTGGTAAGAGTGGTTACCAAAACGCGCTCGTTTGCTTCCACACGGATGTGAATTTCACCCAACAGGTCGTCAATTTGGTTCAGACTTGGGCGCACCTCCACGGGCGGGTCTAACAATCCGGTAGGCCGTATAATCTGTTCCACCACCACACCTTCCGATTGTTCTAATTCAAAATCGGCGGGCGTGGCCGAGACATACACCACTTGGTTAATCAAACTTTGGAACTCCTGAAAATTGAGCGGACGGTTATCTATCGCCGAAGGAAGGCGGAAACCATATTCTATTAGGCTGAGTTTGCGCGAGCGGTCGCCGCCGAACATGCCCGATACTTGGGGCATCGTTACATGGCTTTCGTCAACGATGAGGAGGTAGTCGGACGGAAAATAATCCAACAGACAAAAAGGACGCTGCCCGGGTTGACGGCGGTCGAAAAAGCGGGAATAGTTTTCGATGCCCGAACAATAACCCAGCTCGCGTATCATTTCCAAGTCAAAGTTAACGCGCTCGTGTATTCGTGCCGCTTCTAAGGGTTTG
The DNA here is from genome assembly GCA_937907475.1 of uncultured Bacteroidota bacterium. Classification (GTDB taxonomy): domain Bacteria; phylum Bacteroidota; class Bacteroidia; order Chitinophagales; family UBA2359; genus UBA2359. Next base: position 23,562 of record CALCIK010000072.1, on the reverse strand, counting down.
CCTACCGATTGGAAATACTCCTCGTGTTCACGCAATTCGTCCTGTATTTCGTGGAGGATGGTAACGTACTGATCCTTGGGCATGATGTACAGATTGGCGGGGTATAGAATGACATCTTGTTGCGAGCCAATGCGCTTACCGCTGTCCGGTTGTATGTTATCAATCTCTTCAACAACATCGCCCAAAAAGGTAATCCTGAAAGCCGTTTCGGAATATGGGGGGTAAATCTCAATCGAATCGCCGCGCACCCTGAAGGTTCCACGGTCAAAATCGGTTTCGGTTCGGCTGTACAGGATGTCCACCAGTTTAAACAAAAACTGATTTCGGCTAATCGTTTGCCCGACAGACAAGTTGATGATGCTGCGTTTATATTCTTCGGGGTTGCCCATACCATAAATACACGAAACCGAAGCCACCACGATTATATCCCGCCTCCCCGACATCAGCGAAGAGGTGGTGCGCAATCGGAGCTTTTCGATTTCATCGTTAATGGCGAGGTCTTTCTCTATATAGGTATCGGTAACGGCGACATAGGCTTCGGGTTGGTAATAGTCGTAGTACGACACAAAATACTCCACCTTGTTTTCGGGAAAAAACTGGGTAAACTCGCCGTAAAGCTGTGCCACCAAGGTTTTGTTGTGGCTCAATATGAGGGTGGGTTTTTGTACTTGAGCAATGACGTTGGCCATGGTAAAGGTTTTACCCGAACCCGTAACCCCCAACAGGGTTTGGGCACGCTCGCCATTTTGCAAGCCGTTCACTAATTGGCGGATGGCCTCGGGTTGATCGCCGGTAGGCTGAAAGTCGGAGATAAGTTTAAAGAGCATGTATAGCGAAACAGGTTTTATGGCAAATGGTTGAATGGTAATTAGGTCGGGTTGGTGTTTCTGATATGCTTTTCTAAAGGATTGAAGTCAACCCTTCAACACATCGTTTCGTCAGCCGGCTGTTTATGGGTTGCGGGTTTATTTATTCTTGTTGATGATATAGATAGTACCCTTATTGTCTCCAAGTTTTTCTAATTCCAACTCTTTGACGAGGTATTGCAAATCCTTTTTCACAGAAGCCAAAGTGTAAATTTTTAACCCCTTGATGATGTCTCCAATTTTGACGGGCTGGTATGCTCTTACATATTCGAGCACTGCCTTTTGTCTTTCATTCAGATATCCTCCCAATACTCTGAACGCTTTCACTTTTGCGTCCAATTTATCAATCAACTCCACCAAGCTGTTGAGAAAAAACAACATCCATTTGTCAATACATTCCTGTTCCTGATTGCAGTGTTTCTGCCCCTCCATGAGTGCCTGATAATAGGCTGCTTTGTTGTGCTCAACAATGTGTTCCAAAGATTCGTATTGAACAAAAACATAACCGCTTTTTAGGAGCAACAAGTTCGTCAGCAACCTCGACAACCGTCCGTTGCCATCGTGGTAAGGGTGGATAGACAATAGCTCATAGATAAAAGTTGCTATCGCAATGAGTGGGTGAATTTCTTGATTGGACATCGCCTGATTAGTCCATGCTACAAGGTCTCCCATCTCCTTTTGAACCAAATAAGGTTCGGTGGGCTTAAAAATCACCCTTGTCGTACCATCGGGATAAGTTGCCACTACCTGATTGTTCATTTCTTTATAGCGTCCCCTGTGCCTGTCATCTTTGCTGCTATATTTCAAGAGTAAATGATGCAGTCCGTGAATACCGGATATGGTCAAATCAATGTCTTCGTAGTTGTTCAATACGGTTTCCAAAGTGTCGTAATAACCCGCCACTTCTTGTTCGTCCCGGTTTTGAAGTTTTGATATCGTTAAATTCTTAATCAGCGAAGACACTTCTGCATCCGTCATTGTGTTTCCCTCAATGCGGTTCGAAGACCCGATGCTCTGAATTGTCGCTATTTTCCGCAACTCGTTTAAATACCTGTTTCCCTGATGGTCAAAACTTTTCCATTCCCCTTTAAACTGATCAATACGGCTGATTTGCCGAATAATCTTTTGGGTTGCTGCAAAGTTAAACTGCAATTTGTGCTCCATCATGTTATCCGTATTTTAGCCGTAAAGTACCGATATAATTATTGCTTATCCAAATGATACCTGTATTTTACCGATAAACCTCCAGCTCACTAACGGATGTTATAGCAGCCGGTGTTGGTAAATTGTCGCTCAAACAAATAATGCTGATTAAGTTTACTGCCGAAGTTGATGCAAAACCGGTCTTTGTTTTTGCGGTTACAAGACTTTCCCTTGATATTTCCCTCCTAACCCTTTACAATCATCAATTGAGCAAACTTGAGCACAATTCTCTTTTCGCCATCGGTGTCAAATTGTATGGCGGCCAATCGTTTGTCCCCATACCCCTCGACATTGAGCACCTTACCCTGCCCGAAACGTTGGTGAATAACCCCATCACCTGCTTTTAACTTGCTTGTATCATCAGCTTTGAAGTTATCGGGTACTTGCAAATTGGCAGGGGGTTGCTTGTTTTGCAACTCTTTTGCGCGGCGTATATTGTCGCTGATACTCGAACTGCTTTCTTTGAAACTGCCGTAAGCATCGGATTTGGCGAACACCGAAGTTTTCACCTTAGCCCCAACCTGTTCCACATTAACCGATGCAATTTCGTCAAGAAAACGGCTGGGGTTGGTATATTGCAACTCGCCATAGCGATAGCGGCAGGCGGCCATTGATAGGTGGAGTTTGTTTTTGGCACGGGTGATGGCGACGTAAAACAGGCGGCGTTCTTCTTCCAACTCGTTGACACTTTTTAGAGACAACATAGACGGGAATAGCCCCTCTTCCATGCCCACAATATAGACACAAGGGAACTCTAACCCTTTGGCGTTGTGAATAGTCATCAGTTTTACCTTGCCGCTTTCGTCATCGTCTTTGTCCAAATCAGTAAACAGTGCCACCCCTTGCAGATAAGCCCCCAGCGATGAATCGTGGAACACATCGGGTTCTTGGGCGGACTTGGCCTGCTGCTCATCTACAAACTCCTTGATACTGTTGAGAACTTCTTGCAGGTTTTCAAAACGGCTGATGCCTTCAACGGTTTTGTCTTCGCTGAGTTGTTTAAGCAGTCCGGTTTGACTGCCGATGAATTTGGCCAATTCGTGCGCATCTTTCTTGGTTTGCAGATTGGTAAAAATCTGCATCATCTTTACAAAATTTGCGAGCGAATCTTTTGCGTTTTTGGGCAGTTCGTACCGATATATTTCACTAAGTACTGTCCAAATAGAGACTTGTTGTTGGTTAGCCAAGGCTGCAACTTTTGCCATCGTGGTATTACCGATGCCCCGTGTCGGATAGTTGATAATTCGTCGCAGGGCTTCCTCGTCGTGAGGATTGGTGGTCAACCTCAAATAGGCAATCATGTCTTTTACCTCTTTGCGTTGGTAAAACGATACGCCCCCATAGACGCGGCAAGGGATGCCCTTTTTGCGCAGTTCTTCCTCAAACGCTCTCGATTGGGCGTTGGTGCGGTAGAGTATCGCAAAGTCTTCGTTTTTGTAGTGGAGGCGCAGGCGGTCAAAGTAGATGGTATCCACCACCATCCGCGCTTCTTCGGTATCGTTTGCGGCGCGAAGGAGTTGGATATTATGCCCTTCACCGTTTGCCGTCCAGATATGTTTGGTAATTTGGCGGTTGTTGCCGGCAATGACGCGATTGGCAATTTCAACAATTTTACTGGTGGAGCGGTAGTTTTGCTCTAGTTTAAAGATGTGCGCTTCAGGGTAATCCCGTTCAAAATTCAGGATATTGTCAATCGTAGCACCTCTAAAAGCGTAAATGCTTTGTGCATCATCGCCCACCACACAGACGCAACGGTGCAACTCGGCTATTTTTTTGATGATGGCATACTGTGCCGAGTTCGTGTCCTGAAACTCATCAACGAGCACGTACTTAAACCGCGATTGGTATTTACGCGCGATGTCGGGATGTTGGTAAAGCAGTTGGTACATTTTAATGAGCAGGTCATCAAAATCCATCGCTCCAGCCTGTATGCAACGCTGAACATACCGCGCATACACTTCGGGCATTCGAGGAAGATTGGCAGTGGCATCGGTGATACGGAAATCTTCGTTTTGTGCATACGCCGTTGGCCCGATAAGGTTATTCTTAGCATTGGAAATGCGGTTGTAAACCACATTGGGCTTATAGTTGTCGGGGTTGAGGTTGAGTTCGGAAACAATCGTTTTGAGCAGGCTTTTGGTGTCTTCGGCATCATAGACCGAAAAGTTGACGGGATACCCGATTGTGGCAGCTTCTATTCGCAGAATCCGCGCAAAAATAGAGTGGAACGTTCCCATCCAAAGCTTGGCGGCAGCTGCTTCACCGGCAATCTGTTTGATGCGTTCCTGCATTTCGCGGGCGGCTTTGTTGGTAAAGGTCAGTGCCAGAATGTTCCAAGGTGGATTGCCAAGGTTGATGAGGTGGGCAATACGGTAAGTCAATACGCGCGTTTTGCCCGACCCCGGCCCTGCAATAATCATGACCGGTCCATCCGTACATTCTACGGCTTCGCGTTGTACGTCGTTCAGTTCGGCTAAATAGCTAAACTCCGAAGGGTCGGAGGCATCGGGAGCAAATAAATTGGGTTGCATAAGGGCAAAGTTACGCATTTGCCCCTACAAAACAACATATTGCTGTTGAATGCGTATCTTTGCAGCCCTTTAAAAAAACCGCAAATAGCACAAACGCATTAACCAAAGCCGGTTAACTGATGCAAATTTCCTGCGAACCTTGCGGTTAAACAAAGCATTTACCTACATGTCATCAAAAATCATAGCCGTCAATACCCGTTTCTTGCTGAGCAAACGCTTAGAAGGAATAGGAAGGTTTACCTGCGAAACCCTGAAACGGATGACCCAAAACCACCCCGAACACCGGTTTGTATTTTTGTTTGACCGTCCATATAACAAAGAATTTATTTTTTCCGGCAATATAGAACCGGTAGTGGTTTTCCCTCCGGCACGGCATCCCTTTCTTTGGTACACATGGTTTGAGTGGGCCATCCCTCGCGCATTGGAGCAGGTAAAAGCAGATGTGTTTTTGTCAACAGACGGGTTTTGTTCCCTCCGTACAAAAGTGAAAACAGCTTTGGTTGTCCACGATATTGCATTTGAACATTACCCCGAACAAGTGCCCTATTTAACCCGCAAATACTACCAATATTATTCACAACGGTATGCCCGAAGGGCTGACAGCATTGCCGCCGTATCTTCCTACACAAAACAAGATTTAGTAAACACCTACGGCATTGCGGAACAAAAGATTGAGGTGGTTTACAATGGGGTCAATCGCATTTACCAACCCCTGACCGATATTGCCAAACAAGCGGTAAAAACACAATACGCACAAGGGAAAGACTACTTTCTGTTTGTAGGAGCCATTCACCCGCGCAAGAATTTGGCCAATATGCTGCGCGCTTTTGACCGGCTTAAAAGTCAAGGGAATTGTAGTGCAAAGTTTTTAATAGCCGGTCGCCAAGCATGGCAATGCCACGAAGCCTTGGCCACCTACAAGGCCATGCAACACAAAGACGCAGTCGTTTTTTTAGGGCATCTGCAAATTGAGGAACTGTCGAAAATCATGGGGGCAGCTACCGCCTTGGTCTATGCCTCTATCTTTGAAGGGTTCGGAATACCCATCGTAGAGGCCTTTTGTGCCGAAACGGCGGTCATCGCCGGCAACACCTCCTCCATGCCCGAAGTGGCCGGTAATGCGGCATTGTTGGTCAATCCCCTGTCGGTCGAAAGTATCTATCTGGCAATGGCACAGCTATACCACAACCCCACTCTGCGTCAACAACTGATTGAAAACGGACGGCTTCAAAAGAACAGGTTCGACTGGGAACAATCTGCCGTAAACCTGTGGAACTGCGTAGAGAAACTGCTGTAAAGGGGATCTAAATATATGCTTTTTTGGGCAAAACTGCTTTTTGTGGAACAAATGTTTTGATAAATGAGTTATTTAATCCTAACTTTGTAAATAAAAATAAGCGTCTTTAAAATCATAACTGATTACTGCAAACGATTGATTGACTTTTCAATCAATTTTTCACCCCATTCCCCCATTCTTTTTAACCCGTCATGAGCTTAGAACTACAAATTAACAACGATATTAGGACCGCAATGCTTGCCAAAGATCAAGCTACCTTGCGAGGTCTGAGAGGTATTAAAGCCGCCATACTAATCGCTAAAACCGAAAAAGGTGCAAGCCTCGAAATGAGTGACGAAACCGAGTTGGCAGTATTGACCAAATTGGTCAAACAACGCCGCGACTCGCTCCTCATCTACCAACAACAGAACCGCGAAGATTTGGCACAAATAGAAGCCGAAGAAATTGCGGTGATAGAACGATACCTTCCCAAACAACTTAGCTCCGATGAATTGAAAGCTGCCCTTCAAGCGATTATTGAACAAGTAGATGCAAAGTCCCCTGCCGATATGGGCAAGGTGATGAGTGCGGCCAATAAGCAGCTTGCCGGCAAAGCAGACGGCAGAGCGATTTCTGCAATGGTCAAAGAATTGTTACAAAATTAAGTGCCCTGCATTTTGTTTCAACATTTCATCAATTAAATTCAATCTTATGAACCCAATAGACCTTGCTTTCATTGCTGTTTTGGGTTACGGCATTTACAAAGGTGTCAAACAAGGCTTTGTGGGTGCTGTATGGTCCATGATTCAAATCATCCTTGCCGTTATAGTCGCTCTACGATTTAGTTATATCGCCGGTAGTATTTTTGAAAGACTGCTGAACATGAACGCTCTTTATACCCCAATCCTAGCCTTTGTCTTTGTTTTCCTGATGGCCTTGGGCTTTTTCTTCGTTATCGGACAAGGGTTTACCATGTTTATGAAAGCGACCCATATCAGCACCCTAAGCCAATCTATCGGCATCCTGTTATGGGCAATCATACTCACCATCGGTTTCAGTGTAGTTTTGAGTTTTAGCGACTATGCCAATGTGTTGTCCAATCAAGCAAAAAACAACTCAAAAGTGTATGCTTCGGTACAACCTATCTCGGGCATTCTGTTCTGCAAATTAGATTTTGTCGGACCTTCGGCAGGCAAGATAATTCAATCGGTTGAGCAAATAGCCAAGTTAGCCGCCGAAAAAGCCATTGGCGAATGTGGTTCCACCACAACCGTTACCACCGTAAGAAACAACCCGCCGGAACAGCAGGATTCCTCTCAGTAATTCCTTGAGGAAACACCTTTTGTCATAGAAGCCTTTTCTATTTCCAACACCTCTGTATCGTTCTGATGTGATTGAGAGGTGAGGTAAAATAAGGTCTGACCCCAATCCTTGAATAAAACTCAATTTGATAATCTCCTACAGACCGTCAAACAAGGTTCCGCATCAAACTCTAACTACTGACCAAGATGTTTTTTTTAACTAAAACCATATTTTTTGTCTTGTACGGCATCAGTTGTTTAGCAATGGCTTTTCTACTGGCCAGTTCGGCAAAAATATGGTTAGATGCTTATGGCAAAAAGTCAGAAGCCATCATCTTGGGTTTGGGAGGAATTATCTTTGGAACAGGGCTTTACTTTGCCTACAACATCCTCCAGAACAGCGAACGATATTTGATTGGACTTTCTGCTTTGGTAATAACATGGGTTGTCGCCTTCCTTGTCGTTTTAATAGGATTGTTATTTTTTAACGGTCCATTACGCTGGCAATAAGATGAATTTTACCCTACGCTTATTATACTATTGTTTGCTGTTTGGTACCACTTTGCTGGCCTGCTTCTATATTTACACCGCTCTTATTAAACGGGCAATTGGACAAGACCCATATTATATGAAGCAATGGTTTGGTCTTGCTTCCGTGTTTGTTTTAGTATTTCTTTACAAGGCTTATCAGCTAGGTGAGTTGCAGGAGCGATATACGGTTGGACTTGGGGTGATTGTAAGTTCATGGCTTTTATGGGGCATTCTATTGTTGGGGTTCTTAATTTTGGCTAGAGTACAGGGAAGGTTATAAACATTTTCTGCCGTTAGTACTAGAGCGTATTAGTCAAAATCGGTTGGGCATGGTAAGTTAAGCGGTTACAAAGTCAATCATTCTCCCTATTCCAATAGGGATTAGGAAGATTTGATGCAACGGATAGGTAGTTTTGCTTGAAAGGAGGTTGCCATTCTGTCGTTTCGTCATCGGTTGGGTTGGAGTGGGTGAATTGGGTTTCGCAAATAAATGCTTCTTCTCATATTTTGCAAGTTACGACTACAACCACTTGTTGCTCTAAATTTAGAACCGTTGCGGACTGTTGCTGTAAGTGTTCCCAAACTGCCGGTCTAAATACCGAAAATAGCAGCCAATCCCTTCCATGAATGGTTGATTTCGAGGACAACCGATTTCCGGAATGGATAAAACCCGATACCTTGATTTCACTCTTATAATTGACCGCAACAATCGGTAAAATGCCATCTCAAAACATTCGGCATTTGCGCAATTTATGTATTTTATCAAATTAGATGTAGCTTTGCCCGCCAATCAATCAACCTTAGATGCAGACCGTTTTTACCGACCAAATGGGCAGAGAAGTAAGCATCGGTTGCCCGCCCCGTAGAATTGTTTCATTAGTGCCCTCACAAACGGAACTGCTTTATGATTTAGGGCTTGACACAGAAGTAGCCGGTATAACCAAGTTCTGCATTCATCCCCATCATTGGTTTAGGAATAAGGTGAGAGTCGGAGGCACAAAAAACTTTTCAATCGAAAAAATCATGCAGCTTCAGCCCGATTTGGTCATCGGCAACAAGGAAGAAAACACCCGTGAAGGCATCGAAATTTTGGAAAAAAACGTGCCTTTGTGGATGAGCGATGTTAACAATTTATCCGATGCGCTGTTCATGATTCAAACCGTTGGCAAGATCACTCACAAAACACACGAGGCAGCCCGATTGGCAGAAAAAATACAAATGGGTGTTGTCGCTTTACCAAAGCCTTCCGGTACATTGCGGGTGCTGTACCTAATTTGGCAAACCCCCTTGATGGCTGCCGGACATCAGACATTCATCAACGATATGCTGACCAATGTTTGTGGATTTACAAATGCCTTGCCGCCAAGTCTAACCCGTTACCCGGAATTGACTGCTTCCTTTTTACAAACCTGCCAACCGGATGTGGTGTTTTTATCGTCTGAACCTTATCCGTTTAAACAAAACCACGTTTCTGCTATCCAAGAACTTGTGCCCAACTCGTTGGTTGTTTTAGTCAACGGTGAAATGTTTTCGTGGTACGGCAGCAGATTGTTGCAATCGGTTACCTATTTTCAACAACTTATTGCCGATATGAACGCACTTGCCCACTAATCATTCATCCTATTTTTACGCAAAAAACATCTCTGTATATTCTGCTTTGTTTTCTATACAGGCTATAACAAATTGACAAATAAAATGCTACCCCACTCTATCGCTTTATCTTACCGCACGATATACCCCCCTATTCCGACCCTAAAGTTCTTGGCCGCTGCCTTACTTGGTATGTTTACTTTGGTTTGCCAACCTGCCGTGAACGCTCAAACATCGTCTGAAAGCCGCGATTTGCCGGGCATCATGGTACGCACGATTGCACAATTTCAAGACTCTACCCAACGGAGTTTCAGCACGGGTGAACCTGTCTATCAGCCCGAACTCATCAAAGATTTTTATGTACAGCGCGGTTATGCCCCTGTTTGGTTGGTTGGGCGTTACGTACCTGCAAGAGCGTCTGAATTTGCCGGATGTTTAAAAAGCATCAGCCATGCAAACGGATTAAATTCCACTCATTATCACCGTCATGCCATTGACGAGCAACTGATGTTGGCGGCTGAAAATAAAGAAACCACCCCTTTAGAAACGCTCATTACCCTCGAACTGCTGTTGACCGATGCTTATTTGCAGCTTGGAACGCATTTGCAATCGGGTGCGGTCAATCCCGAAAAATTAGACATCGCCTGGAAGCCGATGAGAACAGCGTTGAATATTCCTTTGTACTTGTTGCAAACACTTCAATCGAATACCAATTTATGCGAATCACTCCAAGCCCTTGAGCCGCAACAACCCGAATATAAACAGTTAAAACAACTGCTCAATAATTTCGAGCAACAGCCCGAATGGGGTAAGTTGACTGCCAAATGGAATTTGCTGCTCCAAAAAGGCGACTATAGCCCTTTGGTTATTGATTTGCGCAAACGCCTTCAACTAAGTGGAGAACTTAGCCCCGATGCTCCGATGACCGATTATTTTGACAAAGAATTGGAAACTGCGGTGATGCTGTTTCAACGCAGGCATGGTCTTTATTACGATGGTTTGGTGCGCAGTAATGTGATGAACGAGTTAAATGTCAGTCCGCAACACCGTTTAGCACAGATTAAAGCCAACTTAGAGCGATGGCGTTGGGCACCCGATACATGGGGAAGCACTTATGTCTTGGTCAATCTACCCGATTACCGCCTGACGATGTTTGAAAATGGGCAAAAAACATATAGCGAACTCATCATTGTTGGGCGCGAAAATTACCCTACTCCCATTTTTGCAGATACCATAACTTATTTGGTGTTCAACCCTTACTGGTACATGCCGGCAAGTATTGCCAAAAACGAATTGATGAAAGAAGTGGATTACGATACCAACTATTTTATCAACAACGATATCAAAGTGTTTAAGGGAAATAAAAGCATCAACCCGGCAACGGTTAATTGGCAGAAAGTTGATCTAAGCCAATACTATTTCAGGCAGGGCGCAAGTGCCTTTAACCCGATGGGTTTGGTCAAATTTATGTTTCCAAATGCCTACGATATTTATATTCACGACACCCCTTCCAAAGACTTGTTTAACAACAGCCGGCGTTCTTATAGTCATGGATGTGTGCGGGTGAACAACCCACTCGGATTGGCTAGTCACCTCTTGCAATTCGACCCGACATGGAACGAAAAACGGATAGCAGATGTGATTCACAGCCAAAAAGAAACCACCGTGAAGCTCAAAACGCCAATACCTATTTATTTGGTGTACTACTCCGCCTTTATAGACCCCGACACCAACGAGGTAAATTTTAGAGAAGACCTTTACAGTTGGGATAAAAAAATTGCTGAACTGCTCGACCAAAATCCAATAAAGGAATAGTTGGGCAACAAGTGAGTTTTCAATCCTTCCTCCCGAAATCTCAAACCCCGTCAAGCACGTTTTATGCGAAAAGTGTCTGTTGTAAAGCGGTGAATGTCCGTCATTTCTAATCACAAATTTTGAAGTGCCGGCAATAAAAGTATCCAAAAGCCGAAAAAATTTCTCGGAACAACAGGATAGCTAAAATACGCCCATCTTTATTTAGAAAAATTCTAAACAAGGTGAACTATATTTTAAAACATGCGTTACCTTTGTACTAAAATTCAACGTTATGCAAGAACTAAAATTACCTGTCTATCTCGATAATAGTGCCACCACCCCTATGGACCCGCGTGTGTTGGAAGCCATGTTGCCTTATTTTACCGAATTATTTGGTAATTCCGCCAGTCGAAACCATCCGTTTGGTTGGGCAGCCGAAGAAGCAGTGGATTACGGGCGCGAGCAAATTGCACAACTCGTCAATGCCAACCCCAAAGAAATCATCTTTACCTCCGGCGCGACCGAGGCTATTAACTTAGCCATTAAAGGGGTGGCCGATATGTATTCCCGTCAGGGCAATCACATCATCACCGTTAAGACCGAGCACAAAGCGGTCATAGATACCTGCAAAAATCTGCAAAAGAAGGGCATTGAAGTTACCTATTTAGACGTACAGGAAGATGGGCTAATCAACCTCGAAGAATTAGAAAAAGCCTTTACTCCCAAAACCATCCTCGTTTCGGTCATGTTCGCCAATAACGAAATCGGAGTCCTCCAACCCATCGAAGAAATAGCTCGTATTGCCCACAAACACGGTGCGCTTTTTATGACAGATGCCACTCAGGCAGTAGGTAAAGTGCCGGTGGATGTTCAAAAAATGGGGATAGACCTGATGAGTTTTACCGCCCACAAAATGTACGGACCTAAAGGCATCGGAGCATTATACGTCAGACGCAAAAACCCAAGGGTAAAAGTAACCGCCCAAATAGACGGCGGCGGACACGAACGCGGAATGCGCTCCGGCACACTCAATGTGCCCGGTATTGTAGGTTTTGGTAAAGCTGCCGAATTATGCCGTCTGGAAATGGCGACCGAAACCGAACGTCTTTCTAAACTAAGAGATAAGCTAGAAACCAACTTGGTAAAACTGGAAGAGAGTTATATCAATGGCAACACCCAACACCGCTTACCCCATATCACCAATATCTCGTTCAAATACGTAGAGGGCGAAGGGCTGATGATGGGCTTTAATAAAAACATCGGCGTGTCCTCCGGCTCTGCTTGTACCTCTGCCTCGCTTGAACCTTCTTATGTGTTGGTGGCACTGGGTTTGGACGACGAACTCGCACACTCTTCCATCCGCTTCAGCCTCGGACGTTTTAACACCGAAGAACAAATAGACTACACCATTGAGCATGTAACCAAAGCCGTCAACCGCATGAGGGAGTTAAGCCCGTTGTGGGAAATGTTCAAAGAAGGCATTGATATCAAATCCATCCAATGGGCAGAACACTAATTTCATTTTAACAACAAAGTATTCATTCAACTATAAATAACCACCTATCATGGCATACTCCGATAAAGTGTTAGAACACTACAACAATCCCCGCAACGTGGGCACGATTGATAAAAGCAAAAAAAACGTTGGAACCGGTTTAGTCGGTGCTCCCGAATGTGGAGACGTGATGCGCCTGCAAATTGAAGTGGAAGAAGAAACCGGAATCATTACCGATGCCAAATTTAAAACCTTTGGTTGCGGTTCTGCCATCGCTTCATCCTCTTTGGCGACCGAGTGGCTCAAAGGCAAAACCATTGACGAAGCCTTGACCATTGACAATATGGACATCGTGGAAGAGTTAAATTTGCCTCCCGTAAAAATTCACTGCTCCGTATTGGCCGAAGATGCGATTAAAGCCGCAATCAACGACTACCGCGTAAAAAACGGATTAGAGCCGGTAAAATTTGAAGAAAGCATTGTTCACTAAATAGGCACGCACTGATGACTTGTTGCACAAATGACGGTATCAAACTGTCGCATGACAACGGTCATTAAGGATGCTATTGACACCTAAATAGGAATAAACATGATTTACATCAGCGATGAAGCTAAGGACAAAATCCGCGAGTTAAAAGAGCAGGCAAACCTAGACGATGACTACTTCCTGCGCGTGGGTGTGGTAGGGGGCGGCTGTTCGGGCTTGTCCTACAAAATGGATTTTGACAATCAAACCCATCCCACCGACCAAGTTTTTGAAGATAAAGGCGTGAAGGTAGTAACCGACCTAAAGAGTTTCCTCTATCTGTTTGATACCGAACTCAATTTTTCCCGCGGTTTAGACGGCAAAGGCTTCTACTTTATGAACCCGAACGCTGCCCGCACCTGCGGCTGTGGTGAAAGTTTTGCGGTATAACCGATTGACGGTAAACCGGCTGATTATCCAATAAGCCCACATAAAAAAGCTACCTTGTTTTGGATGAAACAGGGTAGCTTTTTGCTTTTAGTCTGGGTATGGAATATCGTTTACGGTGCTTATTTCCAAAACCGTTAGGAGGTTTGTTCGGGAAGCGGCCAACCTTTGGACTCGTAAAAAAGTTGCATGAATGTGCGCGCAACATCTTCTTGCTTAAACAAGGAAGTAGGATCTTCGGGATTAAAACAGATAGACATCGAGCGGTCGAAAGGAGTAGCGGCACTAAAGGCTTCTGCATTTACCAAGTTTCGCTCTATCAATTTAAAAGTAGAAAGCGGCTCATAAGGGAGTTTAAACTGACCAAGCACCTTTAGCAAAAAGGGGCGGGTAGCAGCAATAGGATAACTTTCTACCAAACTGTTCCAAGCAAAAAGCGGGTTTTCTACATAGGACAATTCAGATAGATAATTCCTGAAAGAATTAATTAAGCGGGGGTTGCCTGCTTCGATAAAATGAACCGCAAAAGCGATATGGCTCAAGGTATAGGCGTTTCGAGAAATGTGGAAAGCAATTTCAGAAGTATGCGGCACTAAGGTTTTGACCGGAAACCGAAAAACATTGAGGAAAAACCCAAGCAAGGGCACGTCCTCGGCCTGTGTGCGGATTCGGCTGTTTTCGTAGCGGCGTTTGAACACGTAATTTGCCAAGGCACGGGAGAGGTGGAAATCGGTGTGGTAAAAAACCCATAACAAACGGAACAAGGCATCTTTATTCGCCTCGCGTTTGATTTTTTCTAGCCAAACGGCCGATTCAACACTATGAATCCAAGTCTTCAAGCCTTCAGGGTCGAGTTGGAGCAACTCCCAAAGCACACGGTTGAGTTCGATATTATTGTATCGCTCTAAAACATTGGCAACGGGAAGTTGGAACACCAAAGCGGTAATGTCGTTGGAGATTTTATCGTATTGCTCGTTTTTTTGCTCTACCGCCAATCGCTTGATTTGTTTGATAAAAGGCAAGAATCCGCGGCTCAGGGGTATTTGGATTTGAGAAGGCAAATCTACCTCGGCAATAATTTTATTGACCAATGCCTTATGGGCAGCAGGTGCTAAAGTAGCCAAGTTGTGAGAGAGTAGCGATAAGTCGGTGAGTTTTTCTTTTTGCACCACCACTGCTTCCGCCATATATTTGGCGATGGTTTGCAATTGCAATTTTTGCAGTTCGGTGGTATAAACTTTGCTGAAACCGGAAAGCAACCTGCCGAACAAAGAAACTGCGGGTTTATATTGAGCGTAAAGTTCCTCGATTTTAGATTTGCTGAGAAATTGGATAAAAGCAGCAACCCCCTTGGCAGATGCCGGGTTTTTAAACCTGCACCCATACAGTACATTAGGCAGTTGGTTAATATCCGGAAATTGGTTTAAGTCGGTTGAATTGGGGTCGTAGTGGTGAATAGGAGACATAGTTCGAGTGATGGTTGAGGATTTGGGTTAGAAAATTGGTAATTGACAACATATAGCCAATCATTTAACGAGTAAAAACAGATTAAGTGTTACAAGGTTAAGAAATTATTTCTTTTTTTTACCGCAAGATAAAAACTTCATTTAACATTTTCAAATAACTCGAAAAAATAGTTCAGTAGCGGTCTTTAGTTGTAAAAAGCAAAATGATACGAAATAAAAAAACCTTGACTATTACGCAAGCAATAATCAAGGTTTGCTGTTTAAAGTGGGCCCTCAGGGGCTCGAACCCCGGACCTACGGATTATGAGTCCGCTGCTCTAACCGACTGAGCTAAGAGCCCAACTCCTAAATACGACACAAAAATAGGCATTTTTTCAGTTACAACTACAAACTCACTAAAATAATTCACCTAAAGGTCGAAATTATTGTCTTATATCGTTTATACCCGTTACTCGTGCGTTGGGCCGGAATATTAAAAAGTCGCTGCCATCAACGTCGCCATCTAAGTCAAAGTCGCCGCCAAGATATTGGCCGGTAGAACCGTTGCTGAGGAAAAAAAGGTTAAAGTCGTGTAAATTGATAACACCATTGGCATTGGTATCTCCGGCAAATTGACCAAAGACAATCCCGCTCAAATTGACCAATTGGTTGCTGCCCAGTTCATTGCCCGAAATGGTAAAATCTAATGGGGCACTTATATTAGGCACTAAAAGGGGTTGTCGGTTCATGACCGCCAAATGATTTCTATGACGGACAACAAAAAAGTATTCCCCGTTTTGAGCGAGTGCGGTAAACCGCACTCCGGTTGGGGTAACACCATCTGCATCTACTATTTGACCGTTTGACAACAGCAGCCCTGCCCGCCGTTCCAAGATTAAGCCGGTGGCGGGATTTCGGGCTTCCAAAAGCACCCAATCCACTGTATTAAGCGGGAAATTTTGCGGACTGCCCACATTTTCGGTGCCTAAGTATAGCCAAGGTAAGGAGGCGTAAGGCTGTGATACCGGCAAGAGTCCCAAACTGCGCAAAGTCGTATTCATCAATTGCGTGGCGGGGTTATAAGCTCCTTGCAACATCACCTTTACCGATACGATGATGCCGCTGCTGCAATTATTCACCGTAACGGTTACGGCATCGCTCGCGGTGCAGGTGGTGGCATCGGATACGGTTACAGTATAAGTGGTGGTTGCCGAGGGAGAAACCACATTAGTTGAGCCGCTTTGTCCGTTACTCCAAGCGTAAGTGCCGCCACCGGTTGCGGTTAGAGTAGCCGATTGTCCGGCACAGATGGTTTGGTCCATACCGGCATTGGCAGTTGGGGCGGGGGTTACAAAGACCTGAACCTGATCGCTTGCACTACAACCCAAGGCATTAGAAACCGTTACTTTGTACAAGGTGGTTTGCAAGGGCGTTACCTGAATGGTTGGTCCGTTTTGACCCGTGTTCCACGCATATCCCGTGCCGCCCGTAGCTGAAAGCGTAACAACAGTTCCGCCGCATACGGTTTGATCTGCACCCGCATAAGCTTGTAGCAGATTGGCACTACATCCGGCATCTGCTATTTGGTAGGTAAATCCCGTACCGGTGTTGAGCAAAGTCTGAAAATCATTTGTCCAAGCAGTACAACTTCCTTTTAAGTAAGTATTGAGCCAAGGGATCATGGCATCAAACATCTTTTGATGCTGAACAGAAAGAGAGACAAAAGGACCATAACTGCCACAACTAACCCCTTCGCCAAAATAGCACAAGAAAGCAACACCGGCACCATTGGTAAATTGACAGTGTGCGCCACCGGTAATTTCGTAATACACTTTGCAGGTGGCGGCGATGTTTTGATACATTGGTACTTGGTTGGTGCCTACCGGTGTAACGCAATCTTCGGTAGCAGCAATGACCAAAGAGGGGATGGTAATAGAACTGGAAACGCTAATGGCCGAAACGCCGGAGGTTTCTGCTGCGGCAAGGCTGACGAGCGTAGTAATATTGGGATTGCCTAACGATGCGGCTATATGAGCAGCCCCGCCGCCCATCGAATGTCCCATGACGGCAGCTTTGGGGGCAACTTTGTTAAAAAACAAAGAAGTGCCAAGCACATTCTCCGCTAACATGGCATTGACCAAAAACGACAAGTCGGCAGCAAATGTCGGGTGGTTGGGCGAAAGAGAGGTTTCGGTATTGCACATGACCACAATATACCCAAGTGGTACTAGGGTATTCCAAATATTGGGGTAACCGCCCACTCCTATCTGAAAGCCATGGCCAAATACGACCGTTGGAAATTGTCCGTTGGCTACTGTTACATTACTGCCGGCACTGTTTGCAGGATATTTTATATCGGCAGGTACATTCCGGTTGCGGGCCGCATCAAAAAAAGTGATGGTGGTAGTGCCTACCGAATAGGGCTGTGCGCTAACTGTTTGAAACAACAGCAACCCCATAACAAACATAAGTATGGTAGCTGATTTCATAGAAAATATATTATGGTTGTGAGAAGATGAATAATGTATGCACGCATTGAATTTAATAGGTTTGACGTGGGACATTAGGAGTGGGTGATTAAATCGGGTTGAGTGTGTGGAAAATGGTTTGGGGGACGAATTGCCCGCAAATATACAAATAATACTATTACCACGTAACGGTAAGTTGTGGTAAGTTGCAAAAGCAACTTTTGAAAATAAAAAACAGTAAAACACCTTTTATACTAAAGTGTTCAAAGTATGGGATATGAACTTTGATCTTCCCCTTTTTTGGTTAAGATAAAAGCCTGATTTTGTTCAACTTATAGCATAGTAAACAAACATTGATGCAGTACTTACCCTCCAAGAGCAGCTTCTTCGCCTTTTACCTCTTCAACATTTTGGAGGTAGGCTTCTTCTTTGTATATCAAAGAATAGAGAAAAATAGCCAATGCGGATACAAGTGCCAACCCTACAAAGAATAGAAAATAAGTTACATCGTTAATTTTAGGAGTGCCATCGGGGTTTTGGATAAAGCCGTTGACAAAAGCAGCGATTAAATTACCTGCCGAAACAGACAGGAGGTAAAAACTCATCACAAAAGACTTGAGTTGATTGGGTGCTTGGGTATAGGCGAACTCTAATGCGGTAACCGATACCATCACTTCTGCTGCGGTGAGCATGACAAAAGCAAACATTTGGTATAATATAGAAGGCGTTTGGCCGGCTTGAATGAGGGTTTCGACAAAAGCACAGATGACATAAGATAACGCTGCTAATACGACACCGATGGTAATCTTCTGAAGTCCGGTAAGGGGGGTAAAACGCTTGAGAAAAGGATAGACGACGAAGGCAAAAAGCGGCACGAAGAATAGTATCAATAGGGAGTTGACTGATTGTATTTGCGAAGCCAATAATTTAAATTGGGTAAATCCGAGATTGACATCCAAGTTCATTTTTTGAGCTTGGAGTAACCACGATGAACCGGTTTGCTCAAATAAAGACCAAAATACGGCCACCAAAGTGTAAATCGGAATGAGGTTAACCATGGCTTTCATCCCTTCCGGGCTTCGAAGGGCTTCTAAGTAGCGTTTAGTTCCGACCGGAGGCACTCGAATAAACTTTTTACGCCCCATCCAAAACAATACCGTAGCGAGAAACATCAATACACCCGGCACCGCAAACGCCACACTGGGGCCGTATTTGTAAAGCAAAACAGGGGTGAGCAGCATCGAAAGAAATGCTCCCATATTGATGGAAATATAGAAGTAGCCGAAGATTTTATCGAGTAAATCTTTGTTTTTTTCCGAAAATTGATCGCCCACGTTAGCAGATACACAGGGTTTGATACCCCCCGAACCGATTGCGATAAACATTAACCCGAAGAAAAGTCCGATGCGGGTATCGTCTATGGCTAAAAACAAATGCCCCAAGCAATAGACCAAGGATAACCAAATAATGGTGCGATACTTACCCCAAAAAACATCCGCCAAGATGGCACCCAACAAGGGGAATGCATAATTGGCAGCACCAAACAAGTGGTAATAGTATTTGGCATCAGGGTCACTCATATAGTCCGGATCGCCGCTTGCATTGGTTAAATATTGAGTCATAAACACCACCAAGATGGCTTTCATGCCATAGTAACTAAAACGCTCGGCAAATTCGTTGCCAATAATATAGGGTATGCCGCCGGGCATTCGGGAACCTGCTGATGCCATAACTAACCGAGTTTAATTGTGTGGGTCAAATGTAACCTGTTTTTTGTTTTATACAAAACAATATGAAAATTGCCGGAGGGTTTCATGGATATCCCATTCTTAGCAACCGATAAGACTGTAAGTCGCAAGTGCCATACTGTAAGATGCAAGTGTCATACTGTAAGATACAAGCGTCATACTGTTAGATACAATTCCAATACTGTTAGATACAAGTGTCATACTGTTAGATACAATTCCAATACTGTTAGATGCAATTCCAATACTGTTAGATGCAATTCCAATACTGTTAGATGCAAGTGCCATACTGTAAGATACAATTCCAATACTGTTAGATACAAGTGTCATACTGTTAGATACAATTCCAATACTGTTAGATACAATTCCAATACTGTTAGATGCAAGTGCCATACTGTTAGATGCAAGTGCCATACTGTAAGATGCAAGTGCCATACTGTAAGATGCAAGTGCCATACTGTAAGATGCAAATGCTCCACTATAAGGTGCAAGTGCTCCACTATAAGATGCAAGTGCTCCACTATAAGGTGCAAGTGTCATACTGTAAATAGGTATCCGGTATAACTAAGTTACTTTGCTATTGCTTTAACTCAAATACTGCCGTTTTCACCCGTTGGGTCATCTGTCCTGTTTGAGTTTGTTCTATCAGTATTAAGGCTTGCGCTTCGGGAAGGGAAAATACCTCGGATAAATTCCGAATAGCGCCTGCCGGCACTTGGTGGCTGATGAGTTCGCTGAGCAGTTCATCCCGTAAGGGAAATTGCTTAAAGGCTTGTTCTAAAACTGCTTGCAACGCCATTCTGTTTTTTACCCGCAAGGCATTGATTTTGAATCGCTCATCTTTCGGAAGTTGGGGTAAATTCAGGATTTGACATAAGGCGGCAAATTGTTTATCGCTACCTATTGCCAACACGATGCTTTTACCATCGGCACAAGCAAACACCTCGCCGTAAGGGGCAATATTGGGATGAAGAGAGCCGATAGGCTGGGGGATATGACCGCACATCAACCAATTAGTGGCCTGATTGGCTAAGGCAGAAACGGCGGCATCGAACAAAGATACATGCACCAAACATCCCCTGCCCGTTTGTTCGCGTTGCCACAAGGCGGCTAAAATCCCTTGTTTCAATTGATGGGCTGCCAATAGATCAATCAGGGCAACCGGCATTTTTAATGGCCCGCTTTCAGGTGTTCCGTTCATGTACATAAAACCCGATTCTGCCTGAAGCACCACATCAAACCCTACTCTGCTTGATTCCGGTCCAAAAGCGGTAAGTTGCCCATAAATGAGGCGGGGGTTCAATTGGTGAAGGGTGGCATAATCCATATCAAATTTGATATCATCGCCCAACTTAAAATTGGTGATCACCACATCTGCATGTTCGATGAGTTCATAAACCCGATTGCGCTCTTCGGAAATTAGATAGTCTATGTATAAAATTTCCTTTTGCCAATTGACACTGCAATAATAAGCGGAAAGGGCATCAGGGGATTCTTCAGGCAACTTCCAGGTGCGGGTAATATCTCCACCGCTATGCGTATATTCTATCTTGACTACCCTCGCCCCCATTTCGGCAAAAAACATCCCCACGGCGGGGCCGGCTAACACGCTCGCCAGTTCAATCACGGTTAATTTCTCAAACATCGCAGGTAAATTTGCCAACAAGATACCGCCTTTATTCGATATTTGATAGGATTACCGAGTCGTCAATTGCAGGTAATATCAACGCTTCACCGAAACTGAATAGTTGTGTCTTTTGGTCCCGCAGATTACGCAGATTTTCGCTGATAACTTTTTTGAAAGAAATCATGTGTAGTTTGGTCCCGCAGATTACGCAGATTTTCGCTGATAACTTTTTTGAAAGAAGTCAAATATAGTTTGGTCCCGCAGATTACGCAGATTTTCGCTGATAACTTTTTTGAAAGAAATCATGTGTAGTTTGGTCCCGCAGATTACGCAGATTTTCGCTGACAATTTTTTTTGAAAAAAATCAAATGGAGTTTGGTCCCGCAGATTACGCAGATTTTCGCTGATAACTTTTTTGTAAGAAGTCAAATGGAGTTTGGTCCCGCAGATTACGCAGATTTTCGCTGATAACTTTTTTGTAAGAAGTCAAATATAGTTTGGTCCCGCAGATTACGCAGATTTTCGCTGACAATTTTTTTTGAAAGAAATCAAATGTAGTTTGGTCCCGCAAATTACGCAGATTTTCGCTGATAACTTTTTTGTAAGAAATCATGTGTAGTTTGGTCCCGCAGATTACGCAGATTTTCGCTGACAATTTTTTTGAAAGAAATCATGTGTAGTTTGGTCCCGCAGATTACGCAGATTTTCGCTGACAATTTTTTTTGAAAGAAATCAAATATAGTTTGGCGGGAATGAGCTTATGTCAGTATTTGCCAACAGAACAATGTGTCTAAATAGTTACGTGATTAGTTAAAACAATTTCGCTCGCAATCTTGCTGTAATTTCAATATTAACCACTAATATTGCTCGCATAAAACATTCGTCCAAAAAAACAAACCTGAAACTACAATGAAAAAATGCACCTACGCTTTGTTGTTACTCTTCGCTTTTGACATCTTTGGAATAGCAACTGCATTGGCGCAAATTCCCGCATTTCCCGAAGCGCAAGGCTTTGGCGCATTACAAACATCGGGCGGACGTGGTGGACAGGTGATTTATGTAACCAATCTAAACTGCACGGGTGCAGGGTCGCTCAATGCGGCGTTGGCAACTCCCGGCTCTAAATACATCCTTTTTAAAGTGAGCGGCATCATTGATTGTGCGGCCGAAATCTTGTATGGCGATTGCTATATTGCCGGGCAAACCTCGCCCGGAGGCATTATCGTTCGGGGCATTGTGGCGGACGACTGGTACGAACCCGAAGGAAGTGCCCGAAACTTCATCATCCGTCATTTGTCCTCGCGTCCCAATACTGCGGGCGTAAGACCGGGAACGGGATGGATTTTGGACGATGCGTTGCGATTAGATGCGGCTCATCGGGTGGTGATTGACCACTGCTCTTTTGCCAATGCCACCGACGAGGCGGTGCAGATTTCCCGATCTTCCAACATTACCATCCAAAACAGTATGCTTGCCGAAACCCTTGGCGACCACTATCCCCTTGGCGGGATGCTGATGAATTATTCGGTCAGCAATCACCGGTTAGACAGCATCACCATTCATCATTGCCTTTGGAATCGGATTGGGGGGCGTATGCCCGAAATGAGTTGCGAAATCAGTGCCGAAGCCCCTGCCGACCAAGACTGCCTGTTAAATCCTCAACGCACCGAACTCTCGAACAATTTGTTTTGGGATATGCCTATTCAAATATGGTACAGTCCGGGCATGTCGCCGTCTAATCCCGATTCGCCCGATCATAAGGTGCGCATGAACTTTGTTAACAACCATACCGTTGCCCGAAACAGCTACGGCGGCCCGATGTTTAACCACAACTTCTTAGACGTATCCGGCAATCAGATTTTTGCCGGCGGCAATACCTTCAACCTCTACCCCACCCTGTCGGACTATGGTTTGTTCTATTGTTGCAACGACTTTAACCTCTACCATCCCAATACCGACTTGGGGGTCGCAACCTTGCTGCCCACCCGCTTGAACTATCCCAGCATCAGCTATACCCCTACTTCGCAATTGGTCAACTACCTTGCCTGTAACGTAGGGGCTTTTAACAACCATAGTCCCGAACGTCGAAATCAGATGGACAGACGGCTGCTGCAACCGCTTGTCAGCGGCATCATAGCCACTAACCCCGTCAATGGAATTGATTTTTACAACGATGCTTTTCTCCTCGACTTTTCCTCACCACCAACCGCACCGCTTGATACCGATAACGACGGGATGCCCGATGTATGGGAGACCGCCAATGGCCTGAACCTTAGCGTTGCCGACCATAACGGCACCAATCTGTCGGTTGCGCTCACCGGTTTGGCGGGTTATACCAATTTGGAATGTTATCTCAACCAATTGGCCAATGCCATTTCGGGGGCTGCTCCCGTAATAAGCGGCACAGCAACGGCTTGTATCAACGGATATTTTACCTACTCCACCCCACCTATTGCCGGCGCAACTTATCTATGGACGGTAATCAGCGGGGTAATCATCAGCGGGCAAGGCACTCCGGTTATACAGGTGCAATGGAGTGGATCGGGTACGGGGAATGTCAGTGTAACGGTGTTGTAAGAATCCTTCTAATGGGATGGGGATTATCCTTTAACAATAGTTCGTTAACAATCTGTGAACTAATGTCATAATTTACCTTTACAAAATCGCGATAAAGTTTGGTAATCAATTTGTCAACGAAACCTTAGTAACAGAGTAATTTCCAATCATCAACCTTATTACCTCGTATGTTTGCCCCAGTGATGCAAAGTAGTGCTTTT
>CALCIK010000071.1 GCA_937907475.1 uncultured Bacteroidota bacterium | reverse complement strand
TTAGTGTGTCTAACTAAACTGTCCAACATAAAAAGCGGGTTTTAGGTACACGCCGAAAAAGACTTAAGACATAAGACTTTTGACTAAAGACAGGCAACCACACTGCAATCGCAATTGGTATAAAGTGTTACCAATCTGTGTATTTACCTCTTTAAATGATCTATTTTAGAACGCGGATGACGCAGATTTTCAAACGCCGATATTCGCGGAT
Source organism: uncultured Bacteroidota bacterium (assembly GCA_937907475.1). GTDB lineage: Bacteria > Bacteroidota > Bacteroidia > Chitinophagales > UBA2359 > UBA2359. The sequence goes on along the minus strand of CALCIK010000071.1, from coordinate 10,358 downwards.
TTTCTTCTTTATTACTATAAAAAATCCGTGTCATCCGCGTTGCTTGCATCCGTGTCATCCGCGTTCTATTTTTTCGAGTTCCATATTTTGTTGAGACAAACCCTGTATCAAAAGACTTTAGGCCAGCAACCACACAGCAATCTCAATTGGTTTTAAAACAAGACTTAAGACAGAAGACTAAAGGCAACTATTTAGGTACATTGTTCTGCTGGCAAATACTGACATCATCTCATTCTCTCCAAACTAATCTGGATTTCTTCCAAAAAAATATCAGCGAAAATCTGCGTAATCTGCGGGAACAAACAACACTTATATTTAGACGGGCATAACCATACTGCAATCGCAATTGGTATAAACAAAACAGCCCCCGACAAAAACTGTCGGAGGCTGTTGACAAAAAGGATTGTTGAGAATTGATTATCCTACTGGAATGAAGTTCCACAAACTGATGGTGATAAAGCTTTTACCGTTTCCGTAAGTGCCGAAGAGCAGGTAAGTGTCTTTTCCGCCAACACCGGGAGCACCTTTGATAACGCCCATAATGGTGATGTTGAACACGGTAGCACCTCTTTTCAACGTGGCCTGACCCGCACAACCTGTGCCCAAAAGGGTCAATTCTACTTGGTCTTGTTGCTCGAACAAACCGTCTGTGTATTCGTCTTGTGTGTGGTAGCGGTTTACAGGTGCGCTTTTAAGCGATTTGCAAGCGGCGTTGGTTTTGGTCATACTGCCTGTTGCCCAAGTACTGATGGGGATGATTTTGGCATCGGCGGTTTCGTTGGTGGCGATGGTAAACGATACGGTGTTGTAGTTTTGAACGACATAGTTCACCACTTGTGCCGGTGTTAGGGTCGGTGTTGCAATACCCGTAGGTTGTGCATTCACATTAGATACTGCAAAGAAACTGCTCATAAGAGCGATAGCGACTGCTGCGAAATTCATTAACTTTTTCATGGTGTTTGTTTTGTTTTTTGGTTTTTGTTAAATTTTATGAGTTGATTTTGTTTTTGATTTTTGTTGGCTTTCTGTTTTCGTTGGTTGGTACATCGGGACGGAGTTTCGTAACCACCGGCGCGAAATTTTTTTTGAATTATTTTGAGGGGGGGGTATCAGCGAATAAGGATGATTCCGGCTGCATGGATAGGGGAATCTTTGCAGGATTTGTATTTACATAAAAGGCATCAACTTTTTAAAAGGAGTTGAGATACATTATTGAATACAAAACCTGTTTATATTTGTCTGTTCAAATCATGCCTGCCTGCTTCAAAACAACTTGTTTGAAAGTATGGAAATATCCATCCCATGATAAATTTACCTTAATATGAGCCAAAACATTCCTTCCTGTTCAATTATGAAAAAGCAATACTTTTATAATTCACCTCAATATGGCAAAGTCAAAAGACATCAATGACCCTCAAAGTGTATCCGCATTTATCCATAAATTGGAACCCGAATTTGCCCAAATGATTGAAGCAATTCGAAATCTTATTCTATCCACCGACAAAGAAGTGGGTGAACAGATAAAATGGAATTCACCAAGTTTTTTCTACCAAGGGGAAATGAAACCCTTCGATCCGAAGGAGTACAAACGCGACATCGTTGTCATGAATATCCGCAAAGGTGTTGCTTTGTTGGTTTTTCCGACAGGTGCCAACATCAACGATACGACAGGACTTCTCGAAGGCGACTATACAGACGGCAGGCGACTTGCCGCTTTTAAAACAATGGAAGATGTGGAGAAGAAAGGTAAAGACCTGCAAGAAGTTATAAGGCTATGGCTTCATCTGGTGGACAAATGAAAACAACAAATTCAATAAAAAGAAACCCCTCCTATTTTTCTTTAGGAGGGGTTTCTTTTTATACCTGAAACTTCGTTTCAAGTTTAGTGCAAATAGATTGTATGGTAGTTAGAACTTTACCAATAGCAGATACCCAATGACTATGATTGAGCGAAGCATCGTCTCCTATTTTTCCAACAATTTTTTCATTTCATATAGGGTGAAATACGGTATGTCGGTGGCTGTGGCATTGGCAACCCAATCGGGTAACGATCCGCCCGGATCGGATTCTAATTGGTAAGTAACCTCTACCATTCCGTTTGATTTAGGACTTGCTTGCCATAAACCGCTAAATCGGGGAACGCGTACTTTATCCGGCTTTACGGGTATATAATCTTTAACCCCCGTTAGCTTTAAAGAAACTGTTCCATCGGCTTTTTTTTCGGCATTCACCTTGCTAATCAGGTCGCGGTCGCTTACCGGCCAAGGGGCATCGGTTACAGTGTAAACATAGTATTCTGTTTCTGATACACGTTTCAACAGTTTGCTTTCCGAACACTTATACATCCACTTAGTGTAATTATCAAACTTGCTAAGGAGTTGAATCACATCATCAACCGATGCTTTTATCTGCATCACCCCTTTGGAGTCTTTAAGACTACCCAATGCAGAAGGGCGGGTAAACACCTTGATAGCATCTTTCTCTTTTGCCAATTGCCAACTACCGCTATTGGTCGAGGCGCTAATTCCCAATAGGGCAAAAGCAAACAGCATCAATACTGCAATGCTTATGTTTTTTGTACTAATCATTATGACCGAGTTTTGTTTTTAGTGATTTTTATGGCGACCTATACTTATAGTATATCACCACATTATTTCAATGCCTCCTTACTTTTTCTTAGCTAAGCGCGATTTGATTTCAGCTAAAGTATTAAAAGGCACATCTATGACTGATGAATTGGCCAACCATGCAGGAATACTGCCGCCTGCACTAGGCTTACCTTCGTAAACTACCTGTGTATTATTGGCATCTTTGGGTGTCAGTTTCCAATAACCTTTAAAACTCGGTACGCGTACCCGTCCGCTCTTTTCGGGAATATAATCGGGCGCGGCAGATAACTCTATCATGATGACTCCCGATGTTTGTTTGGTAATTTTTGTTTTGATTACGCTGTCTCTATCGCTTACCGGCCAAGGGGCATCGGTAACGTTGTATTGATATAGTTCTGTTTCCGAAATTCGCTTGATGACCTTGTTTTCCAAACAACTGGGCATCCAAGAAGCATAGTTTTCAAATTTGTTGAGCAAGTTGAACACATCATCTATAGAGGCGGCTATAGTCGTTTCACCTCTATATTCTTTCATTTCGCCGCTATTTTTTCGGGTAAAAACTTTGATGCCGTTTTGATTTTTAGCAATTTCCCAATCGTTTTGAGGCAAAACGGTAAAGGCGAGGGCTGCACTGCTGCAAAAAATCATAAAGACTAACGCGTGTAAAGAGTAGGACTGTTTCATGTGGGGGAAGGGATGGAAAAATAATTATGGTTTAGACATACGACAACTGTAAATAGATATAACAATTGGGCAATAGTTTAACCTGCCTCGTAAAATTAAAGCCTTTTGGCAAATCAAACTAATGTAAAAAACAATTTTTCGCATAAAAGGCTTAAAATTGTTGCCGCATTCAAGTTTAAACGCACTCAACTATGAAAAAGTTATTTTGGCTGCTTGTTTTATTATACACTTTACAGGCTTCTGCACAGGTAGTACCCATAAACAGGCAAGTGGATTGGAGTATTGCAGGTCTTGATTTTTTACTGCCCAATCCCCTGACGGTGGTGAATGTAATGGATTTCGGAGCGACCGGAAATGGCACGACAAATGATTCTCCGGCAATAGCGGCTGCTATAGCTTCTTTGAGTGGTTCAGCAGGTGTGGTATATGTTCCGGCGGGTAATTACCGGCTTCTGTCCACCATTTCATTACCATCTGGTGTAGTACTTCGAGGCGAGAATGCACAAACCTCTCGTTTATTGTTTGACCAAGCCAGTTCAGGGGCTTATGGCATTAACGTTAATGGTTCGGCAACGGGTAGTTTTACCGCCATTTCATCGGGTTATACTAAAGGCTCTACCGCTATTACCGTAGCCGATGCCACAGCCTTTACAATAGGCGGTTATGCCGAATTGGTACAGGACAATAACCCCGCTTGGGATACTGCCCCTGCTTCGTGGGCAGATAATTCCAAAGGTCAAATTGTTAAGATATCGGGTAAAGAGGGCAACGTGTTGCAACTCGCTTACGCCCTTCGCATTGATTATGATGCCAGCTTTTCTCCCAGAATTCGCCCGATAGTTCCTGCCAATAACGTGGGAATTGAATGTCTGTATATGGAGCGTCTTGCCGATAGCAACACCGGTGCCGGTTACAACATCAGTTTTAATTTTACGGCTAATTGTTGGATAAAAGGGGTACACAGCAACAAAAGTGTAGGTGCCCACTTATCAATTACCGCCAGTACGGACATAGAAGTTACCGGTTGCTATTTCCACCACGCCTTTACTTACGATGGCAGTGGTACGCGTGGATATGGAGTCATGTTGAACCACCACAGCGGACAGTGTTTGGTTGCCAACAATGTTTTTGAACACCTTCGTCATGCTATGTCTATCAAACAAGGGGCTAACGGCAATGTGCTGGCATACAACTATGCTTTTGATGGCTACAGGAGCGAAATCCCTTACAACTTTGCTGCCGATATCTCCTTACACGGTCATTATGCGTTTGCCAATTTGTTTGAGGGCAATGTCTGCGAATTGTTTTGGATTGACGATTATTGGGGACCAACCGGACCTTACAATACCATGATCCGAAACCGGTTTACCACCTATGGTATTTACATGACCTCATCGGGTTCTAACATGCAACATTTTGTAGGCAACGAAGTAACAAGTACTGCCTTTCTTCAAGGATTCTATACCATCGTTGGCAGCAATCACATCCAACACGGCAACAATATTAAAGGAACGGTTACCCCCGCCGGGACAGGTACGGTATCAGACGTTTCCTATTACCTCAGCCAAGCACCCGATTTTTGGAACATCGCCGGTACTTGGCCGACTATCGGTTATCCTAATGCACTCAACAGTGGAACAATTCCTGCAAAGGTGCGTTTTCTGGCAGGTGAATACACTGTTTGTCCTACTCATATCCCTCCGGTTAGAGTTCAGGCACAAGTGTTATTGGAAGGGGCATACACCACCGGAGGACAAATGCACAATACGCTGCGCACCAATAACCTCTTACCGATACAACAACCCTTTAACCGCCCGCCTTGGAACTATAACGGTGAGGAAAGTGTCGTCAACGCTTCCGACATTCCTTCCAATGTTACCGACTGGGTATTGGTAGAAGTGCGCAACCCCGTTAACCCAACCCAAATAGTTGAACGCCGAGCAGCTTGGTTACTTCAAAACGGAACGATAGCCGATTTGGATAATGCCCCAGATGGAGTGCTGTTTTATACCCTAACCCAAAATGCACCTTATTATATATCTATCAGCACCCGAAATCATTTGGCGGTAATGAGTGCAGCAACGGTAACTCTACCTAATCTAACTCCCCACAATTTTACCAACCCGGCACAGGTTAAGTTGGGCATTTCACAAATGGCCAATATGGGTAGTTCCTACTATGCCTTGTTGGCGGCCGATATGAATGCCAACGGCATCATCAACGTTCACGACTATGATGTGTATGCTGTTCAGGTAAGTACTCCTCCTCCCATCTACGATCCTGCCGATTGTAATTTGGATGGAGCAGTCAACTTGCAAGACTTCAACCTTTTTCGGCAAAACGCCGGTAAAATCGGGATATTGGAATTGCGGTAAGAGATGCGGCTCGTTGTTTTATCTTGTTATACCATTCTCTTCTGCTCTTCGCTCAATTTTATTAATTTTTCAAGCCTCGATAGTCTTGTCTTTTCTTGTTTGGCACTCATTACCCAATGCATCATGACCTTTTTATAGGAAGGTGCTTGTCCATTAAAAAAGTCCCAAGCTAACGTGTTCGCTTTAAATAGACTTTCATAATTCAAATCAAGATTAACGGGTTCTTTTTCGTGTGAATAAATTCTAGATCTATTTTCTGTTCTTAAATCAAATGCTTTTTGCCCCTCCTCGGTCATTAGCCCTGATTTAGTGAGTTGCTCCACTTTTTTTATGTTGATATCGCTCCAAATACTTGTACGCTTACGTGGGGTAAATCGAATGCAGTAACTTTCTTCATCTATTGATCTCCTTATTCCGTCTATCCAACCAAAACACAGTGCTTGGTCAACCGATTGCGACCAAGTCATTGAAGGTTTACCGCTGCCTACCTTATAAAAACCTACTATCAGTTCCGTTTCATTTTTGTGGTTAACTTCCAACCATTCCCTAAAATCTGCTTGCGTTGCAAAAAAGATGACCGCCATTTTGTTTTGTCTGTTAATCCTATGTGCGATGACGTTATTTTAGACACTTAACCAACCACGGAACCCCCTTGCAGCATAGTAGGATTGTGCCCCGTTGTGATATAAAAAGACTGTGCCGTAACGGTAATCACAAAAGAGGGCACCACCCAGTTTTCTTATTTCGGAAGGTGTTTTCACCCAACTCGATGTTTTCATATCGAACCTTCCAAGTTTCTGTAACGCCCGATACTGTTCTTCCGATAATAGTTCAATGCCCATGTCGGCAGCCATATCCATTGCGTTGTTTTCCGGTTGATGTTCTTTCCTCGACTCCTGCCCTTCCCGGTCGTAAGAAACACTTCTACGTCCCTTAGGGCTTTCTTCCGAACAATCGAAAAAAATGTATTCGCCTGTATTATTATCTTGACCAACTACATCCGGTTCACCACCTGTACTTTCCATTTCGTTGAGCGACCATAGTTTTTCAGGATTAGCCTCCAGCCTTGCTTGTACTTTAGCCCATTCAATACCTTCATGCCGTTTCCTGTTTTTCTCAAATCGGACTGATAATGCTCTGAATAGTTGCTCCGTTGACAATATTTTTTTGTTACTATTTGTCATAATGCGTTATTTTTATTTGCCTTTAATATTTTGTTGTTTCTTAGTCCGGTTAATCTGTTGTTTAGGCTTGTTGCCAATCTTTTTCAGATTCATTAAGGTCAGAACTTTTTACTTCAAAAATGTCTGCAAAGAACAAAAACCCTGTCTTATACAAATCTCTGTAATGCTTTCGCAGTTATATTTGTTCAAGAAAAACCTTTTAATTTAACCTAAAAGTTTGTTTTTAACATCATATAGCGTTTATCAATGAGTTTGGAAGCATTAATAAAAACGGAATACTCTTTTCGTATTTCACCTCGTAATAGTTCACTCCTAATTGTAAGTTTCTATAGTAGGTCATTCTATTGTCCCAATAGTTTTTTTCTGAAGTGATACACCACGCATTGTCGCCGAGCATTTTTGCTAAAAACCATTTTTCAATTAGTCGAGTAGCTCTTCCGTTACCGTCAACAAATGGGTGAATGTTTACAAAAACTAAATGTATGTAAGCAGCGTAGTAAAATATTTCTGTTATCGTCAGTTTGGCTTTAAGCAATATAGAAATGTCCGCAAAAAGTTTCTGTAACTCCTCTTTTATAAACTCAGGCTCTATGGCTAAATAGATTAGTCGTCCGCCACTTCTTATTCCCACTTTTACTTTTCTGATTTTACCTCGCTCCTTTTTAACAAGAATAGATTTAGTTAGAATTTCGTGTGCTTTCAAAATGTTGTCAAACGTCAAATTATTTTCTTTGGCAAATTGGTAAGCAGCAATCAATTCTTCAATCTCTTTGATTTCTTTAGTCTTGAGATGAAGGTTAAATTCGCTTGACTTCAAATAAGTGTCAAAACTTACGGTGTTACCTTCAATGTTTGAGGAATGAACAGCCGCGTTTGCAAGATAGAATTTGAAATCGTCCAAGGTTTGCGGCTTGTTTTGCAATGTTGAAAATGCTGTTTCAACGTCAACTTCCAATTGCGCTTTATAGTCAATAAAATAATATGGGTTTAATATTTTTAGTTCAAAAGTCATGTTTCAAAGATAGGGAGAATGATCTTAGAATTGATGTTTTTGTAAGTTCGTTTATGAAGAAATGTTCGAAGTTGTACAGTTACCAAAGTACGACCGCCAACAAAAACTTACACGAATATACATTAATGTTAGGACAGCAAGATTACGATTAAATTTTCAGCAATAAATACCTAACCTACTTTTTCTGCTGTATTCATTGTTTCAAATTGTTTCTTTATGGGTTTCATCTAAGTTTGACAACAACATTTGGGGGCAAATCACTCTTTCACCTGCCAAATATTAAACCTTAATCCGAATGGGTCTTCAATGTAACAGTCTTTACCCAACCCCTCCCAACGAATGATTTTGCAACCATTGTCTGTGAGAAATCTTTTGGCTGCTTCTAAATCATCTACAAAGAGTTCCATAACAAGTCCCGATACCTTTTCATCCTTCTGTACAAACATTCGCAAAGGATTTCCATCAAGCCCTGCAAAATCCGGTTCAGCCATTCTGTTCCTAAAGCCAAGTACGTTTGTATAAAACTCGATAGCTTCATCGGGCTTTGTTGTTTGGACTGCTATGTTGGTGCTTATTTTGAATTTCATATTCTTTGAGTTTTTTTGAATTATGAACAAACCCTCTTAATCACAATATCACAAATAGTGAGCGAAATCTACAGGGGGTTAAATAATTGATGAACCAAAAATCCCTAAATCAACCTCCACAATTTAATAAAATCAACAAGGCCAATTTGGCTACCGGTTGATTGGTTCTAAAAATTGAACCGCTTCGTTTTAGTTGCAACATTGTTTTTGAGTTGAAACACGTTGCCAAAAATTTGTTGTACAGATTGTAAAAAGGGTGAAGGAATGGTTAAAATATTCCCATTTTTAACCATTCCTTCTCGGTTTTTACCACCTGTTTTCGAACTTTAGTTACCTTTTTTCCCGTTTTTGTTGACTATTTATCGAATTAAGTCAACTTTTTCCTCGATTTAAAAGACTTTTTTCGAAAGAAAAAGGTCTTTTATTTGAGATAAAGAACTTTTTTCTGAGTTTAAAGTCCTTTTATTTGAAAAAAAGACCTGTTTCTTTGGTTTAAAGATCAATTTATTGCTTTCAAAGGTCTGTTTTCAAAAATAAAGACCTGTTTTCGGAATAAAAAGACCTCTTTTCAAAAAAAATAGACCTGTTTTTCGACTTAATTTATGAGTTTTTTGACTTTTTTTGGTCAATTTTGATTATATGTTTTATCACTTCAAAGGCATTTCTAAACATTGCCTGCCATTTTCGCTATAAAGGTAGCTAAAAATAAATTACTGACCCCTATTTTTATCAAAATGGTAGGCATAATTTGTCTTTAGTCCAAATGTGGCATTTTATTAAATTCTGAAGTAATTTTAGGATTTAGTGAAACCAAATCACACCTTCAAGAATGATGGTTCCATAAAATTCAATCAGAGAATGAATCAATATTTAACCATCATTTGGATTACCAACTTATACCATACCACTTACAACTTATACCCTATGCCTTACCACTTATAACTCATCACTGAATAACGTATTTCACAATAAAAAGAACAACCGCCCCTAATAAGACAACAATCAACAACCGGCGTATCCATAAGTTGGACGAGGGAACTTTTACCGCAAAACTAACTGCTATCCAAGCACCTGCTGCTTGTCCTACGGTGAGCAATAACCCCAACGGCCAATTTACCATTCCCTTTGACATAAAAATGAGTAGTGCAGGTACAGTAAAGGCAAACACCAACAAACTCTTGATGCTGTTGGCCTGTGTGAGGTTGTAGCCGGCACCCAAAACCAAAGTTGCCAATATAAAAATGCCTACTCCTACCTGAATAAATCCGCCATAAATGCCGACCATAAACATAAAGGCTATGTTCTTTGGACTGCGTAGTTTAGAAGCATCGGGTGTTTGTGTTGCCAACCAACGTTCGGGGTTTTTTATGACGATATACAAGAGCAGGGACATCAATCCGCCAATGACCAAATTCAAATACTTTTCGTTCAGGGTTACGGCAATTTGTGCTCCGGTAATCGAGCCTACTATGGCAGGTAAAATTAAATACCAAATCGTACTGCCGTCTGTTTTGATGCCTCCCCTGCGAAAGGAAAGATAACCCACCAAACTTTGTACCGCTACCCCTACTCTATTGGTCGCATTGGCTATGCCGGTGGGCAAACCTAAAAAAGTTAAAACGGGCAAAGTGAGGGCTGAACCATTACCGGCTAAGGTATTGATGATGCCGGCTGCAAAACCAACCAATACTGCAAACAAATAAAAATACCAAGGCATGGTTTCCATCCAATTCTGTTGGTTGTTGTAATTATTTAACTCGTCGGCATCGCAAAGTCCATCATATTATATTGCCCGCAGATTTCGCAGATTTTCGCAGAAAATAGTCTCTAAAATTTAATGCGATTAGTTTAAAACAATAGTTCGTTAAAAATTAAGCGGCAATACAGCCCAAAGATAAGAGCTCTAA
>CALCIK010000070.1 GCA_937907475.1 uncultured Bacteroidota bacterium | reverse complement strand
TCAAACAAACGACATCGAAGAGTTTATGGTTTGGCAGAGTTTAGACAATGGTGAACTGTATTACCAAAAAGCTCTTGCCCGAAATGGTGAGGGCTTTTTGTAAAAGTTACCGACACCTTTACCCTTTATACGATTTAGTCAGGTGTCGGTAACGTATATACGTATTATCCCAAAAGATTTTGCCGGAAATGGTGTGGGTTTTTTTATAAACGTTACCAACACCTTTACCCTTTATACAATGTAGTCAGGTGTCGGTAACGTATATACGTATGACCCAAAAAGCCCTTGCTGGAAATGGTGGGGGCTTTGTTTAATAAGTGGTTTTATATTTTGGTTTATATTTGCGAATTGTTAACAAATGACTTGCTGTCTATACCGCTAAACAGCCGGACAGAAAACCCAACATACGAGGACTCGGAATAAGCCAAACGGTAGCAACCATAATAAATTAAACAAAAAATGGGAATAACGGCGCAATACTATAAAATCAATAAAGTAAATTCAGATAGTTTCAAGAAGATGTTGAGACTAAATGAAAAATGCTTTTATGATAACTTTGACAACAAAGAAATTATAGAGGATAAGATTGATATTGACAAGTCTTGGAGTTTTTTTGAAAAGATTTTCATGGACTTCAAATTAGAAAAAGGCGAACCTGAAAACCTTGGTTCTATTGCCATCCTTGGATTAGATTTTGAAAAAGACTATGAGCCTGACCATTTAATCAATTTTAGTGAACCTAATACTATCTCAAAGGTGGTGACATTTCTAAACGGATTAGAGATATATTCGAGGGACGACTTGAAAAACAAAGCGAACCAAACTGAATTTACAAGATTTGGACAAATTGATTATGAAGAGTATTTTAATTACTACTATCATCATTATAAAAACCTGTTTGAATTTTATAAAAAATGCGAAGAAGATAACTCAAGTGTCCTGATAAGTATTGGTTAGGAAAGAAAAATGTACTGAACTATGGCTTGCTGTCCATCTGCCGAACATCAAACCCGTAAAGCCAATGCTTGGTGACAAGCCAACTATAAACCTTCAAATCTTTACAAACTTATTAATCAATAGACATTCTTCCAAACTTGCCATATAACTCTTGTATAGACTTATTTATTCAAATAGCCGACATTGAAGAGTTTATGGTTTGGTAGAAACTAATCAACGAGGAACTCTATTACTAAAAAGTCCTTGCCGGAAATGGTGAGGGCTTTTTTTATAAACGTTACCGACACCTTTACCCTTTGTACGATGTAGTCAGGTGTCGGTAAGGTATAAAAGCTACCACTATTAAGTATTTCTACTTATTTTTGTTTAATAAAAATACAAGTGGTTATGTCTCGCTTCCAAAACACCCATCCCATACCATTGGAGCAAGCGATTGCACAATTAGAGATTACCTCGCAATTGATTAAAGAAGGTCAATACAAAGAGTGCATCCCACTCTGCGAAATGGTTATACCTGTTTTTGAAGAAGCACAGGAATGGGAAAAATACATTCGGAGTTTAAATGATTGGGGTAAATGCTTGTGGAAGAGTGGGCAACTGAAAAGCAAAGCGGTAGAGATGGAGACCACTCTGAACGAGGCATTATTGCATTTGGGAGCGTTTCATCCGGAAACAGCGCGATGCTATACCTATTTGGGATTAGCCTATATAGTTGACAACAAATTTGATATGGCTTTTGAATGTTACGAAAAAAGCCTTCAATTAAACTTGGACTTGTTTGGTGAAATTCATCCCGAAGTTGCAACTAACTACAATAATATTGGTGCTGTTTTATTAGTAAAAGGTCATTATGACCAAGCGATATCCTATTATGAAAAAAGTTTGAAAATACACCTGCAAACAGTAGGCGAGTTACATCCCGATACGGCGGTAATTCTAAAAAATATAGGGCTTTGTTTTAGCCGAAAAGGAGAATATGATAAGGCACTCGGTTATGACGAAAGAGCACTCGAAATAGAATTGCAAACGGTTGGTGAATTGCACCATGAAACGGCAAAGAGTTATAACGATATTGGTCATGTGCTTTATCTGAAAGGAAATTATGAAAGTGCTGTCTCATACCTAAAAAAGGGTCTAAGTCTCAGAATTGAAACATTAGGCGAAATGCATCCTGAAACCGCTTGGAGTTATGACAATTTGGGTAATGTTTTTAATGCTATGGGAGATAGCGAAATGGCCATTATTTATGCAGAGAAAGGCTTGCATATCAGGTTGCAAACTCTGGGCGAACTGAACATGGATACTTCATGGAGTTACTATATATTGGGAGGGATTCATAAGAGCAAAGGCATGACGAAGGAGGCTATTGAATATTATGAAAAAGCTAAGGAAATAAACATTAAGGTATTAGGAGAGTTTAGCCCTCATTTGGCAGGGATTTATACTAACTTGGGCATTGTCTATTATAAAATAGGGGATTTTAAACAGGCTATCGAAATCCATAAAAAAAGCCTCCACCTTTGGTTGAAACAGTTTGGTGAATCGCACCCTTACGTTGGCCTCAGCTATAATAACTTAGGTACTGTGTGTAAGAAAATTGGCGAAATTGATGCGGCCATTGGTTATTTTGAAAAATGTTTAGCCAATTGGTTAATCAGCCTTGGTGAACGACATAAGCACACCGCCATTTGTTATCATAATTTAGGTATTGTCCATACCGATAAGTTATTGTATTCATCAGCTTTTGAGTATTATCAAAAAGCGATGGTCAGTTTACTGCCGTATTTCGCTTTCGAGTCCATCTATTCCCTGCCTGACAAAGACCAAATAGTTCCTTCAAAGGAGCTAAGGGAGGTTTTACTGTCTTTTTCCAATGACTTGTTACAATGTTATGTTTGCCATAGTCATCAAAAACAAGACCTTGTGTGTGCTTGGTATTTCAGCCTGCTTGCTGTTCAACTGATAGACCTGATGCGCCAAAGCTACCGTACCGATAACAGCAAACTGGCACTTGGTGAGCAAGCAAAAGAAGTTTATACAAATGCGGTTAATCTATGTTGGGAAGTCAGCCTACATTCTACTACTGAGGAGTTAATGGTGGCTTGTTCATTCATTCAACAGCTCAACCCAAGCCAAAAGCTACCATTACCTAATCAAGCCCTGCATCAATCTTTTTACTGTTCCGAAAAAAACAAATCATCGGTTTTGTTGAGCAGCTTGAATGACAGCGAAGCAAAGTTGGGCAGCAGTATTCCACCGGCGTTGTTAGAACTTGAGCAGGAATTGCGGTTGGAACTAAGTTCGTTGCAAATTCAATTGGAAGAGGAGCTATACAAAAAGGATGAATTGCAAAATGCAGAACAAATCGCTAACTTGAAAATTCAGCTTTACGATTTAAAACTAAAGCACGATGGATTGCTTGCTCAGTTCGAGCGCGATTATCCCGATTATTACGAACTTAAATACCAAACCAAGGTCGTCAATATCGAACAGTTACAGGCATCTCTTCCCCTCGATGCTTGCTTGGTGGAGTATTTGTGTAGCGGTAAACAGCTATATATTTATGCGGTTACTACGAATGAATTTGTTGTGTTTCAGAGCGACTATTCCGAAGATTTTGAACTGTATGTTAAAGACTTCTTGCGATTTGGAGTGGGGGTTAACAGTGTATATGAGATTGATAAAGAAGAATATCTGCACCTAGCTTATAAACTTTACCAAACCTTACTTGAACCGGTTATTGATAAACTTGCTTTGGAAAAAGAAACAAAGTTAATCATTATACCCGATGGAATTTTAACCAAACTGCCCTTTGAAGCACTATTGGTAAACGCGAGTGAGGTAAACGAAGCCTATTCCGAATTACCCTACCTGATACAAGATTTCGAAATAAGCTACCATTTTTCAGCAACGCTTTGGCATTATCAATACTGTAAACCCCCGACAAAGCATAAACAACCACCATCAAGCACCTATCTTGGAATTGCTCCCGTTTATAGTGATTCATCAAATACCGAACTACCAAAAACAACAACTTACCCATCTTTAGAACACTCTGAAGAAATGGTGTCTGCTACACGTTCAAGGGTCATCGGAGGTTTGGATTGTAAAGAATTGGTGTATTCGGAAGAGGAAGTTTGCGCCATTGAAAAAATGTTTTCTCTGCAAGGAGCAGACGGTAAAACACTACTACATCAAGAAGCTACTATTTCCAAATTTAGTAACGAGGTAAGGCAATATCGTTACATACATATTGCTGCGCACGCCGATTTCAAAGAATCTCGTCCCGAATTAACCGGCATCATCTTTTCACCCGAAGAACAAAGCACGGGTCAATCGGTTCTTTATCTAACCGATGCCTATAACCTTCAAATCAATGCCGATTTGGTGGTGCTAAGTTGTTGTGACAGTGGAATTGGTGAGGAGGTAAACGGAGAAGGAGTTTTTGCCATGAACAGAGGCTTTTTATATGCCGGTGCCCGCAATGTTGTTTTTACCCTCTACAAAGTATATGACCGACAAAGCAGCCACCTCGTCCAACAATTCTTCCACTATGTACTTGAGGGAATGCCTTTTGGCAGTGCTTTGCGATATGCCAAACTGGACATGATCAAAATCAAAAACACACCACTTTTTTGGAGTGGTTATGTGTTGATATGATTTGGGGCGGCCTGTTTTATACACCGAATTGCGATAAATGATGATCGAGGTGTTTGTAAAACATATTATTCCATTCGGACTTGGTCAAAACACCAAATGAATGCGACTCCTTTCCGTCAAAAAAGTCTTCTCCCAATTGTTGTGTTTTGTTGATATAATCAACAAGTCGCTTTTTTTCAGTTTCAAAGTCCCTATCTCCTTTAATGATGAATTGCGGGGCTGTTTGACTGTTTTTGGGATACGTTTTTTCATTCACCACGCTCTTTTTGACAAATGTCTTCAAGATAAACCGCATTAAGGCGTTGGGTTTTGGGTGAATATTATCGTAAACCATCTCGTAGGTAACATTGCAATGAGCCAACATTTGGTCAACGGTCATCTTTCCCCAAAGTCCTTGCGTGTTGGGGGTTAATTTGTTGATGCGTTCAATGATTTCGGATGCGTCGGCTTGGTTAAATATGTTTTTCATTGGTGAACGGGTTTTGAGTTTTTAAACTTAACGGCATTAAATTGTTGGCGGACGCTGTTATTGTTTTGACATGATAAAGAATTGGATGTTGGAGCGAGTAAAGGTAATAAGTTTCAAAGCTAAACAAGAATCACATATCGGGAATGAACATTCCTTTACAAAAGTTGAAATTTTTTTTGTTCAGCTTCCATGTATTTAAAACCCATAGCTTTCTGTGTCTAAACCCTTCTATTTCAAAAGTTAAATCCAATGCTCGTGATTAGTATAGTTCAAGCTATTGGAATAAATGGAAGGTGGCGGCAATTCCAAATTTTTGAATAGCAAGAACTTACACTTGTTGAAACCAACAAATATAAAAGAGTGAGTTGTTTTTTTTTACAAAATGTCATGGAAAAGTAAAATACAGTTTTGTTTTTTAACTATCTTTCGGCCAAAATCAGCCATAAACCCAATATAATAAAAGAAACTTGCGATGTAGTCTTAGCTTCATTACTTCGCTATTCGATTGTTCTATTCAAGTTTTATGGCTCACCCTTATTAAATTCAACTATTAACTAATGAAAACAAACAACCTTAGTAAAAGGCGTGTGCGGCGTATTGTGAGTTGTTTTGCAGCCGGACTAACTGCAATTGACACTTCTTTCAAACTAAAACTACATCGGAACACTATTAACAAGTATTATCGTCAGATTAGGGAGGCCATTGCCGAACATGAAACAGATCGACTTAATAATATTGTTGTAGGAACGCCTGATCAAACCAGCAAAATTTTGTGGCATAAAAACCAAGGATTATGCCTAAGCACCGACACCACCGGCACAAATGATGTTTTAGCTTTTTACCTTGTCAATATAGACGAAAAAATATACGTCCTGCAACAAGGGTTCTACGAATCGCACCACACTTTGCAGTCCGGTGTTGATTCTATTAGCAATAACAAAACAGCTAACAGCGAAACGGACGAGGATGCCTTAGCTCAATTTTCACCGTTAGCAAACCGTTTTTACCATTACTCAAAAGAGAAACTAACAAAATTTTACGGAGTAAAGCCACAATACACTTTCTTGTATTTGCAAGAGTTGGAATTCAGGTTTAACAACCACGATACCAATATCTCTAACCTGATTTTGAAATTGCTTGCCGACCAAGAAAAAGGTTTTAGAGGCGGGTCTTTAGGAGAAGATACTACAGATTCTACTTCAAATGAATAGTGGGTTGATTCTTTAACCCACCTCAATATTGCCACTATATAAAGTACTTGGATGCAAATAGCAGGCAACAGTGATTTTTTGTTAACGAGAAATACGGTTCATGACAATCACTGTTTGCCATCGGCTACTTCGCACCTATTTTTATAGCAATTGGTTTTCATAAGGGATTAGAAAACCAATTGCAAACCAGCTCTGATGCCAACTTTACCCGGTTTATCGGTATGGGTCAAACGCCATACGGCATCAACACGAAAGATTTTTAAGATGTTTTCAATACCCACGCCCACTTCTACATAAGGTTTTTGAAGGGTTGGGGTTTGAATTTTCCAATCGGGTAATTCCCATTTGGTTAACAGGTCGCCAAAGTTTTTGTACAGCCCATCTGGATCATAATTGGCATCGCGGTTTTGTTGGCTGATACTTCCTACGGCTACTTTGGCTGTTATCAGTTCGCGCAGTTTCAGTTTTTTGATAAGTGGTATCCGGTTGAAGAAGATGCCTTCAAAATGGTGGGTTAACAAAACAGAGGCATACGTATCGGCAATAAACTCATACTCGTTCATGGTGTTAAACGCATAACGGTTGTAAAAGTAGGTTTCGTTGCCCGGAAAGTTATGCAACAATAGGAATGGCAACTTGCCGAATATTTTTCCTGCGGTTAGATGGTAGGATGTATAACCCAATGGACCAACATAAAACCAGTCATACACACTTAGGTCGAGCCGGTGATATTTGAATTCGCTGTTTAATACCCCTTTAATTCCTAAGGTATAATTGAAATTGATGACCGGGTAATCGCTGCCCAAACTCACTCTAAAGAATTTGCCGGAAACAAACTTTTCCTTATAGGCAAACCGTGTGTTCAATTTTATCTCGGTGGTCGTAATGGTACTGTCGGGAGGGGTGAGTGCGTTGAGTTCGTCTATAAAATAGAAATCGAACTGAGGCTGTAATATCTTATGGGTTAAGGTTAGTTTGTTAGACCAACCCAAATGCCAATCACGGGCGTAGGTAAGTTCTGCCGCTTTGATGTTCGTTAGTTTTTGAGGAACGGGACGGCGGTAAAGGCCGGCGAGCAGATTGTCTTGTCCAATTTCTTCGGCACTATTGCTTTGAATATTCAGGTCGTTCCTGTACCCGGCATACAAAGTTTGCCAAGGCTTACGGTTGAGCAACACAAGCGCATCGGCACTGTACTTAAATCTTTTATCTTTAATTCCGTAGGCACCGTAACCGCTCAATAGAATACGGGTACTAAAATCCTTGCTCGTTCGCCCCCCAATGCTAAATCGCCATTGCTCTACCTCGTTGGAACTTACTAAGTTGATGTAGGGTCCTATTTCTATAGGTCCCAGCTTTTTATATCCGCTAACAATGGTGGTTATGATATTGACGTAAGTTTTGGCAATCGGCATATTGCTCAACGTGTCAATCATGGCATAGACCGACTTTTCGTTGGCGGTCAAACTGTCGTGCCGTGCGGTATTCCAAAACTCGGGAGGTTTATTAAACACATCTTTCGAGACAACAACATCTTCTTTGTTTTCGAGTATTTTGTTGATTTGAGCGTTGTTGAACAAGAAGCTTTTATAAAATGTAGATTTACGGCCGATAACGCCTGCCCCTTTTTTGGTCGCAGAAAAGTCCACCACTAACTTATCCCTCACTAATGCCCATATATCGGGCTGTACTTCTTTAAACTCCTGATAGAGGTTTAGGTTGTCTATGAAATTGATGTTGACCTTTTTACCATTGACGTGCAAATTGATGCGTCTGACCACAAAACTGGTATCACTAACCCACATATCGCCCGAAAATGTCGTGCCTAAATCCCGTTGTGCTTTAAAGGTGAGGTGATAGCTCCATTGATTATCAATAAAATTGCTGTCTATTAAAGAGTAATTATAATAAAACAGAGCTTGGTCTGCAATCGGGCTTGGAAAGTTTTTACCCATCACGGGCATCCAATTGTCGTAGATATTGATCTGCTGATACATATTGCCCAAAAACTGGGTAACGCTTTCGTTATCAACGCCCGATATTTTACTGGCCTTGATGACTTCTTTCGTCAACTTCGGATTCTTGCTGTAATAATAATCGGAAAGGGTTTCTATTAAAAAGATAGGCAGGAAAGGCTTTTCTTCCGAAAGGGAGTCGACATTGTCGAAGATGAAAGCAAACGGCTTCATCACTTTGCGCTCGGTGATATTTTTATTTATCTCCGTGATGTCCACTTCTATTTTGTTGTAGGTTTCGTATTGGTAGCTTTCTCTGTTGGCAATATTGTGTTGTTCTTTTTGAGCTATTACTTTTCGCATCAGGATGTCGGCGGGGTTTTCACCGGCAACGATGGTAAACTCGTCCATGATGATTTCCTTGCGAACCATGCGAAAAACTATGGTTTGCTGGGGGGCGAGGCTGACGTATTTAAAAACCGATTGGTAGCCCACCGATGAGACACCGATGCTGTCGGAAATGTGGCTATTGGTTTGGAGGGTAAATGTGCCGTCAATATCTGTAACTGTACCTAAAGTCGTGCCTTTAAAAAACACGTTGGCAAATGGAATCGGCTCAACGGTTGCATCGTCAATGACCTTGCCGGTAATGGTTATCGGTTGTGCCATTAGATTTGAAGTATTCCAAAATACGGCTATTGACAACAGCAGCGTTAGGTACAAAATTTGACGATGGGAGAAAAGCAACAGTTTATTTGTTTTGAGTAACATGAAGTGGTGAAAAGTAAATAATAGGACGTTGAAGGGCATTAAAAAGCATGGCGGTAAAAATAAAACAGTTTTTTGAAACGGTTTAGATGCGTTTTTCTAATTTTACCCCATCAAGCTATCCGATACAAGTAAGAGGCCAAAGTTTAATGAACATACCATTATAACGTTAAAATTGTTTTTTTTGCATGTTTTCCTTCAAGATTAATTTGCAAAAATAGGTTTTGTTGAATTGGTTAATTCCCTGCTAACGTGCAAAAATACAAATGATGTGAACAATGCTGTGTTATTTACATCAACAATTAAAATGCAACAATGGCTATCGAAAAACAATATTTGCACAAAAAAAATATACTATGGAAATAGTTTCGTATAACGTCAATGGCATCAGATCTGCCATAGACAAAGGTTTTTTAGAGTGGCTTAGACTAAGCAACTTCGATGTTGTCTGTTTGCAAGAAACGAAAGCGCAACCCGAACAATTGGATTTAAGTGTTTTTGAAGACTTGGGTTATCTTGCCTATTGGCATAGTGCCGAAAAAAAGGGATACAGCGGGGTTGCCACGCTCACCAAAATAGCTCCGGTTCATGTAGAAGTGGGCTGTGGCATTGCTGAATATGACCGCGAGGGACGTGTCTTGCGCCTCGATTTTGAAAACGGGCTTTCGGTGATGAATGTTTACCTCCCTTCCGGTTCATCGGGTGAAGAGCGGCAGGCATTTAAAATGCGTTTCTTGTCCGATTTCCTTCCTTATTGCCTTTCGGTAAAAGCGCAAAAACCCAAATTGTTGATTGGCGGCGATTTCAACATTTGCCACAAAGCCATAGATATTCACGACCCCGTTGGCAACAAGAAAAGTTCCGGTTTTTTACCGGAGGAACGGGAGTGGATGGATGAATTCTTTGGCAGCGGCTTTATTGATACATTCAGGTTGTTTCACCCCGAAGAACGACATCAATATAGTTGGTGGAGTTTTAGGTTCAATGCTCGTGCAAAAAACAAAGGGTGGCGGATTGATTATTGGGCAGCTTCGGAGGAACTAAAAAGCAGCCTCCAAAACGCCGATGTTTTTATGGAGGTAAAACATGCCGATCATTGCCCTGTGTTTTTGAAAGTTGATTAGACGGTGGTTTTACTTCTAATACCTGATGTACTTACTGACTATCCGGCAACCGCTTGTTAAATCCCCAACTTGTTGCGGCAATTGCTGCACAGTATTTTTTCTTCCGTATCAACACTCTTAATCGTTCCTTCTGCATCGCGCATGAGGCAGATATTACTACTATTGCAATGCGGCAATCCAAAGGTGTGTCCCAGTTCGTGCAAGGCAACTTTCACCACTCGGTCGTTTACATGCTCCTTGTCGCGGGCGTTCTTTTTAAGACGGAAGGTGGAGATAACACAACTTTTACCCGGGCAATATCCCAATCCAAAAATGCCCCAATCGGCATAACTGTCCTTGGTTGTTGAAATGTCCTTGCCCGTTATGCCGATTACTTTATCGTAGTGTTGGTAAGATTTACTTCGGGCTAAAATGGCAATCAGGCTATCGGCGCGGTATCGGTTGCGTGGAGAGTAATAGGAGGCGGATGGCAACTTGGTATTGGGCATCACCTCCACATCGTCTTTGTAAAATGCTTCTATTTCAGATTGCAACAAGGAGGTGAGGTGGGTATCGGTAAAGCCCAGAGGAACCAATGCTATTTTATGTTGGATTGAGGCGATTGGGGCATCATCAACCACTGCCGGCGAAGGTTCATGGCTTTTTCCTGTACAGAAAAACAGGGTTAAACCCCAAACAAGCAGGATGCTAAACAGTAAAGTTTGACGCATGGGTTGAATTTTGTTGTTTACCGAATATGGTTGAAGACTAAGCGTTGCTCACCAACCAACTATTGAACCATTGCCGCCTGTTTTGCCAAATCCGAAATCTTTATGGAAAGGTTAAAAAACACAATTCTGGGATTTGCATTTCTGGTGATGTGGATATCGGCATTTTCAAAGGCAGTGATGAGCGATTGAAGTTTGGATAGGTTGAGCAGGGGCACCACTCTGCTGCATAGCTCTTTTTCGTGTTCTTGCAATTCGAGGTAATTGGCAGGCAGGATGCTGAACCGAAGGCATTGGTTAAAAAAGAGCAAACAATAGCCGATGAAGTTTTTTTGTATTTCGCGTCCTTGTTCGGCCATTTCATCGGTAAATCGGGCAAATTCGGGAACATTGTTGCTGAGGCAGATATTGACCCAATTTACCAGCATCTCGCGGTTGTTGACATTCGCATTGGCCAATAGGTGCAAGGCAGCATTATAATTACCGGCGGCTTGTGCGGCAATTTGGGAAGCTATATCGGGTTCTACTTGTTGGTGGGTAATCAGATATTGGGCAATATCATCGGTAAAAAGCGGCGGTATGCGCAACAGTTGAGTTCTTGACAGGATGGTACTGAGCAGGGCATCGGCGTTTTCGGCAACCAATAAAAATAAAGTACCGGGAGCAGGCTCTTCTATGATTTTAAGCAGTTTGTTTCCTTCTTTACCCAAAAATTCAGGCATCCAAATAATCAGTATCTTAAATGCCCCTTGGTAAGCAGTCAGGCTGAGTTTGCGAACGATTTCATCGCACTCGTCTGCGGTGATATTACCCTGTTTGTTTTCGGCTTTGATAAATTGCAGCCATTCAAAAACGTTCAGATAGGGGTTTTGCCGTACTGCTTCCCGCCATTCGGTGATGTATTCGACGCTTTTCTTTCCTTTGTTGTTGACCGTTACCGTTGGGTAGGTATAGTGCATGTCGGGATGTGCCATTTTACCGTTCATGCTGCAATTGTTGCAATGCCCGCAGGAATCGTCTGCTTGTTTATTGGTACAATTGAGGTATTGTGCATAAGCTAACGCCAATGCTAAATTACCACTGCCTTCGGGACCTAAAAAGAGTTGCGCATGGCTCACCCTTCCTTGGTTGGCACTTTGTAGCAGGTGTTTTTTTACCGCCTCTTGTCCTATGATATCTGCAAACAACATGGGTGGGTTCGTTTTGTGGGGGGTTATTCGGGCAACTGTATCAGACTAAGCATGTCGGCACTTAAAGGTTCTGTTGCAGGAGACACGACATCCATCAATTTACCTTCCTCGTTGAACAAAAACTTTTGAAAGTTCCAACTCACTTCTTTATCATAGTCTTGGGACGACAACCATTGATAGAGCGGATGTCTATCGGCACCGGTTACTTTTATTTTTTTCGAAATCGGAAAACTTACCCCGAATGTGGTTTGGCAAAAGGCGGCGATTTCTTCGTTTGTTCCGGGTTCCTGATTGCCAAAGTCATTGCTGGGACAGCCCACGACGGCTAACCTATCGCCAAAAAAAGTATGCAGTTCTTCTAATTGGGCGTATTGTGGGGTATATCCACATGCCGATGCGGTGTTGACCAATAATATCTTCTTTCCTTTAAACTGCTTAAAGGCGATGGGTTTTCCGTCTATTCCTTCTAAGGTGAAATCGTAAATGCTTCGGTATTTGGTCATTGTTTGTACTTTTGTTGAAATGAACTTCGCAAACGGCATCAAAAGTAGTAAAAAATTGCGCACCTAACCGCAATTCAAGTGATTTGAAAAAAGCCGCCTGTCTTCTCATTTAAACACAAAACACAAAAGGTTGTTATCATTAACCATTGACCCTTCACAATTGACAATTCACAATCGACCCATTCACAATTCACAATTGACCCTTCACCATGAGAGTATCGGTATTCCGTACAGCCCATTTTAACGCCGCCCATCGCTTACACAACCCCGAATGGTCGGACGAGCAGAACAAACAGATATTCGGATTGTGCAACAACCCAAATTACCACGGGCATAATTACGAATTAGAAGTCAAAGTTACCGGCACAATTGACCCGCAAACGGGTTATGTGATGGACATAAAAGTACTCAAAGACCTTATTGAAGAAGAGGTCATTCTGCCGTTTGACCATCAGAACCTCAATTTAGATACTCCCGAATTTGCCACACTCAACCCGACTGCCGAAAACATTGTGGTGGTGATTTGGAAAAAGTTGCGCCAACGATTGAAACCCGAATTAGACCTTTGTGTGCGACTTTATGAAACTCCTCGAAACTTTGTGGAGTTTGACGGGCAGACGGGTGGTTAAATTCATTGCTGACATCCTCAACCGCCATTCTTCTAAAAACAAACTGAACCTAAGTGCCAATTTTAGCAGTGCTTTCGTTGTGTTAATCCCAAACAATTGTCATCTTTACAGCCCAAACCGGTATATTGTCCATCGGTAAAGGAGATTCTCCCAACGTAAAACTATCTGAACAACATGCCAAACCATATTCCCACGCAAACCGCGCTCTTATTCAGGTCGCTAAGTCTTATTTTTACCGCTTTGGTCATCGGTCAATTAGCTGCTTTTGTCATTTTTTTTCAGTTAAAACCAACTATTGAACAACCCAACTCGACCCTCCAATTTGTAGCCGGTCTTTTCGCAGTCGGAGCTATTTTGGGAGCACCGTTTTTGTACTTGAGCTTGTTGCGCAAAAATATCAACCTCAACACTCCCCTTGAACAGAAGCTGCGCAGTTACTTTAGTGCCAACCTCGTTAAATTAGCCATATTAGAAAGTGCTGCGTTGTTTTGTTTGGTTTGCCTTTTAATCACCGGTAAACTGACTTTTGCCTATCTGTTTGTGGCGGTATTCTTTTCTTTTATGTTGCACCGGCCTTCTCCCGCCAAGTGCGCCGCCGATTTGCAATTGAGCGAAGAAGATAAAAGACAAATGGTTGGATAGCATACTAAGGTTAGTAAGCAGGATTGGAATGGAGCAAAAAACCAATCCTTTGAAGCCATTTTTTCCCATTTGAGAGAATAAACTACAAGACAAATCATCAATCCATGAACATTCCCAAACTTCAGATAAACCCCAAACAATACGAGGCACTTTGTGCGGTTTGTAATACTTTTGTCGCCCCGATAGATTATGAAAACAACGGCGAATCTGCTTATTGGCAACTAAAGGCCACAGATTTGGAAGTGCCCGATCGGATTTTAGAATTGGCAGCACAATTACCACCCGCCGAGCAAGCCGAATTGAAACAACTATTCTCCCTCCTTGCCAGCCCTCTTTTTGGATTGACCTGCTTCAAAGGCTTGAAAAGCATTGCGGACATGCCCTTTACTAAGCGCGAAGCGGCTTTACAAAGTTGGTCAAACAGTCGCATCCCGCAACTACGCAAAGCCTTTAATGCCCTGCGAAAGATTACCACTTTTATCCACTACGGAATATCCTACAATAACCAACCCAACCCAACTTGGGCTTTTATCAAATATCCGGGACCATTAAGCCTTCCTAAACCTGTTCCAAAACCCATCATTCCTTTTACCCCACCCGATGACACCCAGCTATCTTGCGATGTGGTGGTCATTGGCAGCGGTGCCGGAGGAGGGTTGGCTGCCGGCATGTTGGCAGAAGCAGGATTTGAAGTCATCTTGCTCGAAAAAGGGGCTTATTTGAATGAAAGTGATTTCGACCAACGAGAGGTGTCAATGATACAACGCACTTTTGAACAACAAGGCGCATTGACCACTGCCGATGGCAGCGTATCTATATTTGCCGGCAGTTGCTTGGGCGGAGGTACGACCATCAACTGGACTGCTGCCATCAAAACACCCGATTATATCTTGCAGGAATGGGCAGAACAACACGGGTTACCACATCTCCTCACCGACTCCTATCAGGAAAGTTTCAATGCCGTTTTATCCGCAGCAAACATCACCCAAAGCGAGTCGAACCATAATGCTCAAAACCGTTACCTGTGGCGGGGGTCTGAACTGTTGGGCAATACGCCTAAATTGGTGCCCCGAAATGTCAACGGTTGTGCTGCCGATGAGTGTCAAAGCTGCGGGTATTGCGGGTTTGGCTGCCAATCGGGCAACAAACAGGGAACCCTCAAAACATGGATTCAACGCGCTTATGACAAAGGTGCAAAAATCATGGTCCATACCGCCGCACAAAAAATCTTGACCAAAAAAGGAAAAGCCACCGGGGTGGAAGCCATTCAAACCAACGCATCGGGACGAAAAACGCGCATCCATATTAAAGCATCTACCGTTGTGGTAGCTGCCGGCGCACTCCATACACCGGCCTTATTGATGCGCAGCGGCATTCACCACCCCCATATCGGACAGCATTTATATCTCCATCCCACGGTGGTGGTTAGCGGGTGTTATCCAAATCCCGTCAATCCTTGGTGGGGCACCATGATTTCGGCCTTAAACGATGACTATGCCCGAATGAACGAAAATTATGGGGTTCGTATCGAAACGCCTCCGGCACATACCGGCTTGATGGCATTGGCCATGCCTTGGCAATCGGCTGTTCAACACAAATCATACATGCTTAAAATGGCAAACGCTGCCAGTTTTATCGTCCTTACCCGCGATAAATTTGGCGGCTCGGTAAGCATTGACCGAAAAGGATATCCAAGCTACCACTACGCCATGAATGCCTTCGACCTCACGCATTTGCTTGCCGGCATTCAAAAATCGGCACGGATGCTGTTGGCTACCGGAGCAGAAGATGTTGTTTTCCCGCATCACCGGTTTAGAAACATCACCGGCAACACGACCGAAAACGCACTGCTCAAATACTTTAACCAAATGCCCGAATGGGGCTGGAAAAGCGGGCAGTTTTCCTTGTTCAGCGCCCATCAAATGGGCACCTGCCGAATGGGCGGCAATGCCAAAACCCACCCGCTTACCCCCGAAGGGGAAATGGTAAAGGTGAAAGGGTTGTATGTGGCCGATGCAAGCGCATTTCCGGCAAGCAGCGGGGTGAACCCCATGATGAGTATTATGGCTTTGTCCCACTATACCATCAAACAGCTTATTGGGAAAATGAAATAGGGTGAGCGGGTTTGGTTATGGGGAGGTTGGCTTGGGGCATTCTCTTGCTATTGTCTGTATTCCCGCGTAACCTTAGAAACTACAGGCTATTATAGCGGCGTTGGGGTTGAAGTAAAAATCTTTCTAAATTTTAACAATAGCAGGTTCTGGGTTGCCAATCCATCCCCCGCTACGCTCATTTGTTATTCAACAATATTAATCAATTGTTTGAATAAGGTTGCTTTTTGGAGTAACGCATAATTTCAAGTAACAACCTTTCCAAGTCAATAAGCAAACCGCTTACAGCTATGACGAATAATGGGTTTTCCATAAAAAATTACTTTTTAAGGTGAATAATTGGATTATCACCCCAAAATTACGCCTGTCGGGTCTGAGTTCAATAATATGGTTGAATATTGGGTATATTAAATTATGCGTTCGTTTCGGCTTCGCTCAACGAACGAAATGCCGGGCATTGAGCGTAGTCGAAATGCAAAATGTCATACTTAGATATAGATTTCTCTGTCACACTGTTCAGGCAAACGGCAAAGGTGATAGGACAACTTCAATATAAAAAGATAGTACCCAAAAAGACTAAGTGCCGTAATTCTATTTTCTTGAATATTGTCAATATATGAGTATAGTTCATTTACAGGAAACCAAAATAAATTGTCCATAAACACAACAAATTCTTTTTTGTCTTTATGGAGTAGTGGAAGATAAAAGAGATTGGATACTAATTGAGACTTGACCGATTGTTTGAATTGCTCTAATTTATCCTTATCATAACCCGAAGCCGTTAAATCGGCAATGTATTCGTTAAAATCAATTAACGGGGCAAACAAACACTGTTTAGAATTTATGCTATGTTTGTTTTCAAAGCTAATATCACAGGTGTTTGATATTATAATAGCATCAGGATATACTTTTTCAAAAACGGCATCGTCTTCATCCCACCTTGACATTCTGATTTCTTTAACTAAATCTGATTGCATAAAATATGCATGATCATAGGTTTTATAGAAACCGGTATAGTCAATTTCTTTACCTTTTTTATCGACTGTAAACTGTACTAAGGCATCCTTCAATCGAGTTTTCTCTTCGTTGACAAGATAGGGTGGAAGTAATAAGTCAAAATCTTTGCCAAATGACATTAGAAATTATTTTCTACCGGGTAATGTTGGTTTTACTTTTGTTAGCCGCTTGAATGTTTTGATTAGAACATCGCTTTCAAAGTTTCCTAATGGTTCTGACTTTAAGAACATTTCAGTTGCAATATGCATTACTGTACTTTGATTTTTACTAAATGCAACAGGAGTAAGATCAAAAAATTTATAGACAAAGTTAAAACGGTTAATCGTTTCATCACGAGGGTAAACAGTAACCATATAGTCCAATATTTCAATGTTGTTTGATTTAACCACAGTTTCATTTTTTAATGAAACACAATCAAACATACTATTATTGTATATAGGAATGTCTATTGAAATTGGTGACATCATAACTCTTTCCTTAGTTTTTCTGTTATTATGGCTTCAAAAAATGACAATATCGGTTCATGTGTTTGGCTTGCCTGATCACCCCAATTATCGCTGTTCATACACCCTTCATTTACACATACAGCTCCGCACTCCAAATTTATATTTTGCGTTTTATTAACAACCTGAGAATTTAACTTTGCAATTAAAAAATTTTTATCGTTTGCAACAACTCTTTGAACAGTACTAATAATTTCTATACCAAATTTCTTCTCTAATGGACTAATAATTGTAAAATAGTCAGATAAAGTTTCTTCGACACTTTTTGTAAACCTGTTTAGGTAAACTACACTGCATTGCCGTTTACCATTTCCCAATCCTATTGACCTATAATGTTCTGAAAATGGTATAATAAAATCGTTCAAAAAAACATCCCACGTTTGATACCCTCTGATGCAATGAAAAGAAATACGCCCTTTGCCAATAAGAATGGCTAACCCTTTTTCAATGTTTTTAAAAAGAACCTGATCTTCGACTTGAGAAGTTGTAATCGGCAAATTTTGAAAACCCGCCTGAACCGCGTTAAACGTAATTTGAACGCCCTTTCTTTCTTCTTTGTCCTCGAAACCCAAATTCCTTATTTTTTCATAATACTGACCAAAAAACGTGCTGTCCCAAACAACAGTTTCCTCAATGAATTGAAACCCGCAATTGACCTCTATCAAATGATTATTAGAATATTTCACAGCCAAAATTATTGAAAACGGGGCAAAATTACACCTTCTTTACACAATCTTCACTAAAGTAACGCAATTTGTGGTACTTAATTGCATGTTTTGCGTTTCGACTTCGCTCAACGAACGGCGCTACCGGGCATTGAGCGAAGCCGAAATGCGAAATGCCGTATTTTATTTCAACAGTATCTCCTCAATTTCTTCACTCGCTTTTTTTAGGAGTTCTTTTGTTTGGTCTTTGAGTTGTTGGGCTTGTTGTCTGATGTCAGTAATGTGTTCCGCTATTTCTTTTTGTTTGAAAAGAGGGGGGACTGGAATTGGTAATGATTTTAAAGCATCTTTTGTAATACCAGTAATTGTCGCACCAGCTATGAGTTTTTTAGTAATTGTTTGAGCAACTGCGGTCTTTAGCATTTTTTTAATACCCAACTCCTAAAAAAATACCCTCCTCCTCAAATTTTTTTGGTTCTTCCGACTTTTTAGCGCATCAGAGGAAATTGACTAAAATTCTAGCTC
>CALCIK010000069.1 GCA_937907475.1 uncultured Bacteroidota bacterium | reverse complement strand
GCTCATAAACGAAACGTTGTTGCTCATAAACGAAACGTTGTTGCTCATAAACGAAACGTTGTTGCTCATAAACGAAACGTTGTTGCTCATAAACGAAACGTTGTTGCTCATAAACGAAACGTTGTTGCTCATAAACGAAACGTTGTTGCTCATAAACGAAACGTTGTTGCTCATAAACGAAACGTTGTTGCTCATAAATGAAACGTTTTTGCTCATAAATGAAACGTTGTTGCTCATAAACGAAACGTTGTTGCTCATAAATGAAACGTTGTTGCTCATAAATGAAACGTTCTTGCTCATCAATGAAACGTTCTTGCTCATCAATGAAACGTTCTTGCTCATCAATGAGCCGTTGTTGTTACCATTCGAAACGTCATACTTAAAATTATTTCAATTTTACTATAACTCTTGTGAGATCAGGTATTTATAAGTTTGTTTAGCTCATTAAAAAACAAAGTTTCTCTTTATTCGTGCATTCGTGGCTAACTCTTCATCTTTATGAGGAAGCAAAGAGTTGCTCAGTAGTTTGCTAAATGGTGAATACAGGAGATTATTGCTACCAATACAACCAATATCCTTTTAGTTTACCCGAATGGTTGATTGAAAATGCCGGAGCAGGGATTTTCAACACATTAACCGCATTCAAAAAAGTGTTGAGGAGTTTTGAGCGGGTTTTGATTTGGCTTAGGTTGATGTCGGCAGACAGGAAGTACTGTCTTTGGCGCGGAAGGTGGGTGAAATCTTGGTTATTCCCTTCGTCGTCTGTCCATTTGTTTTCAAAACCACCCAACATACCTTCTGCACCGTAGCCAATGGCAAGGTTTAACCATTTTGGAAAACGGGTTTCGCGGTTGGGAAAAAACAACAGGGGGCTGAAGGAAAGCCAATAACTTTGCCCGTTGTAATCTTTGAGCAGTTTTTCTTGAAAAGAAGTGCCGTAGAGTTGGTTGACCCGTTGTTGAACTTCGTGAGGGAAACGGCGGTAATCCACTTTTGACGAGGAGAACTTTAACCGTACCCGTTGTTCTTGCCACAACAGTTCTTGCGAAACGGCTAAGGCAGAGCCGGCTGTATTGGCTATGATATCGCCTACGGATGCACCCCATTTTTCGGAAAAACCGTCTAAGACTTCTATGCCCATTTGAAACACAAAACCACAAGAGCCGCCAATCCAAGCGGCTTTTTTACCGGATACTCCTGCCCAACGGTAGAGTCCAATGGCATAAAGACTTTCGGAATAAGCAGTCCAAGCATGACCTACTTTATCAATTTGATTCCATTCGCCATTGTCGTCAAAAAAGTGAAATGTACCGCGCGGATACTGAGCATACCAAACCTTGTTTAACCCAATCATGGCGGCAGTATAAGAAACGGCTATGCTTGAACTAAGGGCAACGATACGAACAGGGTGAGGTTTTGGGGCAGGGTGAAAAAAAGGTAGTCGTTGGTGGATAACCGTGTCTGGTGTTAGGGTTTGGGTATATGTAATTTGAGGGACTGAAAAAAGAAGGGTAAAGGCTGCGAACAGACCTAACCACAGTCGTCTGCACATCGGTAAATCTTTAACCGACATTGACCAAATATGAGAAAAGGTATTGGGGTAAGGGTAGGATAGGAGAGGGGCGGGCATGGGTTATTGAGTTCCACTCGTAAAATAGGCAATGAGCGCAAAGATGGCAAGGAGGGTCAAAATAAACAAAACAACTTTGATGACGCTCACAGGTCGTTCTCCTCTGACTACACCGGTTCGGCCGTTGATGACAAAGCGATATACCTTATTATTATAGCGATAGGAGCTTATCCAAATAGGCAGCAGGATATGTTTAAAGGTGATGCTGTAAAAATTGGAATGGAGGGAGGTGATTTCCTGACGGTTTCCTCCGATTTGACCGCAAATTGCTCTTCTAATGGCTACGTCCATTTTTTTCTTAGCCAATTCCAAACCGTTTTTCACATCTACTTGGTAGCGTTCTGCCCTAAAACCACTGAGGTACTTTTCGTTAAAAGGTTGTATGTTTTGAAGGTCAAAAGGTTCGAGTGCATCTACATATTGAGTAGGCAAGGAGGAACAAGCGACCACCAACACATCGTCAAAAAACACCTTTACCGTTCCGCTAACACTTGTCCAACGGGTTCTGGTAACGGGCACTTGTTTAAATTCAGTTTTACCGTTGACCATTACCGGTTGGGTAACATAGTCAATATAATCATCGCCCCGCCTTCCGGAATAATCTGATGTGGTTTGGCTGTCGTAAGTCCAATAGGGAATATAAATCCCGATTAGTTTGTCTTTTTGTGAGGCATAACGTTTGAGATTGTTTGGGGCAAACCAAAGCGAATTTAACCATTTTTGGAATGATTCGGCGGATTGTTCTTGTGTGATTTTAAAAGGCAGAACCCCTTTGGGTTTGACGATTTGGCTGGTGGTTGCTCCTTTAATAACTAAACTACTGCCGCAAAAAGGACAGGAGGAAGCTGTTACATTCGGCAACAAGGTTGTTTCGGCACCACAAGAGTCGCAATGTGCCAAAGCCACTGTTTGCATATCTTCGGTGTCATAACAATCTCTGACAAAGGTGTCGTAATCAACTTCCTCCAACACTTCGTTAGAAACGGGTATTTCATTGTTGGTGCCGCAATATTCGCAAACCAGACTGTTTGTACCGGCTTTAAATGCCAGCAAAGCTCCACAATTTGAGCATTTCAGTTCCCTAAATACCAATTCAGCAGCTACGGTCATGCTTTATTGTAAGATTGGGCGAATTAAAAAAGTAAATAAAGAATCATGGAAAAAGCTGCCTTTTCAAGCATGAAGCAAAACCTTTTGTATATAGGTTTAACCGACCGGTGGAATTGGAGGAGGTACTGAATTGAATAAATCAGACAAGTCGGCAAGGTTTTCGGCAACTACCCAACCGCTTAACCCGGCTTTCCAAACTAAGGTTTGTCTGTTCAGAAGCCCTTTTTGTACAAGCTGTTTGAGTTCACTTTCGTTAAACGGTCCGGTTTGTTCGTTATTTTGAGCCACATAAACTTGTAAAGGTTCGGGTAGTTTTGGAGGCGTAACAGTTACGGGTGTTTCTTGTGAGGTTTCTTTTTTGTCGTTCATTTGCGACATCATTTGGTTCACCATGCCCAAACCCATCCCTAACCCGATACCTTCGTTTGCTCCGCCCGAAGTGTTTTCGGCTGCTTTTTCAATAGCTTCGGCAGTTTGGAATTGCATGTATTTGCTCAAATCGCCAATGATACCCATGCTGCTGCGTTTGTCTAAAGCCTGTTCGACTTCGGGAGGAAGGGAAACGTTTTCAATCAACAGTTTGGTCAACCCAATGCCATATTCCTCAAATTCAGGGGCAATTTTGCTTTGAATAAACTTAGACATGTCATCGTAATTGGCAGCTAAATCCAAAATCGGTATTTTGCTTTGACCAAGCGTATCGGTAAATCGTGCTACGATGATGTTTCGCAATTGATCGGTAATGTCTTCAACGGTAAAATGACCGGCAGTTCCAACTATTTCTTCAATAAACTTAGTGGCATCGGTTACTCTTACGGCATAAGTTCCAAAAGCACGAAGGCGCATTGGTCCAAACTCAGGGTCGCGGATAATTACGGGATTTTTAGTGCCCCATTTTAAATCGGTAAAGTTTTTGGTGTTGATAAAATACACCTCAGCTTTGAACGGACTTTCAAATCCGTATTTCCAACCTTTGAGGGTAGATAAAATAGGCAGGTTTTCGGTGCTGAGGGTAAACATGCCGGGGGTAAACACATCGGCTATTCTACCTTGGTCAACAAAAACAGCGACTTGCGTTTCTCTGACAGTGAGTTTTGCTCCGTTTTTGATTTCGTTATTATGGCGTTCAAACCGATGCACCATCGTATTTTGCGTAGGGTCTAACCATTCTATAATGTCTATAAACTCGCCCGATAGTTTGTTAAATAGCGACATGGGTAAAGTATTTTTAGTGGGTAATCAAATACAACTTAAAATGTTGCGAAAAATAGAAGCTATTATTCGGCTTTCCAAATTTTTTTCAAAAAAAGCAATATTGAGTTGCTATATATAAACAAATATACTTGAAGTGTATTAGTTTTGTTTAGTTCATTAATAAGGCTATATTTGCCTGATTCAACGAGCAATATACAATTTAAGATGCCCCCAATATCTGATTTTGCGATTTTGTTTTACATTTTACTGCTCATCTTAATGGGGGGCATATACTTTTTGGGGTATGCATTTCATTATGCCATCGAAGAAAGTAGAATTATCACCTTAAGACTTCGTGTATCTTTATTGTTAGGTGTTACCTTTGGTCTGCCTGCCTATTGTTTCTTTGTGTTCGATATGTGGCATATCAACTCTAGGGAGTTTGCGAACAACACCTATCAACTCGATTTGATTCATTATTATGCAGTTTTGGTCATTTTTGCAGGCGGAACGCTCTACCGTTTTTTCAGATATGCAGAATTTGAAGACTTGGTGTTTCTGGCATTGATCTCCATCTTTATACTTCGTGTCTTATTCGATACAAGCTTTGTTGATGATGTGTTTTATTGGGTGTTTTTTACATTCATCCTATATTATGGCTTGTTTGTTATCAAACATTGGGCTGCTCGAATCAAAGAAGCTTTCGTTATTGGGTTGCTATTTACGGTACTTTCTTGGGGAATTTCTTTTTTTGTCGTTGATAGTTTTAGGAGTAATGGATATTACGCCACCTATATCGGCTGCATTTTTGTATCCACACTATGGATTCGATACCTTTGGAATTTGGAATACAAACGCCGCAAACGTTGCCCCGCTTGTGGAGGTTGGGGTAAGTTGGGCTATAAAGAGAAAAAGCGTTTTTGGTGGGCAATAGGATATAAAGAAAGCAGCAACTCCAAAAA
Source organism: uncultured Bacteroidota bacterium (assembly GCA_937907475.1). Lineage (GTDB taxonomy): Bacteria > Bacteroidota > Bacteroidia > Chitinophagales > UBA2359 > UBA2359. Next base: position 4,918 of record CALCIK010000069.1, on the reverse strand, counting down.
CTGCGAAACTTGCCAAGGTAAAGGATGGCAACACAAATACCCCGATTTGTTTCACGGAGAACCGAAGAATACTTTAAGGCAATAGGGGGAGGATTTAAGACTTAAGACAAAAGACTTAAGACAAAAGACTTAAGACAGAAGATGTTAGACTTACAACTTACAACTTACTACTTTTGGCACAACACTTTAGACTTAGATTTTCGATTTGTCATAATCTATTTTCAACCTCGAAGAGGTGGAATGATTGTAGCAAACAATAAAAAAAGCGATATAACCCCAAAGGGGTGACATGATAAAAACGGATTAAGATTGGAGATTTGCGAATTTTGACGAGAAACTATTGTCTATTATCTTTTGTCTAATGTCTTACGTCTATTATCTTAAATCTAATATCTAACATCTATTTCCTCCAATCGTAAATCGTAAATCATCCCTTCCAATTGGGATTTTTTGCATCTTTACCTAAAATAGCAGAGCTAAATAATAGAAAATCTGAAATTTGACATAAAATCATGCAGCAATGATTTAATTTTGCGCAAACAGGAATGGATATATAAGTTTTACGATAAGCACCAAGTATTTAATTTAGCTACACACAAGCCAACAACTATGTCTGAATCAAATTCTATTTCCAATATTTTCGATTCTTTCCAACAACTGCGCGTATTGGTCATAGGGGATGTGATGCTCGATCATTACCTTTTTGGGCATGTAACCCGCATTTCGCCCGAAGCCCCTATTCCTGTTGTAGAGGTTTTTAAACAAGAAAACCGGCTTGGTGGTGCTGCAAACGTTGCGCTTAACCTGAAAGAACTGGGAGCAAAGGTTTATCTGGCATCGGTTGTCGGAGACGACCCCGATGGTTATACATTGAAGGAAACATTGCACCACCACGGCATCAACTCCCAATTGATTGTTTTGGATCAGGAGCGAAAAACAACGGTTAAAAATCGAATTATCAGCCGCAATCAACAAATGTTGCGCTATGACATAGAGCAAAGAGACCCTTTGGAAGAAAACACCGAATTGCTGCTATTGGATAGTATCATTGATGTGATTTATACCGAAAGCCCACAGGTGGTTATCCTTCAAGATTACAACAAAGGGGTGCTGACACCAAAACTGATTGCCAATGTGATTCACAATTGCAAGCAAGCCAAAATACCCGTAGTGGTAGATCCCAAATACGATAACTTCTTTGAGTATCGGGGTTGCACCCTCCTAAAACCCAACCTTGCCGAAGCTATCAATGCTTTAGAGATTGACATCAACCCGCTTAAAATTGAAACCCTCGTTGCCGCCGATAGTCAGATAAGGTCTATTTTGCAAAATGAATATACGGTAATTACCCTTTCCGCAAAAGGGATTTTTGTGGCTACACCTGATGACCACGAAATATGCCCTGCTTACCAACGCAATATTACCGATGTTTCGGGAGCAGGTGATACCGTGTTGAGTCTTCTAGCCCTTGGTTTGGCATTAGAATTGGATATTTTTGCAACAGTCGAGCTTGCCAATATTGCAGCCGGTTTAGTATGCGAACAAGTTGGAGTTGTACCCGTTGATAAAGATAAATTATACGAAGAAGCTTTAGCTTTACTGGGAGAATAGTTGCCTCACCTGCTCGTTAAATTCTGGTAAATTCTAAAATTCACCCGATTGAAAGTGTATCGGATTCTTGTCGTATCTTTATTCATCTATTAAACTTCAGCCATGAACACCATCAAATCAATCATAACTATTTTCGTTGTTTCCGTCGCCATCACCCTATCCGGTTGTTTTTCCGAAAACAACAAATTGCTGTTCGATTATGCCGATGTCGAACCACTTGTCAATCCTGCCACCGCAGTGTTAACCACCGGTGAAAAGATATATGGCTACATGATTGACGATACAACCATCGTGGGTTTTGGAGGGGGATATGCTTATTATACACCCAACTATTTCGATTCCATTTTCTCGGTTGCAAACGGAGTGCTCTATGAACGAGTGGTGTACAACGATTTTGAAAACATAGTGATTTACCCCGAAGCCTATTCCGACCTTCAATTGGAAGAAAGCAACAATTTTGGTGAAACCTACACCAACAAACTCTATGTGCCTAAATTTGAAAACAGAATCGAAGGCAGTGAAACCATCACCGGCACACACGATTTTAAGGTCGTACATTTTTTAAACAAAGATCTCGGTTGGGTTTTTACCTCTTATACTGCTGCACAAGGTTCATCGGTCTTTCCTTCGGGGTTAAAAGTCTATCAGGTCATCAAAGATGCTTTTAACAATGTCAACCTGTTTAACCTGTTAGCCGAACTAAGCCCGGACTACACCCCAACCGATGCGTATTTTATCAATACCTTTACCGGCTATCTGTTAGCCAACAACAACAGCAACGATGCCTATATATTAGTCAGCAACGACGGCGGGGCGAGTTGGACCGTAACTTACCAAATATCATCAGGCGTGCCGCTTAGTAAACTATTTGTCTTGTCTAATGCACCTAATTTTATCTATGCTTATTCCGAAACAGGGAAGCAAATTTACTATTCCTCCAATAGCGGACAAAGTTGGCAAAGTTACAATCTCATCATTGCCAATAGCGGAATTACCGATTTATATGCCGTAGATGAGGAGTATGCTTATGCTGTTTCAACTGCCTTTGCCGATGATATAGCCGTAGTATCCGATGTTTACCAAACAACAAACGGTGGACAAAGCTGGCAAAAGATCAACCAAAATCGAATTTATGCAGATGCCATCGAATTTTCAAGCCGACAAATAGGGATTGCAACAAGCGGCAATGTGCTGCAATTGACCAAAGACGGCGGTAAAACATGGAAGCCCTTGGTCTATCCTTTGGAGTAGGGGGGATGGTAATGCTTTAAATACAAGTTATACTGCTCCCTTCATTGAACCTGAATAGTTCAAAGACCTGAAACGGTGATTGCTAACAAAATGCAGACGTTTTGATATGATTTAAAAACTTGAGTCCTTTTTGATACTTTGTGCTTGAGTCTACGCCGTTGTATTAAATACTTTGGTGTACCTAACCTCTAAAATGTGCCACCATGAAATACGATTTAAAATGGGTAATCCAAAAATATGAAAAAGGGATTAACCTAAAGTATATTTTTTTTTGGGGGCATAAAGCAAGTTGCGATTCGGACGATGCAGGCAAGTATATGCTTAGTCAATGGTATGATGCACCATTTACCGTCAAAAAGCGAATATTTCCAACTGCCGAACATTGGATGATGTCCGAAAAAGCAATGCTCTTTAAAGACTACGAAATGTACGATGCCATTATAGCTTCTAAGACACCGGGAGCCGTAAAAGCTTTAGGCAGAGAGGTTAAAGGTTTTGACCAAAAAATTTGGGAACAACATCGTTTTAACATTGTAAAAACCGGTAACAAACACAAGTTCTCGCAAAACCCCAACTTGCTTTCTTATTTATTAGCAACCAAAGACCGTATCTTAGTAGAAGCAAGCCCCTTCGACAACATCTGGGGAATCGGATTGCGCGATACTTTCAGACAAATCGAAAACCCGACAACATGGGTAGGTCTCAACCTCCTTGGGTTCGCACTGATGGAAGTAAGGGATTTGTTGGGGAAGAAGAAGATTTGAGACGGTAGATTTTAGACATAAGACATAAGACATAAGACATAAGACATAAGACATAAGACATAAGACATAAGACAAAGGGCAATAGGCAAAAGACAATAGACTATAGACTATAGACATAAGACTATAGACTATAGACATAAGACTGATGACAATAGACAATAGAAAGAATAGACATGAGTCCTAAATCTAAAATCGCGAATTGTAATTCATAAATCCAACTCTATCGTCTAACATCTTCATCTTTAATCGTAAATCCAAGCCTAACATCTTATGTCTTTCGTCTTTCGTCTTATGTCTTACGTCTTATGTCTTACGTCTTATGTCTTACGTCTTAAAACTCATAACTCATAACTAAAAATATGCCTTTTGTCGAAGGATTTGGAATAGGACTACTCCTGATGTTTGTTGTAGGTCCAGTATTTTTTACCCTGCTTCATACTGCACTATCAAAAGGGCTTTTTGTGGGTTATAGTTTAGCGTTGGGAATTTTTATCAGCGATGTGATCTGTGTGCTGTTATGTGTGTATGGAGCATCAGAGATATTGAAAAACCCCGACAATCATTTTTACCTTGGGATGTTGGGAGGGTTGTTATTGCTGTTTTTTGGAACAAACTACCTGTTTAAACCGCCGACACCATCGCTCATACCATCCGACAACCTTGATAACTCAAGGTATTATATAGCCTTCACAAAAGGATTTGCGGTTAATTTTCTAAACCCAACAGTGTTTGTGATTTGGTTAAGCATTATCGGGAATGCTTCGGGCAAATACGGGTTTGGAGGAAAGTTGGCAATATATATGTCGGGTACTTTGTCGGCAATATTTATGACCGATATGCTAAAAGCAACGTTTGCCGCTAAACTTTCAGGTATCTTAAACAAAAAGTGGTTGATCCGTTTTTTTAGGTCAGTCGGTTTCTTGCTGATTTTCTTTGGCTTGCGCTTGTTGTACAAAACCATTCAGGTCTGGGTAAATTAAATCCGGTTTACAACGATTTCCTTTTGGTTGATAAACCAAGACATGCTATTTCAAGGTTACAACTGCTTCCTCAATTACACATCGCTAATTCCGGCGTATGCCGGAATCCCACTTTTTCAAAGGGGGCAAGGGGGATTTAATTCTATTTCGGGTTATTCTCGCCGTAGTCAGTGTCCCACTGACATGCAACTGCTTAGCGAACCCGAAGGGTTCGGACATTTATAGAAGGTGTATCAAGCCGTATATACGACCCCTGCGGGGCATACGTATCAGGTTTGTTTTTCAATGCATATAAAAAAGTCATTGTGGTAT
>CALCIK010000068.1 GCA_937907475.1 uncultured Bacteroidota bacterium | reverse complement strand
CTACTTGGAATAGTGTTTTTTGTTCTTTTTCAGGGGTGCAATATTCCTCAAAATATAGTTTTACACATTTGTCTTGATAATTTTTAGGGTCTTTAATTCTATGAATATTACCCTCACCTCCACTAGCAAAAGGCTGGCTTTCAATGGTTATTGTTCGCTTTTTTGACGTATAAAGTTGTATCTCCATTACTTTATGCCTTTATAAAAACACCAAGAACTAAGGTTTTATCGTCAGGCTCATTGGTCAATCCTTCGTTGCCGCTGGTTACAAAACTTTTCCATTTTTGTTGTATTTCTTCATCGGGTGTATGTTGCCGGTAGAGGTTATTCAACGTATTAACCAAAGGGTTAAAAAATTGCGGATAGGGTTGGTTGAGTTCTATGTATATTTGTTTCTCAGGATCAAAAATACCTGTTTGATAAACGTGCGTTTCGCAACCGTCAGTCATTAAGGTAAAAGCACCGGGAGTTTCGGCAATTACGGCGGTTTTCAAGTAGTCGGTAGGGCTTCCCCATATATCGGAGGTGATAAAAACGGTTTGGTTAGCTTCTTCTCCTTTCCAAGGTTTAATAAGAGACAACCATTGATTATGGTCATTGCAATAGCCTGCACGTCCATCTCCAATATGGGCAACAAGTAACCCTATGGGTGAATAAACAAGGACAATAACCGTGCAGGCAAGTTCCTGTGAACTGATTGCTCTTTTATTGGCATAGTCTTCTAATCGGTGTCTTACTGTCAGAAGCACATTTCGGGCACAGGCATCCCATTTTTCTTGTGTGGGTAGTTGCAACTGTTCATTCCAGTTGTTTTCTTCAATTATTTTCGCAACCAGTTTTGCGGTTTCCTCAGACACAAAGTTTGCCCCTTCATCGGCATATTTAGCCGAACCCGCACCGTCGCAGACAACGGCTATTCCCCAATTGTGAGGCAGCGTTATAATTTTGTAACTGTCTTGACAGGGCAAAGGCGGCACCGCATCGGTATGCGATTTACCTGCTACTGATGCGCCCACTATAAGCCATTTGCCGGTATTTAATTTGTTGTTTTCCATTTAATACCCTAGAAAACGATTAAATATCAAAGCCAGCTAACCAATCAACTGGTGTAGGCAAATCCACTTTTTCGCCCTCCTTAGAACTTGCTACTACCGACATACTGGCACTTACCCATTTAAAAAAATCGAGGAATTTTAAGCCCTCTAATTTCATAGCAGGCATTTTTACCCAATCTTTGAAATCGTTTTGTATAAATCCCGAAATTTGTTCTAAAACATACATGTTTGCTCCCTGTACGCCAACAGTCAAAAAAACGTACTTTTTATTTTTGGTATCGCTTTCTATTTCATCAGCCAAGGCATTAACATCCTGATCGCTATCGGGTTCGCCATCGGTAATAAGGATAATCCATGGGCGCAAATAAGGTTGACCGGTTTGCTTGTACCAATTTTTGCGGTTGTTTGTCAAGCGTATAGCCTCTCTTACACCATCTACCAATGCAGTTGAATCTTTTGTTGTAAGAACAGGCATACTAAACTCCGATACTAAAGCCGGATTTTGTATAGTAGTTACATTACTTGCAAATCCAACAATAGCTACTTCTAAGCGGTTTGCCGTAGTGCTGTTATTGCTAATTTCGCGGTGAAACTCTTGCAAACCCTTGTTTAAGGCGTTAATAGGTTCGCCGTTCATTGATCCCGAAACATCTACCACAAAACAACAAATGCTCTTTTGTTCATAATTTTGAGGTGATTCAACAGAAAAATCATTGTTTGCCATATTTTCATTTATTTAAGGTGCTATTTATGTTCCCCACCAATGTTTGTGTTTCCATACAGACATATCGGGGCGGGATATGGGATTAAATTTGAGATCTTATAGTCCGCTCTTTTTCTCCTTACTTTGTAAATGGGACGATTTAATTTTGCAAAATACAGCTATTGAAAGTTATATTCTAACAAAAATACAAAAAAAATTACAAACCCTATTAACCGCATATTGTTTTTCCCACTTGCTATCCATTCGTCGTCTGTGTGGACAGATAAATCAGGTACACCTCTCTGTTATTTAGGGTCACACATTCCTCTATATAATACACGACCCAACCATTTCCCCAATATTTTAATGCCCAGATGATTTCATTGGTATGCCACGCCGTAGAGACAAGGCATGCCTTGTCTCTACAACCGACCCAACGCCATCATTTTCTATTGTATTTAACTACGCTCGTCCTCCCCTCTTTGCCGAAAATGTTAAGACAAAACCGGATACAAACCGCTAAAATTTGCCCATCCCCCCCTAAAAATACCGCGGTGTAATCAACCGTTCCACTTTTTTCTTCATGTCGTAGCCAAGGGTTACTTCATGAGAGCCTGAGGTGAAGTTGTTAAGACTGCTCAAAGTATAATCGTAGGCGTAGGCTAATCTTAACCCGTTGCCAAACTGAAATCCTACAATGGCATTGACCGACTCGGGGGTGAATTTGTTTTCAAACCTAAAGGATGAACCCACCCAAAGCATATCCATCAAAAACAAACTTAAGTTCGCATCAAATTGTACCGGTGCATTTTGAGGGATTGCCTTTACCAAAATTGAGGGGACAAACTTTACGCTATTACCGGCTTTGAGCACGACACCTGTATTGAACAGGTAGTGCCTGTATTGCCTGCCAATTGTGGTTACGTTGGGTTGCCCGTCGTTTAGTTTATTGTTGATGAGGTGTGGTGCTGATATTCCAGCATAGAAGGAAGGAGTATTAAACCAAATCCCTAAACCAAAATTGGGCAGTAGAACAGAACTGTTCTCTTGAAAAACAGGGTCGGGGTTGGTTATCACCTCTTCGGGGGTGATGTCGGTAAAGTTTGAGCGAAGGTATTGCACCCCACCTTGTACCCCCAAAGCCAATGCTCCGATGGGCAATTTAAAGCGATAGGCATAAGCCCCGTATCCGGTGATGCGTTGGTGTACCCCTATTTCGTCGTACTCCAAATAACCGCCTAAACCATATTGCTGCCTTTTCCCAAATGGGCTATGCGCACTTAAAGACATGGTTTGGGGAGAGCCTTCAATGTTTACCCACTGCTTACGGTAGAAAGCTGCAAAACTGCCGCTGCCTGTGCTGCCGGTATAAGCGGGGTTTAGGTACATGCCGTTGAACATATACATACTGTAACGGGCATCTTGCTGGGCAAACGCATCGTTGATGTTACAGGCAAAAAAGAATAATATGTTGATGAGGATTAAGGCAAAGTGTTTCATATTCTGTTGTTGTTGTTTGGTACAGGGTGAAAACTGATGTTTGATTAAAAACTATGTGGACTTTTTCATCTGTTGTAAAGTGTATAGAATCTTCACCAAAGGGCTGTAAAGGGTGGTTTCTCTTTAAAAATGCCGGCTAAGATATTTGAAGATGACAGGGCAGTATCAACCGCCCTATCTTCTTCAAACATTGATTGGTTAGCGCAAAACCTCAATAAAGCCGTTTCGTTTTTGATTGCCCTCCTCGTCTAAGAGCAAGACATAAAAATAAGTGCCGTCCGGCACACGCTTGCCGCTGTTTTGATACTCTCCGTTCCATTCAGTAGCAGTGGAATAACCTTTTTGCCTGAACACCTCATCGCCCCATCGGTTAAAAATAACGATTTCGTTGTCGGGGAAACAAATAGAAAGGTTTTCAATGACAAAAATATCGTTGATGCCATCGCCATTGGGCGAAAAACCATTGGGGATGAACAAATCCGCCACATTACAATCGGGCGCAAGTACCGTAACAGTAACAACAGCAGTATCGTTTTGGGTGCCGTCTGTGATGACATAGCTAAACACATCCACCCCAATAAAACCGGTGTTGGGCGTATAACTTATTGTGCCATCGGGGTTAATCACCGCAGTACCATTCAGGGGCAAGGTGCTGATAGCAACGACTGTCAGGGTATCGCCGTTGGGGTCAAAGTCGTTGTCCAATACCGCTATCTCTACAGCCGTTTCAAAGGGTGTTGAAATTGCATCGTCAATAGCAATCGGCGGTTCATTGTTGGGGTCGCCAACAGTTACGATGACCAAAGCGGTGTCGGTCAATATGCCATCGGAAATAATGTAGGTAAACGTGTCTATTCCTTCAAAATTAGTATTGGGTATATAGGTAACCGTTCCATCGGGGTTAAGGATAACCGTTCCGTTCGATGGATCGGTAATTTCTACTACCGTAAGCGTGTCGCCATTCGGGTCGGTGTCGTTGTCCAAAACGGGGATGGTAACAGAAGTATTAACGGGAGTTTGCGCTGTATCATCTACCGCAAGGGGTGGCAGATTGACCGTATCGGGCAAGATGGTGATGATGACCGTAGCCGTGTCAAAAAACTCGCCGTCGGTGATGATATAGGTAAAGGTAT
>CALCIK010000067.1 GCA_937907475.1 uncultured Bacteroidota bacterium | reverse complement strand
TTAGAGCTCTTATCTTTGGGCTGTATTGCCGCTTAATTTTTAACGAACTATTGGCATTAGAAACATTGGTTAAATACAATTATGCACAAAGCGATAGTGACATTGATATACAAGGAGTGAAAAGAACATCTCAAGCATGGACACATGCTATTGACTTTTCTGTAGGACTTCAATACTATTTTGGCGGTTTTAGAACAGCAACTTCTAAGAATTAAGATTCTTGTAACAAAGCCGTGAATTATTCATTCCCCGATTACTACGTTACCGACACCTATTTTACATAAATTAAAGTAAGGTGTCGGTAACGTAAAGAGTTATGGCACCATTTGCACCACATTGACCGTGCCCACTACGCCGTTGTCCCATTGCACGGTAATTTGGGAGGTGCCTTGCCCTGCGGTAATTGTGCCGCCCGTTACTGTCCAAACATAAGTGCTACCGTCAATAATAGGCACAGAATAAATTTGGTTTGTGTTGCCACAAGCATTATTTGTGCCGTCAATCGTAACAGGTATATTGCCGGTGTAGTGTGGGGTGTTGGTGATTGTTACGGTGTTTTCGCACCGCGAGTTAAAGTAATCGTTGGCATTTGGGTGCAGGGTTTGCCAGATTTGGTAGGTGTCCATAATGCTTTTCCACTCCATTTTTCCTAAACAAAAATAAGGCTGAATAAGGCTAATCAGTTGCCCCACTTTTGCGGCATAGTCCGCCGAAGGGAAACTGCGGAAGTGCAACATGATTTTCATGTTAAAAAAGGCATTGGGCGTACCGGCAAAATGCACCTGAACACTATCCACAAAGTTCAATATTCGATAAGCCAATAAGACAACGTTGGTGGTATCCCACAAAATAAATTCTTCGCCACAACCGGTGCCGAAATTGACCAAACTACCCAACGGGTTATGGGTGCCAAAACCGGCAACGGTGGGTGCTTGTGGTTTCCAGATGCCATAGGCATTGTAATCGTCAATATGATTGGGCGAGCCACCGCCCCATAACAAAGTGGGCTGCCAGCTATAGTCGGGAAAGGTAAAACCGGGTTGAGGGGTTTGCCATTGTGTCCAATCTTGGGGGACGCTGGGTGAGGTAAAATTTCGCCAGATAAAGCCGCCCATTACCTCCGAAGTACTGCTTAACCCGCAAGAGTCTAACAAATAGCACAAATCGGCGTAGTTATACGGATTAGCATTTGTGCCAAAGGGTTTGAAGTGATTGTGGGGTTGCACTTCTATTTGTGGGGTGTTATCTGCCCATTCAATCAGGTCATCGGGGTTGGTATAGGCATTTTCGTGTTGCAGGCAACCCAAGATAAAGTTGCTTTCCAACATCATCTCGAATTGGGCATCGTGGGCAATAATCGTATCGCAAACCTGCTTTACATAGCTGCGCATGATGTTGTAATCTGTCGCATCGTTGTAATCTAAACCATGATATATAATGTCGGTCGTTTCGTTGTGGCTGCCAAAATAGATGTAAACGGGCACATTTTGCGCCTGAAGCTTTTCGTAACACAGATAACTCAATAAACAGCTACAAAGTAAAAGTATAAATCGCGTCATGCGCTTTCCGTTTTAGCGTTTACAAAAATTGTTGCGCAATTTTATAGACAAAAGTAAGCTGTTGTTTATTCCAATAGCTTGTTTTTAAGGCACGGTTAGAACCACGTTTACCGTGCCCGCTACACCGTTGTTCCATTGCACGGTAATTTGGGCAGTGCCTTGCCCTGCGGTAATGTTGCCGCCTGTTACTGTCCAAGTATAGGTACTGCCGGCAATGGCAGGTACCGAGTAGTTTTGAGTACCATTAACACAACCATTGGTATTACCTGTAATAGCAGGTTGAAGCAAGCAAAAACGCAGTACGCCACTTACACTACTTGTATAATTACCCGTTTCCGAAGTTGTTACGGTAATATTGTTAGCGATGTAATTAACCTGATAATTGGTGTTAGGCAACATTCCGCACAAAGTATGTATGGAATATCCCTGATTGGGGTAAGTATAAGACGTGTTGCTAATAGGCAAAGGTGTTTGTCCGCTTTGGTTATTAAACAGTACAATTTGGTGTGTTCCGTTGGCTAAGGTTATTTCGGCTCCTGTCATTTTGTTGTCGGTGGTAGCCGTATTAGTACTAATCATTTCGGGAAGTGATAGGTCTCCTGCCTGAAAAACAGTCAAAAATGGATGTTCTAATACATTTGCATCGCTGTGGTTAACGGCAATACGCCAAGTATCGGAGTTACTATCAGTGCCTCCGTAATAGTTTGTATTATCAGGGTTATTCGATTCGTTTATCAACGAAACGGTAGCATTAGTAGGCAAAAGCGTATGTAAGTATAGTTTTGATTGCCGATAAGTTGCCGTTACGTGGTTGTTGTTAATGCTTGGCGTGCCGGGGGTATGCCATCGCAACTCTTTAATGTACTGTCCGTTTGGGTTGGTAGAATTGCTTGCTTTTACCTGGTCAAACACCACAAAAACATTGGCATTGGGCAAATACAAAAAGTTGCGGTAAAAATAGCGTAATTTTCGGGCAGCCAATTGTGTGGTATCATAACTACGGTAATATGCCGATGTTAGGTCGCTGCGAATGTACGAAAAATCGTTGTTTTGTTCGGCAGCTACTACCTCGTCGTGTCCCCACACCGATTGACCACCGATATAATCGCCACCTTCGTACATATAGTCGTTGTAGTCGTGAAAAAACAAGGTATTGCAAAAAGCCGAGTTAGCGGCATATACGTTGTTACCTACCAATCCGCCACAATCTTCGCCCGGACTGCTTTTAAAAATACTGGCTTCGATAAGCAAAAAATCGTTGTTGCGTTTTAGGGCAATGTGTCCGGCTTGTCGGTGTTCGTGTCCTTCGTACAACGATGTCCCCATGCGTGCCGATGCCCATGTTGCCGAAGTGTCCCAGTTGTTGCGCATCAAAAAATAGGGCAATGCCAAATTGTTGTGTTGAGCCTGCGGGTAGCTGTTCGGGAAACCGCTATGGTACAAAGGTTCGTTCATGGGCGATGAAGGGCGGGCATCGTCTGCAAAATAAAATTGCTCCCATTTTTCGTCGGGAAAAACAAAACCTGTTGTAAACAAACAATCGTTGTTGGGTGGTTGCACATAGCTGTATCGAAGATGTTGCGCACCTGCTCCTTGTGGGGTGCCTGCCAACAAATAAGCCAAACGGGTAGTTAGGTATAGGGGAGCAAATGCGCCATAACTACCGCCGTAATCGCAGAAAAAATCAATTTCGCTGCGGTTGGGGTGCAACGAGTGCTTTTGCCCTTTCAGCAACTCTACTAACCAATCGTGGTAGGTAACAAATAGGTCTTCGTTGGTAGCAGTTTTGCGTACCTGCATATAATCTAAGGCGCGCCCCAATGCTGCGCCATAAGCCCAGCCCTCTACATAAAAACCACCTTTGCACGGTGCGCCTGTTATGTCGGTGGGGTTGTTGTAAGTTTCGGTTGATAAAGTATTTTTGTATCCGCCCAAAAACGTTTGTGTAAAATGGCTTTTGGCAGTATCGGCGCCTATGGTGGCAGTTATCGAGCCATCAAACCTATTGTCTGCCCAATCTATCATCTCTTGGGCGCGAGTGTTGTTGCCATAAGTGGCATAACCCATGTACCCGATACCCGTAAAATGCCCGATAAAATAGTTATCGCCCGCTCTGCCGTTGGCTTGGTAGCCATTGTTTCTAATGGCATCGTAATAGTGGTTCATTAGGTTAACCAATTGGGTACGGCGTGTAGTGCCCAATTCGTCGTAGCACCAATCGAAAATAACTGCTACTGCCCTGCACACAAACCGCGAGGGGTAATAACTATCTACCCTAATAGGTCGGATGGTATCTTCGCCCGACAAAAAATAGTTGTTCTGCGCCGCAATAATTGTGTCTGCCAATGCCAACAATTTGTTAGAGTAGGCGTCGGGGGTATTGCCCGTGGCGTTGCCTTTAGTTGTTTGGTGTGCCAAGCCTAAGGTAAATGCGGCATTGTACCAGCCGCCCCCCTGATACGAGTAATAAATGGTATTATCGGGTTCAAGGGAAAGGTTATTTGCATTCCACGATAAAATGGTGTATGTTGCCATGTCATCGGCTTGGTTTTTAAGTGCCTGCCAAGTGGCATCGTTGTTGTTTTTTTTAACCAATAATTGGCTTTTTATATCGCTGTTGAGCATTACACGCGGGTGGGTTGCAATAACCTGCGCTTGTACGCAAGCTAATACAAATAACCATGTTGTAATGGCAAAAAATGTTTTTTTCATGTTTTGAATTGATGTTGATGTGATGACGTATTATTTGGGATTGAATAATTAGTTTAGCCCTTATCAACAATGCAATAGGCGATACAGTATTATCAGGTAGGGTTTCAACTGGGCCCTATTTACTCTACACTTTGCACCACGCTAACCGTACCCGCTACGCCATTGTTCCATTGCACGGTAATTTGAGGGGTGCCTTGCCCTGTGGTAATGTTGCCGCCTGTAACTGTCCAAACATAAGTGCTGCCGGCAATAGCGGGCGTGTTGTAGGTATAGGTTTGGTTGGCGCATACATTAGCAGATGAGCCAACCGCGCCATTTTGGGCAATTATAGGCGTAGGAGTTGGGTTTACGGTGACGTATAGTTGAGCAAAACCTCCCGGCCCGTAATTATTCACCCCACGCACAATAATATTGCCCGATGTAGCTGCCGCCCCAAAATTAACCGAAATGGTATTAGTACTGCTTGTGCCGGTAATGCCCGAAGGCAGCGTCCAACTGTAAGAAGTGGCATTTGGTATAGGCGGCACGGTATAGGTAACGCCGTTTGTACCCGAGCAGACAGTGCTAAGTCCGCTTAGGATACCGGCGCACCCGGGAATGTGGTTTTTGACTACGCGATAGAGCAAAAACGTAACCCCATCCATGCCCGAGGGGAAAGAATTGCTTAAACCGCATACCGATACGCCCAAACAAGTGTCTTGCATCATTTTGCTTTTATAGCCCCAGGTAGAGCCGCCGTGTCCCCAATAAGTTTTTCCCTGAGTGGTTTCGCGAGCTAAGCCAAGCCCGTATTTATAAGCAGGACTGCTGCCATATATGCAATTAGTTAGTTCATTGAACGAAGCAGCATTTAACAACTGCCCGCTAAACAGGGCATTGTACCATTGCACCATTTCCTTTGAAGTAGAAAACAAAGGTCCCGCACACCCTACTGCCGTATTTAAGCCCACTCGGGAGGTGTCGTTATAATCTACCCCGTTCCACCAACGATGGGCAATTATGCCATTTTCGGGTTCTATTACATCATAAAAAGTACTATCCATATTTAGGGGCGTAAAGATGCGGTTACGGATATGTTGCGATATATGCAAACCCGTGGCACTTTGGGCTACCATACCCGCTAGTACGTAGTTGGTATTGGAATATCCCCAATTCGTTCCTGCTGCAAACAAAGGTGCGCCTACCCAACCGATTACTTCTTCGGGTGTAAAAACGCGCGTTGGGTTGGCAATAATTGTGTCCATCCAAGGTGGTCCAAAGTATGGGTCGGAGATACCACTTGTGTGGCTGAGCAATTGCCTGATAGTAATGCTGGAATTAACATTGGCATAAGTAGGCAGCCATTGGCTCAAATGGTCGTCCAAGCTCAACACATTTTCTTCGTCTAGCATCAGCATAACCGTTGCCACAAACAATTTGCTGTTGCTGGCAATACCCATACGCATATCGGGTGTAATGGGCTGCCCTAGATAGGAGTTACCCACAACACCTGTCCAAATACCCTGCCCGGGTATATACACCGACGCCTCCATGCCTTTGATATTGGAAATTTGCCCTACGTAGGTGTTGAGGGTGTCTTGCAGCATGGTTGCTAACAAAGGATTAAACGATTGGGCATTTGCACCTTGCAGGGCAAACAAAAACAGCAGGGTGTAAATTGTTTTTTTCATAATGACAGGTATTAGTGGCAGGCGGTATAGTTATTAGTACAAGCCCGATTGCCCCATTGATAATGACTATAAAGGTGCAATTTTTTTCGTTAAATTTGTATACACGCCTACATCCAATCATATTCAATGTGCCGCCAAACGCTGTTTTGACTGAACAAACAGCTATAAAGCCGTCAGATAATAAGGCTATTGTAAAAATTGACTTTGCCTCGCCTTGCTACCTCTTTGTCGGCAACATCATTCCTACAATTCATGGGTTATTTCTTGATTGGCTTATTGTATTACCCACATAAATATTTACTTTTGTAAAACAGAAATAACCTCTTAAAAACATACCCATGATAAAACATACTATGCTCGTCTTTTTATTGTTTGCAATGACCACTATCCCTCCTATCGGTTGCGACTGTCCCAATCTTGCTTTAGAGGATTTCACCGTAGGGGTATTTGCTTACCCCCCAACTGATACGACATTTACAGAAACGGATTCTGTTTATATTTCTCTTGATTTCAACTGGGAGCATACCGCTCAAGTAATTAATGAACCAATTTTCAACAACAGCTTATATGCACTTTCATGTGGTAATGAATTGGGAATCGGTCTTACAGATATACGTATTACCAGTGATAACGAATTTAACAATATCCCACCCGGCAACAATCTCGCCGATATTTTTACTTGCAACATAGCCGGCGGCCCTTATATAGACGATTGCATCAGAATTCACTTCAAAACAGGCATTGGAGATGTTTACTATGGCATATCGTTTTTATTCACCCAAGTTCCAACTACATTTAAAGAGCATGTTTTTACTGTTAGGCTGACGGACGACAACAATGAATACTTTTACGCTTCCTCCGACACTATTAAGTGGCAATAGGTATCGCCCATAAATGCTGAATAGACCGGTACAAAGTGGCTCTCAGCGGATGTCCACCTCTTCCCCTTCCGTTTGGGTTTGAGAATAACCCCCAATGTTGCTCATGAAATTTGAATCCTGCAACTAAAATAGCAACCAACACATAATTTGCATATTTTTGTAAAAAAAAGCGAGCATGAAGATTAAAAGCATACGCCTGAATCGTTTCCGGGGGTTCAAAGACTTGGAGGTTCAATTTCCGGCCAATGAAAATTTGGTTGTTTTTATAGGAGAAAATGGCAGCGGTAAAACCAGCCTTATGGAAGGTATCAGTATGATATTGCGCGATACCCTCTATAAACACCACCAATACGGCACAGTGGATTGGAATACCCGCCACAATGTACATACCGAACACCGAAATGGCAGTATTTCCATAGAATTGCAAGGCCCGAGAAGAACATACCAACTTATCCAATCTCTTTTTGCCAATCGCACCCGCTTTATATCAGAAGATAAACTAGCTTTGGAACTAAAACGAGATCTGACTGATGAGGATAGAATTGCTCATTATGAAGCACAGTCAATAATGGCATTAGAAGAAAAATTTTATGAAAAAGCGTTGGGGTATGCTTTAAAAGTAGCTGAAATTAGAGAGGGTGCCTTAAAGCCCGATTACGAAAAATTGCGAAATGTTTATTTAATAATTGGGAATATCTATAATTCATTAAAAAATTATTCCCGATCCATTGAGTATTCTTATAAATCCTTGGAATTTAATGAGATGGTATTGACCAATGATACTACGTATTTGGATAATGTCTATTGCAAATTAGGCTTTTCATATTATAAAATGGCAGACCATAAAAATTCAATTAATTATTACAGCATGGCCATAGATATTCAAATAAACTTACAACCTCCCGAAAGCTTAAAGTTGGCAAATACCTATCGCCATGTTGGAGACTCTTATTTTGAAATGAAAGAGTTTAGAAAAGCAATAGAATATTATTTAAAAGCCTTGGGCATTCTAAAAAAAATATTGGAACCCGACGATTTACAATTAGCCGCAATATATAATGTAATAGGGGCAGGTTATGGTAACAGTGGAAATTTCAAATTGGCCATTGAATACTTTTCAAAAACAATAACCATTCAAGAAAAAACATTAAGTTCTGATGATTCTTCGTTGCTGCTTACTTATTCCAATATGGCAATTGCATTTACTAAATCAGGCAATAAAGTTAAAGCTGCTTACTACAAAGAAAAAGCCGGAAGCAAGGGTAATGAAACCGCAACAGTAGCAACAGAAATGATGCCCGAAATTTATAGAAAAAGCGAAGGGGATACTCTGCAATATTTAAACGAGTATATAGAATTATGGATGCCGTTAGTTTTGCATTATACCGCAGGGCCGGGCAATGCCGAGCCATTCAAAGATGCCTTGCCTATAGCCTTCCATATCCCTATGACTACCAATTTCGATATGGTTTCCGATTGGTTTACAGAACAGGAAAACGATGAAAACCGGAAACGTTTGCGGGTAGATCCCAAATATCGAAGTGCGGAATTGGAAACCGTGCGGGAGGTAATTACAGAAGGACTTACGCTCCTAAACGGCGTAGCGGGCAACCGGTTTACCCAACTCCAAACCGAGACAGATGATACCGTAACAGACGGGCAAATTTCTTCGTGGTTGAGTATTAAAAAAGACGAGTTGACTTTGAATGTCAATCAATTATCTGATGGCGAGAAACGAATATTGGTACTGTTCATTGATATTACCCGCCGACTTACGACAGCCGCCAAACAAAATAAACAAAAAGAAATTCTGAAAGGAACAGGTATTGTGCTGATAGATGAAATTGAGCAGCATCTTCACCCCAAATGGCAACGCATGTTGCTGCCCACTTTAAAGCAATTGTTTCCAAACTTGCAGTTTGTCGCAACCACCCATTCACCGCAGGTATTAAGTTATGTGCCCAACGGCTGTGCCTTTACCTTAGAGAACGGTAAAGCCTACCCGCAAAACACCTACGGGCGAAACAATGAATGGATTTTAGAGGCTGTTATGGACGATGTTAATAGGCCTAAAGAAGTACAGGCTAAATTAGATGCCTATTTTACCGCAATCAAAGACGACCATACCGAAATTGCTTTGGAATTGCGCAAAGAATTGGAAACGCTTATTGGTGCCGATGAACCCGAATTGCTAAAAGCCGATATCCTCATTCGCAGAAAACAAAAAAGTGCGGTAAAAAATGAGGCAAATACATAAACAAGCCGAACCCGATGCCTTTGTACGTTGGAAAGCAGCCAAAGACGAGCAAATTAAGCGGATGATTGCTGACGGAAAATCAGGGGGCGAGATATGGGGTTTATTGCAGGGCAGTTTAAGTCAGGATATTGTACCCGATGATTACTCCAAGGCAATGCTTCGAGAATGCTTGGTTATCGAGCAATTCTTCCTTTGTTGCTATTGTAATGATGCTTTAAAAGGGGGGCAATTGGATACAATTATAGAGCATTTCTTACCCAAAAAACATTACAAAGCAGAAATTTTTAACTACGCTAATTTATTAGCTGCTTGCAACGGAGGCGAGCGGGTAAAGCCAATTGAGTTAAGTTGCGGTAGTGAGAAGGACTCAAATGACCCAACTGTAATTGCATTTGTTTCGCCTTTTGACCAAGATGCTCATCAACATTTTTCTTATACTCCTCGTGGCGAAATTATAGGAAAATCAACAGAAGGAATCGAAACTATTGCATTTTTAAATTTGAATTGCAAGCGGTTGCAACTGCGACGTGAAGCCGTCATTGAAGAATATATTTATGATGAAACAGAAACTATTGATGCCCAAATAGCAGAAGTTTTAGCGCCGGTAGATGGGAAATTACAGGCCTTTTGCATGGCAATAGCAGATGTATTAAACGGGTATCGTTAATACGCTTCGAGTCCGTTTCCTCTTCCCATATACCTGTTATATCCACCCCTCACACCTCTTCTCCTTCCGTTTGGGTTTTATGCCGATAGGCTTGTTGTAGGGTTTCCAAAATTGTGCTGTTGTGGGTGTTTTCTATTACCCTTCCGTCAATGGATGTAACGGGGGTCAGTTCGCCCATCGTGCCGGTGGTGAATACTTGGTCAGCGTTGTAGAGTTCGCTGACGGTCAGGTTGCGCTCACGGGTGGGGATATTTAACTGCTCTGCTATTTGCAACACTAATCCACGGGTAATGCCGGGCAAACAGGCATCGGGCAGGGGCGTGTGGAGCGTATTGTTTTTGACCATAAACACATTCGTAGCGTTGGTTTCAGCCACAAACCCATACAGGTCGAGCATGAGCGCATCGTCTGCTCCGGCGTAGTTGGCTTCTATCTTTGCCAGTATGTTGTTGAGCAGGTTGTTGTGGTGAATTTTAGAATCCAACGTTTGGGGCGAGTTCCTTCTGATTTGTGCGGTAACGAGGCTAATGCCTTGGGCATTATCATAGACAGGAGGTTTCCACTCTGCCAACACAATCAGGCAAGAGCCGCTTTGGTTGAGGCGCGGATCCATGCCCGAGGTGATTTTTTCGCCCCGCGTAAGGGTAAGCCTGATGTGTACGCCATCGGTCATGTTGTTGGCTTTCAGGGTTTGAGCAATGGCTTGCTTTATTTCATCCACAGAGGGGATATGCGAAAAAGCCAGTGCTTTAGCCGATTCGCGCAGCCGTTGCAGGTGTTGGCTGAGGCAGAAAATGCGGCCGTTATACAACCGAAGTCCTTCCCATACGGCATCACCTCCTTGAACGGCACTGTCAAAAACCGATATTTTTGCTTCGTTGCGGGGCACTACGCTTCCTCCTACATATACTTGGAGTTGGTTGTTTTGTGGGTTCGATTGTTGCAACATGGGTCATGCTTTTATGGAGTGTTGGTAAAGTTGTTCGTAAAACGGTTTGGCGGCTTCGTACAAAGGCAGGAGGCGGTCGGGTAATACCGGTATATCGGCTTGGGGTTTTTCAAAACCCGATGATTGATGCACGTTGGCATACCAATACTTTGCCCATACGCCGTCTTCGGGTCTTGCCCCGCGCGGCCATTGCAGCATATCGTCATAAAAGGGGATGTTCAATTCGATACACAGCGATTTCAACACGCTCTCGGGCTGTTGCAATAACTCACCCGAATCGAGCACGGTGGTTTTATATCCGTTTTGCCGCGCAAATAGGTAGCACTGCCATTGCATTTCCATTCCAATATCGGACATTGTGGGCAGTTCTATGACCTTGCTATAAGAGTTGATGATGAGCAGGGGGTTGCGAATAAAAAAAACATTGTGCAGGGACTGCATGAAAGCAAGGTCAATCTCCACCGTGTGGTGGGTCATGTGTTTAAAGAAAACCACCGGTTTTTGGTAATCGCGCCCACCCATATCGGCTATTACCCGTTGTGCATCCACGTCCATAGATTGAATGATTTCCGTTCTGCCCGGGTGTGCCGCACCTGTTTTTTTGAGGTAATACCCATACAAAGGCTCATCCACCACCACCGTATCGGGTCGTTGTGCCCAACTGTACATGAATGCAGTAGAAACGTTTCGGGGGCTGCTCCAAAGGCAGATACGGGTAGTGGTCATGGGGTATAGGGGGCGGTAAAATGTTTTAAAACGTTACCGACACCTTAATCGTAATGGTATAAAGTAGGTGTCGGTAACGTAAAAGACGGTATAAAGTAGGTGTCGGTAATGTATGGTACGGTGCTAAGGTTAAGTGTCTTGAATGTTAAGTTCTGCCAACTTTTGTACTGCCCACTGCTTCGAATAAACGGGTAAGTCGGGGCTTTCCAGTAATTGTTGTATTTCTTTAGCGGTTTTTGGGTTTCTTTTTAGCCTTAGCCGGTAAAGCTTTAGCAATATGGTATTCGTATTTGTGTACGAAATTTGTGCTTTTTGTGCTAATTCGGGATGGTTCGCTATTGTTTTCTTTAAGGTATCCAAAGTAGCCATAAAGACATCGTAATTATCCAACTCGTAATAGGCCATCAACGTAAGCGACTTTACTAAAAAATAGTAATCGCTGTAAAAAGGCTCGATATTGGCTAAGATGGCAATAGTTTCGATATAATTACCCTCGCTAAAAAAGAGCAGGGCAGCGCTGTACGCTTCTAAACCACTTCGCAAATTTGGGGGCAGGTATTGGCTATGAGTTGACATAAATTGCCTTGCCCAAGTATTGCCTTTTAAGGATGCACCAAGTGACACTATATTTGTAAATAAAAAGCCGGTAACATGAAAATTGTTTCGGAGGCGTATCGCAATGGTTTCTTCATATAATCCAAGCTCGGCTATTAGTATTTCATTCGTCAGTTTTGATTGCAAGCGTTTTTGATGCGCAATAAAGTTTATGAGTGCTAAGTTGGTAACATGAATATACTCATCGGTTATATCGGATTTGTGTTGCTGTAAATAATCGTACAAAGCTTGCCAAACGGGCCATGTTTTTTGAGTTTGTAATTGCAGTTTGTAATAGGCGATAGCTAAATCCGGTGCAGAATCAATGTCATTATGCTGCAACATCGCTGTAAATCGTTCAAAAAAATCAAACTCGAAATCGTATTGGTAAAATACTTCTTTGTCGTTGCTCATTTCGTAGTAACGCCGTAATAACCTGTAAGTACATTGTTGCACAAGTGCGTTAGCAAGTAGTTGTTGCGTTTGGCTGAATTCTTGGCGTTGTTCTTGCCGGTCATGACATCGCATTTTCAGCAAATGGTAATAAATGTTTGTGCCACTATAATCATGAAATGTTCTATCATCTCTGCTTAATGCTTCCGACATTCGGTTCAAATTATCTTCGGCACTTTTATATAGGCGTTTTTCAAGAAGATAACTTACAGTATGTCCTATAAACAATGGGGCATCGTAAAATTGTATTAGTTGTTGCCCCAAAAATGCCTCTGCCAATTGGTACAAATCAGACAGTACATTGCGCAGGTAGCTTTCGCTGTATTCCATTTTTTCGGGGAAACTTTTCTTGAATACCTTTTCCCATTTCAATGCTTCAAAATCGGGGTACAGCGGCAATAAAACTTTGTAAAGGCTGATAGGGGCTTCGCGCTTATTGAAAAAGGGCGACTGCACATAATCCCCCAAAGATTTCAGTTCATCTTTGGTAAAGGTTTTCAGCAAGGTGATGAGCTTAGAAGATAGCATGAGCAGTTGTCTTTTCTGAAAAAACAAGCAAACATAGTTTATTTTATGTTGCCGACAATCGTACTTCATGTTAACGGCACCTAATTTTATACGATTTAAAAGGAAAGGTATCGGAAGCGTTGTAACGTCTTATTCTATAATTTAGCGTTTTGAAGGCAAAATTGTTCCCCTGCAAGAAGGCCTTGCTCCCCTGCAAAGAGGTAAAGCCCCCCTGCAATGAAGCAAAACGCCCCTGATTTTTCAAATCTACATCCCTGCATAAGGTTTTTGTCAAGCAGCAAAGGTGCAAAGCCCCCCTGCAAAGGTTGTCGTTCCCTTTGTTGTTTGCCAAAACGCCCCTGCAAAAAGTTTTTGCCAACCTGCAAGGATTTTTCGCCCCCTTGATTTTTGATAAAACGCCTCTGCAATGAAGTAAAGTTACCCTGCAATGAAGTTTTGTCAACCGACATGCGGACTTTGTCAAGGGTGAAATTTGGTAGTGTTGCCCTTCGGGAGGAGGTGATAAGTTTGATTGGGGTAGTTTATCTAGGTTTGCTTGCTTATTTTCGTTGGATGGTTGCCAAAAACAGTCAACCTAAGGTCAATTATTACCCATAGGAACGGTAGCATTAGAATTTACATCACGAAAATAAGCACCAAAGTTTTTTTTATTTCAAGTATTCGTATTAAATTTCGGCCTTTCATTGACTAAGTTGTTCAATAAATAAAGCATCCATATCGTTTTGAGTGATGATACAAGTAGGTCGTTCATCCAATTCATCCTTTTTGCAGTCAGAGTTCGACCGATTTTTAAATAACCCCTTAAAAACCAAATTATGCACTACCCCGATGGTGCCGAAGCACTGTTAATTGCCCTTCAAACCCCTGCCCCCAAAGGGTATCTGGGCATCCCCGTTTTAGTTTGGGGTCCGCCCGGCGTTGGTAAATCCAGTTTCCTCGATGCGTTGGCAAAACCCGAATTCCCGGTACTCACGCTCATCGCCTCTATTCACGACCCGACCGATTTTTCGGGCTTGCCGGTGTTCAGCAATGGCAAGGTGCATTATGCTGTGCCCGAGTGGGTCTTGGAGTTTGGTGAGCAGGGTGAAGGCATTCTGTTTTTAGACGAACTTACCACTGCACCGCCGGCAGTTCAAGCCGCCTTGCTCCGCGTGGTGTTGGAACGCAGGGTGGGTTTTCACCAACTTCCCCCCAATGTGCGCATTGTAGCCGCCGCCAACCCTCCCGATTTAATGACCGGAGGATGGGATTTATCGCCCCCTTTGCGAAACCGTTTTGTACATATTTACTGGGATTTGCCGATACAGGTATTTTTAGATGCCCTTGAAAGTGATTATACAAAGGCTATATTGCCCGAAATAGACCCCAAAGAACACGCCGCCGTCTTGCCCTATTGGAAACTGCGTGCGTTGGCTTTTCTGAAAATCTCCCCCAACCTCCTGCGCACCAGCCCCGAAACCGATAAACATGCCTTTGCCAGCCCGCGAGCTTGGGATTATGCCATTGCTTTAATGGCTTCGTGCGATTTGTTGGGTCATGCTCCTAAAGAAGGACGCGCCGGTAATCGCGTTTTCTACGAACTGATGAGCGGATGCTTAGGTGATGCCGTTGCCCTGCCCCTCATGGAGTTTTTGGAAAAACTGCGCCTGCCCAATCCCGATGAGGTGTTGGACAAAAAGGCGAAAGTGGATGTCAAAGACCTGAACGACAGCGAATTGTTCGTGTTGTTTGGGTCGCTCAATGCTGCCATTGTCCGGCGTTACAGTTCACCCAACTTCCTTGAGGCTTTAAAAACGTATTTTGCGCTCACCCAAGATATATTCGACAACAATCGCCGCGATGTCATTTATGTATCGCTCCGAAAAGCCCTTAAAAACGGGCTATTGTTAAAAGCCCTTGAAGTGGCTCAAAGACAGGGAAGCGATGGGTTGAAAAACCTTCAATCAGACATCGCCACCCTATTTACCGATGAAGGACTAAAGGACTTCGTAGAAGTATTGGAAAAACATTAAGCCTCCATCAGCGCAAGGCTTTGCCATTGGTTCTAAGCGTTTTTGTCATTTGTAACTTCTTAGCCTATGACCACCCTACTCACTACCACCATCCCCCCGACCTATATAGGGACTGATACAGTAAGTCTGCCCATTGGCAAATACCATATTGCTATTCAACTCCGTTTCACGGTGTTTGGCGAGTTGCTGGAATACGATTGTCCGGCCATAGAATTGCCGGAGGCAGCACTTAAACTAACGTTTACCGCCGAAGATTTGAAACTGATACATGCAGAAATAGAGTACCTCCCTTACCGGTTAATGCTGATGGCGTTCCAATACAAAACAGTATCCAATATGCAGGTTTGCGGAATTTGGCAACCGGTTATGGCGAAGCTGAAACAATTGCAACAGAGCAAACACCTCAAACACTTGAATCTGCCCGTTACCCACGAATTTGCAGAAGAACTCAAGGTTTGGCTTACCCAAAAGAATAAATACGTGAATTTCAGAATGATTTTTGATGGCAAAGCAATCAATTTCAGGAATTTACCAAGGTCTCCCCACATTGAAATCCCCGTATTAACCTACCACTTATTTACCGGAAAGGACGGCCAGACCAGGCAGAAAGCAGTCGAGTTGATGGAGAAGTTGGGGAGCAACAGGGCAGTCGAACCTTTACTTGCTGCACTAAGCGACAAATACAGTCATGTACGAGCAGCCGCCGCTAAAGGTTTGGGCAAACTTGAAGATATAAGGGCAGTTGAACCCCTTATCGCTTTATTGTCAGATAGCAGTGCGGAAGTGCAGGCGAATGTCGTTTTGGCATTAGGCAAGTTGAAAGATGCCCGAGCAGTCGAACCGCTGATTCCGTTTTTGACGGCCGGACCATTAGATATAAGAAATCATGCCGCCGTTGCTTTGGGAAATATTGCTGATGCCCGTGCAGTAGAACCTTTAATTACGGCATTGTCAAGCACATTTCAACGAATGCGCACGAGCGTAATCGGCGCATTAAGCAAAATGAAGGATGAACGGGTCTTGGATCTGCTCATATCGGCATTAAGGGATAAAAGTTTCAGTGTCCGCAACGCGAGTGTGTGGGGACTTGGACATTTGGGCGATGCCCGTGCATTAGTACCACTTATTTCGGCATTGAACGATAAAAAAATTGAGGTGCGGAAAAGCGCTGCTTTTTCTTTGGGTATGTTGGGCGATGCCCGCGCGACCGAACCGCTAACCAAGCTATTGGGCAGCAAAAACACTTCCCTTCGCAGTGTCGCTATGGAAGCGTTAGGAAAAATTGGCAGGGCCAAACCTCCGTCAACAGAAGAAGTCTCAAAACAGGATAATGATATTGAAGAGGGAAAAGAGTCCGTTAGCCCAGTAAACAATACGGTCAAAGACCGTTTAATTTGGTCGCTGATTGTTTCGGCGGGTGATAAAAACTTCAATGCCCGCAGTATAGCTATCAATTCTTTGGGCAAGTCAAAAAATTCCCTCGCCTTTGAACCCTTGTTGGCGGCTATGAAAGATAAATACAGCAGTGTCCGGTGTAGCGCTGCTACTGCTTTGGGTAATCTGAGAGATGTTCGCGCGGTGCCGGTACTTTTGACCGCTTTAAAAGATAAAAGTATGGAAGTGCGCTATTGCAGCGCCAACAGCCTTGCAAAGTTTGACGATACGCGGGCTGTTGCGCCTATCATAACATTAGCTTTAAAATCTAAAAGCCTGTCTTATCAAGGGGCAATCAATACGTTTACGGCGAAATGTAAAGATGTGGCATTACCCTTATTAATCCGCGCTTTAGCCAACAAAAAATACAAAACCCGAACCCGTGCAGTTTGGTTATTAGGCGCATTGGGCGATACTCGGGCGCTTCCCCTCTTAACCGGTTCTTTGTCAAAAGAAAAGAGTATCACCTGTAAAAAAGCCAAATTAAACGTCATTGCATATCTCGAAAAACTCAACAATAAAGGCGGTTGAGTTATTTTTCAACTAATCCGAAAACATCATGCCCACGCTCCTAACCACCACCATACTTCCCGAATACATCGGAGAAGCCACCGTTTCCCTTCCCATCGGCAACCACCGTTTGGACATTCAACTCCGCTTCACCGTGTACGGCGAGTTGTTGGAATACCAAAGCCCTGTGTTATCACTGCCGGCAGAAGCACTTCAACTCACTTTTGCCGCCACAGGACTGAAACACTTGCGAGCCGAATTAGATTACCTGCCCTACCGGTTAATCTTGATGGTGTTTGGTAAAAGAACGCGATACCTCAAAACCGACACATGGAAACCCATCAAAGACAAGTTGACGGAATTGAGGAAACGCAAAAAAATATACAAACTAAACGTCCCGGCCACCCACGAAATAGTACAGGATATATGCGATTTTCAACTCCCCGAAAAAGAGGTTGCCAAGATGCTGGAAGTTTATACCGTCATCCACCTCGTTGAAACAACCGATGATGAACAAACGCGCAACGGTGCTATTGTTAAGTTAGGTAATCTCGGCAAATCGGAAGCCATAGCGGCCCTCTCAAGGGTTTTATCAGAAAAGATTTCACATGTTGTCATAGATGCAGTAAAAGCGTTGGGTTATATTGGCGATACTCGTGCAGTAGCACCGCTTTTGGAGGCGTTACAACATCACAATGTCAATGTCAGTCTTGCATCAGCTAAAAGTATCGGTCGTTTACGAGACCATAAAATGATTCCCCACCTTCAAACATTGCTGAACCATCGCACTTTGCATGTAAAATTAAACGCCGCTTTAACTTTATATCGTTTGGGCGAAAGAAGTGTTACACAAATCCTGATAGATGCGTTAGATATGAAAACCACGGGTAGTTTTTATGCTATCGTAAAAGTATTGGGCAAATTTGAAGAACGCCAAGCTGTTGAACCCCTAATAGCAATATTAAATAAGGAAGGTGTAAATTCATATACCCGTCAATGTGTTGCAAAGGCATTGGGCAATATTAGGGATGACCGCGCAACAGAATCACTGCTGATTGCCTTGAAAGACAAGGATGTTGTAATGCGCAACGAAGCAGCAAAAGCATTGGGTAAAATTAAAGGAACCGATTTGTCGGACGATCTCATCGAAGCGTTAAGCGATTCTCTTGGGGTAGGATGTCTTCAAGCCGCCTTGGTCTTGGCTTCGATTGGCGATACTCGCGCTACCCCACAACTCATCAAATCTTTAAAGTCCAAAAAGGAACAAGACGTTAATGAAATTATTGAAGCATTGGGTCAGCTTGGCGATGCCGGCGCGGTAATGCCGTTGATTGCAACATTAAAACACAAATATTACCTCACTCGGCATTATGCTTTTCAAACATTAGGCAAGTTAAAAGATGCCCGTGCCATAGAACCCATCATGGCAATCCTCAAAAATGGTAAATTGAAAGAATCGCATCACTTGGCAATCCATGCCCTTCGCGACATCGGAAAACCGGCGGTAAATCCCCTGTTTGAGGCTTTTAAAGTGAGCGATATTAATGAACGTGTACAGATTGCCAACGTTTTGAGCTACTTAGGAAATGAATGTACCTTAGAACAGCTTTTGGAAGTGTTCAACGATGCCAATAGCTGGGTATGCGGGAGTATCGCCTCTGCTATGGCAAAATTAGGAACACCCGCAGTCGAACCCTTTATTGCTGTGATGAACAACCGGGAACATAAAGGACGGGAGTATGCCGCCCATCAGTTAGGAATGCTCAAAGATTCAAGAGCCGTTGAACCACTGATAGAAGCCTTAAAGGATGAAAACCCCAAAGTTCGCAGCAATGCAGCATGGGCGCTGCTTAATTTTAAAGATTTAAGGGCGGTCAAACCGCTTATTAAATTGTTGAAAGATAGTGAAAGTAACGTCAGACGTAATGCAGCAATATCACTTGGCTATTTGGGCGATATCCGCGCCGTATTACCGTTAATAAAAGCCATAGCAGATAAGGATAATTATGTTCGCAGTGCAGTCGCCCATGCTTTAACTCTCTTAGGCGACCCACGCGCCATTCAACCTCTTATTGCTGCACTGAGTAATAAAGATCCGGATGCTTTGGCATCGGTTACTTCAGCCTTAGCTAAATTGGGGGATGCAAGTGTTATTGGTTTGCTTTTATCCATGCTAAGACTCAAAAGAATGTATTTTTCTTTTCCCCAACAAGGCCTTCTCGCATTAGGGGAAGCAGCAGTACTGCCGCTCATCAAGGAACTTAACCACAAGGATTATAGGTTTAGGAATGATGTTATAGATATTCTTGCCGAAATTGGCGATGCAAGAGCATTAGAGCCATTAAAAGAAGTTCTGATTAAGGAAACCAATATCGAGTGCATGAAAGCCATACAAGTAGCAATAGAAGAAATCACCCAGCGATAACGCTATATAACAACCATAAGCCTATGCCTACTCTACTCACCACCACCATCCCACCCGAATACATCGGCGAATCCACCGTTACCCTTTACTTCGGTATTAAACAGTTCATTATAAATCTCCGCTTTACTGTTTACGGAGAGTTGTTGGAATACCACTGCCCCGAGATGGAATTACCCGATGCAGCCTTGCGGCTTTCTTACGACCTCCAAACCTATAACCTAATAAAAGCCGAAAAAGAGTACCTGCCCTATCGCTTATTGTTGATGGCTTTTGGAGATAAAAAGAAATACGCCAGAAACGATACATGGAAACCCATCATGGACAAACTGTTGAAATTGCGAAAAGGTAAGAAACTGCTTTTTCTGAATGTTCCCCCTGTTCATAGTATAGCAAAGGAAATCGTAGAAAACCGCATACCGGTTGGACATCGCGACAACAAACTAATCCCGTTCGACCGTCTCTATAAATTTGCCATTGGTACTGACAAAATACGCGAGGAACTCATCCGAGGGCTAGGGTATTTGAACAACCCGCAAGCTTTCATCCTCCTAAAAAGGGCGATGCGGGATAACAACGAAACCATCAGCAATCGGGCTATCCAAAGTTTAGGTCAATCGGGTGATATTCGCGCCACCCAACCTCTTTTAGAAGGCATAGAAGATACCAACATCCGAATTAGTGTCGCTTCTGCAACGGCCATGGGAGTTTTACAAAACCCCAAAGCTGTTGAGCCGTTAAGGTTGCTACTGAATCACCCTTTACAGCATGTTCAACAATGTGCCGCTATTGCTTTGTTCCTGCTCGGCGATATCGGAGTCATTCAAACCATTATGGAGTTGTTAAATCACACCTCCTACCCGATGATGTGGGCGGCTGTCAATGCGTTTGTCAATACAAAAGATGTTAATTGTGTGCCAAAGATGATTGCTGCTTTGGAAGGTAAAGAAGGTAAGGGCAAGGCTTCACATATTGCTGAAGCCTTGGGTAATATTGGCGATATCAGGGCAGTACCACCGCTCATTGATGCTTTGAAACATACGGTAAAAGAGGTGCGGGCTAGTGCGGCAAAGGCTCTAGGTATGCTGGGTGATACCCGTGCGGTTAATGCACTTGCAGAAGCACTAAATGACACAGACAAACAAGTGCATTTAAAGGCCGCTCATGCTTTGGCCAAATTAGGGGATGACCGTGCCCTAGAACCACTCATTGCGGCATTACAAAATAACAGAGAAGATGTTAGCACTTTAGCAGCAGAAAGACTGGGTGCTTTTGGCGATACCAGAGCAGTAGAACCGCTTCTTAATGCGGCATTGAAGCATGGCTTTATCGGTATCAGGGTGAAGGCAATAGAAGCATTGGGGCTTTTATCAGACGAACGCGCTATTGCCCCTCTGATTAAGTTATTGATAGAAAATTACGATACGCCTATAGTTTTAGCTGCTAAAAAATCCTTGTATCAGATTGGAAAACCTGCCGTGCAACCTCTTTTAACGGCATTAAAAAACAAAGACCCCGAAGTTCGGAGAAGTATTGCCGATGTGATAAATCGTCTAGGTGATGTTTGCCCAGTCGAACAATTGATGAAAGTGGTAGATGACAAAGGTTGTATGGTTCCCTATCATTTGGTTTCCGCCATTTCAAAACATGGAGAGCAAGCTGTTTTACCCCTCATCTCTGTGATGATTAATCGTAAACACCATGCCCGAAGTCAAGCTGCATATTCGCTTGGCTTTTTAAAAGATACTCGTGCTGTACAGCCCCTGATTGATATGCTGAACGATGATGACAAAGATGTCCGTCAATTTGCCGCAATGTCTTTAGGTCATATTGCAAACGACCGAGCTTTCGAACCACTGATTGAGCTATTATCGGATAAAGAAATAGAGGTTCGCCACAGAACGATTTCGGCTTTGGGCAAAGTAGGAAAAAGTCGTGCAATAAAGTATTTGTTAAGGGCCTTGAAAGATAAAGACAAGGTGTTATGCAGAAGAGCCATTAATGCTTTGGGAGAATTAGGAGATACAAGTGTTATAGAGCAACTTGTGCCGGCTTTGAAAGATAAAAACCAATTAGTGTTTCAAAATGCCGCCTTAGTATTGGGCAAGTTTAGAGATGCCCGTGCCGTAGAGCCGCTAATTGCCATGGTGAAGTACGATTATTTATGTAGTAATCTTGCCCTTAAAACCCTTTCAGAAATGGGGGAAGTAGCAGTGTTGCCAATGATAAAAGAACTAAGCAGCGACAAATACGAGATAAAACTACATGCTCCAAAAATCCTGTCCGAAATAGGAGACAAACGCGCCATCGAACCATTAGAAAAGGCATTAGAATTGGAAACAAAATTTCATTTTAGAAAACTTATACAGGAAGCCTTAGAAAAACTGACTAACCAATAACCCTACTTTTCACACTTTTCATTGAAAGCCCATGCCGATACTGCTCACTACCAACATCCCAACGGAGTATATTGCAGAAGCCAACATAATCCTGCCGGTCAGAAAACACCGGTTTGAGGTATATCTTCGCTTCACCGTATTCGGTGAGCTATTAGAATACCGGTGTCCGGTATTGGAGCTACCCAATTCCGCTCTTCAGCTTACCTTTGACACCCAAACTTACACGGGTATAAAAGCAGAATTAGATTTCCTGGCTTATCGCTTGTTACAAATGGCTTTCGGCAGAAAAAAGAAATATGCCGAAACGAACATTTGGAAACCCATCATGGATAAGCTGTTGGAATTGCGGCAAGGTAAGCGAATATTTGAATTAAAGCTCCCGGCAACACACGAAATGGCGCAAGAAATTTGCGAACAGGAGCTATCTGTATCATCTCGTTCCAAAAAGTTGAAAGCTTACTCCCATCTCTATATTTTATCAACGACAAGCAAAGTTGAAGAGCGAAAACATGTTGCCCTCAATTTAGGTTATCAACGCAATCCCATTGCCATTGAACCACTCGCCAAGGCATTGAATGATAAAGATGAGTGGGTAGGTTATAATGTAGCACATGCATTAGGCTTATTAGGAGATACACGCGCCTCTATTCCCCTTTTGGAGGCATTGAAAAGCCCGAGCATGATTGTCAGCATCGCCGCAGCAAAGGGTTTGGGTACTTTGAAAGACTTTGGCACTATTCCACACCTTGTGGCATTGTTGCAACATCGCTCAACGCAAGTAAACATTAGTGCTGCTTTAGCTTTGGGTCATTTAGGAGACAACCGAGGTATAACCACTCTTATCAATGTTTTACAAGAGACCTACTCTGTAGCAATTCAACCTGTTACTGAAGTGCTGGGTAAATTAAAAGATGCCCGTGCTGTCGAACCGCTGATAGCTGCGTTAAAAAAAGAACAGATCAGTAAACGCCAATTTGCTGCTCAAGCCTTAGGTAACTTAGGCGATGCGCGCGCAATAGAATCTCTTATTACTACATTAAAAGATGAAGATAGATGGCTGCGCCGATACGCAGCCGAGGCCTTGGGAAAATTAGGAGATTCCCGTGCAGCCAATGCCCTTGCAGAAGTATTAAACGATTCAGAAGGAGCAGTGCGTTTTCATGCCGCCCTTGCATTGGCAAAGTTAGGCGATAGTCGAGCGATTCAACAACTTGGATTGTCATTATTGGTGGAGAAGGAACAAGAACCTATGATGGCTGCCAAAGCTTTGGGCGAATTGGGCGATACCCAAGCAGTAGTACCCCTGATAGAAGCTATCAAACAACAAAAAAATGTATTGTTATACTATGTTTATGAGGCTTTAGGAAATTTAAATAATCCTTTAGCAATAGCTTCACTTATTGCAGTCCTGAAAGATGTTTACACTAATTCTTATAGATATAGTGCTATCACAGCCTTGGGTAAATTAGGAAAACCGGCTGTTGAACCCCTTTTAGAAGCGTTAAATGATCGCAATTATCAGGTACGAGAGAGAGTGGCAATTACTTTAGATTTGTTGGGCAATGTATGCCCTTTAGAACCACTTCTGGCAGCATTAAACAAGGAGGGGGAAGACAAAAATGGCTCGGTCAGTTATTATTTATGCTCTGCCATATCAAAAGTAGGTGAGCCCGCCGTAGAGCCGCTATTAGAAATTTTGAACAACCACAATCATCCTGCACGGAAGCATGTTGCCCGGGCCTTGGGGGATATGAAAGAAGTAAGAGCCGTTCAACCACTTATCGAAGCTTTGAGGGATGAAGATGCAAAAGTTCGCAGTAGTGCGGCTTCTTCTCTTGGAAAATTGGGTAGTATTCAGGCTGTCCAACCACTGATAGATATACTGAAAGATAAAGATAGTTCTGTTCGATGGAGTACAGTTGATGCTCTCGGAAAATTGGGCGATGTTCGTGCCGTCCTTCCACTAACAACTGTTTTGAAAGATAAAGATATGCATGTGCGTTGGAAAGTCGCACAGGCTTTAAAGTTATTGGGAGATAACCGTGCTGTTGATCCACTTGTTGCAGCCCTTAAAATCAAACACAAACTGGTTTATGAATGGATGGCTTATGCCTTGGGTAGTCTGGGTGATGTTCGTGCAATTGAGCCGCTCATTAAAGTGTTAAAAAACGATGACTATATATGTCCGGGTAATGCTCCTAAAATCCTCGTAAAAATAGGGGAAGCGGCAGTATTACCTCTCATCGTAGAACTATATGGTAAAAATAACGACATGAAAAAACATGCAGCAAACATTCTGAGCGAAATTGGCGACAAACGAGCAATTGAACCGATTAAAGAAGTTTTAAGTAAAGAAACTAATATTGAGTGTATAAATGTTTTGAAAACAGCCTTAGAAAAACTATCCTAAACAAACCAACTATGACCCTATCCGAAGTTTACGCCCTTATCCGTTTTGCGCGCGCCTACACCGCAGAAAACCTACCCTGGTTTTCGCCCGCTTTGTTCAGGTGCCGTATCTGTTTGACCGAGCAAGTGCCGGTAGCTGCTATTTCAACCAACATGGATATATTCTTCAATCCGCTGGCGGTGGCTATTATTGCTGCATCGGGCACTAAAGTAGAAGTATTGGAACAACTGGCTTTTATTTGGGTACACGAAATATCGCATGTTCTGCGCGAACATGCAGAGCGAGCTATGGAGGTGAATGCCAACCCCAAACTTTGGAATTTTGCTGCCGACTTGGAAATAAACGACAGCAATTGGAAAGGGACAACCCCGCCGGTGGCATTTAAAGGCGTTTTCCCAAAAGACTTCGATCAGCCCGAAGGACAAATCGCAGAGTGGTATTACCGGCAGTTGTTGAACCATCCTAACCTTGAAGAAATCATCAAAAAATATTTTCCGGAGGGCTTGGACGACGAAGGCAGCGGCGTTCACGGGCAATCGCGTGCTTGGGAAATAAGCGATCATGAGAGCGAAAATAGCAGCAGCCCTCAAGAACTAAGCGAACTTCAAAAAGAACTCATCCGGCGAGGGGTAGCCCACGAAATGGGCAAGGAAAAAGGACAAGGTACTCTCCCTGGTAATTGGGAGCGATGGGCAGAAGATAAACTAACCCCTCAAATCAATTGGAGGCGGATACTCAAAAAGCGCATGAGCGTTGCCATTGCACAAGGTTTAGGAATGAGGATGGATTACTCCTACGCCCGTCCAAGCAGACGACAAACCCAATTCAATCCCATTTTTCCTCCTTCTCTCAGTGGTAATATGGAACCTCGAATTGCCTGTGTGGTGGATACATCGGGTTCTATGTCAGAGGAATTTATTTCACAGGCATTGGCAGAGGTGTTTGCTGTTTTGGAAACTTTTCACATTCCAGTTACGGTAATCCCTTGTGATGCAAAAGCTTATGAACCAATTAAGGTAGCCAACCCTTCCGAACGTTTTAAAGTAAGCCATTTAAAAGGAGGCGGTGGTACGATTATGAATGCCGGAATAACCGCAGCCCTTGAACTTGTTCCTCCACCTGATGCTGTATTGGTATTGACGGATGGCTACACAGATTACCCGTCGCATCCTTTGAAAACACCGGTTATTTTTGGAATCATTAAAGCAAATCTCAAAGAAAAACCACCGTTACCAAAAATGCCACCTTGGCCAAAAGATGCAGTTTTGGAAATTGTGTTATCAAAATAGAAGGCAGTTGTTGGAAAAAAGCACCTTTAGATGAACAACTTTTTAATCGCAGAAACAGATAATAGTCCCTTATCGGTCAATTCCAGTAAGGCGGTTTTGAACCAGTAGGTAAAAGTTTCAGGATGCTCATTGAGTGCTTGAAACAGTTCGGGCATACTTACCCAACGCACGGCATTCACCTCGTTTGGGTTAAAGGTTGAGGTATCGCCATCGTAAACGCCTACAAAAACAGTATCCAACTCGTGCTCTATGAGTTGAGAAACCTCGTCTTCTGCACGGTAGATAAAAGTGAACACCTCTTTTAATGGAGTGTTAAAGCCCAATTCTTCCTGAACCCTCCGGTGGGCAGCATCTTCGTCTGTTTCGTTTAACCGAGGATGACTACAACAGCTATTGCTCCATAGCCCGCCAAAGTGATACTTGTCTAAAGCGCGTTGTTGTAAAAGCATCTGCCCTTGACTGTTAAATATAAAAACACTGAAAGCTTTGTGTAACAAACCCTTTTGATGGGCAACCATTTTTTCTTCGGTGCCCAGCACTTTACCTTTTTTGTTTACCAGCACCACATATTCTAACGTATCAATCATAAAAAGAAAAGTTTTTTTGGTGAAAACAAGCCAATGGAAAGCTTGCATAGATGCAAAACTATTGAATAATTTTTAGCCAATTGTTTGTCGCAATGTAACAGTTACAAACACGATAAGGTTTTTCATCCTTCTGTAAAATGGCACTAAAAGTTTAACGGTTAAATCCCTTTTCATTTATACGTTTTTAAGAGTTATCCACAATCAGTGGGATAACTTTTTTTGTTATGAAAATACCATCCACGTACCTTAGCGGAACACTTCTACTACAATTATATGCCGTACACTAATTGCCATAGCAATATGGAAAAAAGTGTCGAAAATAATTTGTTTTTCAATTGCAATATTACTAAAGAATGAACACAACAGAACCTATTTTGATGGAGAACAAAGACCGCTTTGTTCTCTTTCCGATTAAGTATGCCGAAGTATGGAAGATGTACAAACAGGCAGAAGCGAGTTTTTGGACTGCCGAAGAAATTGACCTCTCGCAAGACTTGACCGATTGGACGAAGCTATCTGATGATGAAAAACATTTCGTCAAACACATTTTAGCCTTTTTTGCAGCAAGCGACGGCATTGTGAACGAGAACTTAGCCATCAATTTTATGAACGATGTGCAAATACCCGAAGCGCGTTGTTTTTACGGCTTCCAAATTGCTATCGAAAACATTCACTCCGAAACCTATAGCTTGCTCATAGATACTTATATCAAAGACCCCAATGAACGCAGCTATTTGTTTAATGCTTTAGAAACAGTGCCCTGTGTAAAAAAGAAAGCAGATTGGGCATTGCGATGGATACAAGATGCACCCACGTTTGCACACCGCCTAATTGCCTTTGCCTCGGTAGAAGGTATCTTTTTTAGCGGTAGCTTTTGTTCTATTTTTTGGCTCAAAAATCGGGGATTAATGCCGGGATTGGCATTTAGCAATCAACTGATTAGCCGAGACGAAGGGTTGCATTGCGATTTTGCCTGCTTGCTATATGGTATGTTGCAAAACAAACTCAGTTATGAGGAGGTCAAATCTATTATTTGCGAAGCTGTGGAATATGAAAAAGAGTTTGTTACCGATGCCCTGCCGGTTTCGTTGATAGGGATGAATGCCAAGCTGATGCAGGAATACATTGAATTTGTAGCAGACCGTTTATTTGTAGCCTTGGGTTATGATAAAGTTTACCTTGCCGCAAACCCCTTCCCGTTTATGGAAATGATCAGCCTGCAAGGGAAAACCAACTTTTTTGAAAATCGAGTATCGGAATATCAGAAATCGGGCGTTATGGCCGAAAAATCATCGCAAGTGTTTGCGCTCGATGAAGACTTTTAATCACACCAATGGATTCAAGATGTAACTAAATTATCAAATAATGCCCTGTTAATTCAGGGTTGGCGCATGTTTTAGACCCATGTCACTGCTTTAAAAAGCGTGGCATGGCTTTTTGCGCAAATAAAGCAACAAAATGTCGAGACGAAGCACTCCTAACATCAACCTAACAAAACATTCAACCCAAATTAAAAACAACAACAGACTATGTATGTAATTAAACGCAGCGGGAAAAAGGAAGCAGTATCATTGGATAAAATTTTGAGACGCATACAAAATCTATGCGTTGGGTTAAATAAATTAGTTGAGCCGGTTGTCATCTCTCAAAAAGTGGTACAAGGTCTTAGGGATAGCATTACCACCTCTGAGCTAGATAATTTGGCCGCACAAACCGCTGCGGCGATGATTACCGTTCACCCCGATTATGGAACATTGGCCGCCCGCATAGCCGTGTCTAATCTCCATAAAAACACTCGCGAGTCGTTTTCGCGCAATGTGAGAGAGATGTTTCGTTATGTTGACACCAAAGTGGGTAAAGCGGCTTTAGTATCAAAACGTCTTTACGAAATCGTACAGGCTAACAAAGAGCGTTTAGACAATGCCATTGATTATACCCGCGATTTTGAGTTTGATTACTTCGGTTTTAGAACTTTAGAGCGTTCTTACCTGCTCAGAATGCACGGTAAAGTGGTGGAACGACCACAACACATGTTTATGCGTGTAGCGGTGGGAATTCACATGGACGATATTGATGCCGCCATTGAAACCTATCATTTGATGTCGCAGAAATGGTTTATTCACGCCACTCCCACACTTTTTAATGCAGGCACTCCCCGCCCTCAGTTATCCAGTTGTTTTCTGCTCACCATGCAGGACGACAGCATCCAAGGCATTTACAACACGCTAAAACAATGTGCCGAGATTTCGCAATCGGCAGGGGGAATAGGTTTGAGTATTCACAATATCCGGGCAAAAGGCAGCTATATCAAAGGCACAAATGGCGAATCAAACGGTTTGGTTCCTATGTTGCAAGTGTTCAATACCACAGCGCGATATGTTGACCAAGGCGGCGGTAAACGCAAAGGGGCTTTTGCCATGTATTTAGAACCTTGGCACGCCGATATTTTCGATTTCCTCGACATGAAGAAGAATCATGGTAAAGAAGAAATGCGTGCCCGTGATTTATTCTTTGCATTATGGACACCCGACTTGTTTATGGACCGCGTGATGAAGGATGGAACATGGTCTTTGTTTTGCCCCAACGAAGCACCGGGCTTGTACGATTGTTATGGCGAGGAGTTTGTACGGCTGTATGAACAATATGAACGGGAGGGTAGGGCACGAAGGACGGTAAAAGCACAAGACCTTTGGTTTGCCATTCTCGACTCCCAAGTGGAAACCGGTACTCCTTATATGCTCTATAAAGATGCGGCAAACCGAAAATCTAACCAAAAAAACTTGGGCACCATTCGGTCAAGCAACCTGTGTACCGAAATCATGGAATATACCTCGAAAGATGAAGTGGCGGTTTGCAATCTGGCATCTATCAATTTGTCAAAGTTGGTCGAAAATGGACAGTTTAACCATGATAAATTACACGAAATCACCAAAATCGTTACCCGAAATCTAAACAAGGTGATAGATGTGAATTTTTACCCCGTTCCCGAAGCCAAACGCTCTAACATGCGTCATCGTCCGATAGGTATTGGAGTACAAGGACTTGCCGATGCTTTCTTATTATTGCGCTATCCTTTTGAAAGCGAGCAGGCAAAAAAGCTGAATCGCGAAATTTTTGAAACCATTTACCATGCTGCCCTGACTGCTTCTTGCGAATTGGCACAACAAAACGGACACTACGAAACCTTTAAAGGCTCACCCGCAAGCGGTGGAGTATTACAATACGATATGTGGGGTGTAGAACCCGGTGACCGATGGGATTGGTACACCTTGAAAGCCAATATCATGAAGCACGGACTGCGAAACAGTTTGCTGTTAGCCCCAATGCCCACCGCCTCCACTTCTCAAATATTGGGCAACAACGAGTGCTTTGAACCTTATATGTCCAATATCTTTACCCGCCGTGTCTTGAGCGGCGAGTTTATTTTGCTCAACAAACACTTGCTAAAAGACCTAATACAAATCGGGCTTTGGAACGATGATCTTAAAAACACACTCATTGCCAACGGCGGGTCTGTACAAAACATTGAGGGTATTCCGGACGAGCTGAAAGAACTCTACAAGACCACATGGGAAATTAAGCAAAAAACACTTATAGACTATGCTGCCGACCGCGGACCGTTTATCTGCCAAAGTCAAAGCCTGAATGTGTTCATGGAAGATGTGAACTATAAGAAACTTTCGAGCCTGCATTTTTACGCATGGCAACGCGGACTGAAGACCGGTATGTATTATCTGCGTACCCGCCCTGCCGCCGACCCGATAAAATTCACAGTGGATGTTACGCGCTTACGTCGCCCGCAAAACGAAGAAAACAGTGAATCTCCTGCTTTGACAGACGAAGAGGCACTCATCCTTGCAGGAAAGGCTTGTAGCATAGACAATCCTGATTGCGAAAGTTGCAGTGCTTAATAACTATCAACCAATCATAACTGAAGTCGGGTTGTCCTGTTTGTTTTGGAAATCGAACAGGTAAGATAATTTAAGGTAAACAATGATTGAAAAGCCCGCAAACGAAGCATAATGCAATTGTTTGCGGGCTTTTTCGTCATGTAAAATTACACTGCTTTACTTGGTAACCTCAATCAATTACCCTACTTTTACAGGCTGATTGACCCTTGTCTTTTTTTGCTCAAATCAACTATCCTCACATTATTTTTACCAACACAATCAACTAAACTTTATGCTGTTTACTATCTCTACCAATGCGCTGCAAAAGCAACTGCAATTAGTCAATGGCGCAGTAGGTGCTGGGGCGGTATTGCCCATTTTGAGCGATTTTTTGTTTGAACTCAACGGTACCACACTCAGTATCGTAGCAAGCGATATGGAAAC
Source organism: uncultured Bacteroidota bacterium (assembly GCA_937907475.1). GTDB lineage: Bacteria > Bacteroidota > Bacteroidia > Chitinophagales > UBA2359 > UBA2359. Next base: position 12,297 of record CALCIK010000067.1, on the reverse strand, counting down.
AACCATGAACACAGAGGTGGATGTCATGGGCACAGAAGATGGCGTGGTGGCCATACCCGCCAAAATGTTGAGCGATGTGATTAAAAACCTGCCCGAACAACCGCTTACCTTTGCCATTGACGACACTACTCATGCCATTACCATTCGCTCTCAAAACGGAGAGTATAAAATAGCCGGCGAAAATCCTGTGGAATTTCCAGAAATGACTACTTTAAGCGGTGCTCATACTCTTACCCTAAATTCCGATGTTCTGATAGCAGCTGCAACTAAGGTATTGTTTGCCGCCGGAACCGATCAACTTCGCCCTGCGATGACCGGCATTTATTGTAAATTTGGAGAGGAAGGGGCTATTTTTGTTGCCACCGATGCACATAAATTGGTGAAATACGAACATACCGCTCAAAAGTATAACGAAACAGTATCCTTTATTTTGCCTCGCAAGGCATTGACCCTCCTCAAAAACGCCCTGCCTGCAAATACCATCGTCCATCTTACTTACAACCAGTCTAACGCCCTTTTTATATTTGATGCCATCAAACTGAATTGCCTTTTAGTGGAAGGTCGCTATCCCGATTATAATGTTGTCATCCCCAGAGAAAACAACAATATACTCACCATTAACCGCACTGAATTGCTCAATGGTATTAAACGGGCGATTATTTTTTCCAACAAATCTACTTTTGAAGTCGTCTTTTCGATAACCGAAAACGATTTGAGACTCAACACACAAGACCTCGACTTTTCAACTGAAGCACACGAAACCATCACTTGCGATTACCAAGGCGATAATATGGAAATTGCCTTTAACGCACGGTTTATGATTGAAATGTTGTCAGCTTTGGAAACGGAAGATGTTCGCATTGAACTATCGGAACCACATCGTGCAGGACTTGTACTGCCTGCCACACAAGAAGACGACGAGCACCTTTTAATGCTCATCATGCCCATCATGCGACATAGATAAGCTAAAGAGTTCTTCAAATTCCGGTAAATTAGAGGCATTCTAAGATACTTCTTCAAAAAAATGCGCAAGATTTTTTAAAAATGCACAGCGATTTGTTGGTAAACCGATTTTTTCATTTTACCTTTGCCGCTCCTTATGAGCAAATATTGCCCGCGTAGCTCAGTTGGTAGAGCAGCTGATTTGTAATCAGCTGGTCGGGGGTTCGAGTCCCTCCGCTGGCTCTTCTTTCTTCTCATTAAAAAAGGCACCTCCTAATCTTAGGAAGTGCCTTTTTTCTGTTTAATAACCTTTGAACTTTTGTTTCAAACTGAGAAGCAAACAACTGACAATACACATTGAGGTGTAAGCAGCGATTCTACTTCTTTGTGAATGAAACAGCGTATTGCTTATTTTCCCAACAATACTTTGAGGGTTACAACGCCCTCAGATGTTTGCAATTGTGCGAGATACAAACCGGGAGTAAAACCGGTGGTGGATACCTTGATATTGTTAACATCGGAAACCGAAGAAGTATAAACGGTTTGTCCGGCAGTGTTGAATAGACTGACTTGTTGAACATTGCTGTTCGGGGCAAGTATGGTCAACTCGCTACTAATGGTAGCGGGATTGGGGTAAACTTTTATATCGCCCGAAATCGTTCCGTTGTTGGGTACTATGCTTGTGCTGATTTCGGTAGAAGAAGTCGCCGTATTGAGTTGGGTTAAAATGCCCTGAGCATTGACCATATAAGCATTGCTAGCAGTAATTTCCAAACTTGGTGAGGTTTCGTTTTTACCGTCTATATTGTCAATCACGAAAAAGTGAACGGTACCTATTTTACCATATCCCGATACATTGTTTTTGTCGGTGCGGGTATAGGCAACATCGGAGTTGCCATCGGTAAGGTTTTTGTTAAAGATTAGGTTTTCGGTACTGCCCAACCAAGAGTCTGCATCAAAGGTAAAACTTACCGAAGACGCTTGTACTAAGGCATCATCAAACACAAAAGTAAAGGCTAAACCGTGTATGTCCGTAATGCCTAAGTCTGCACTACCCAACAACACATCTGCTGAAACCCAAGTATTTTCCTCTACTACAGTTGGTATTGCAAATGAAAGTAAAGGGGCATCGTCATCCGCATCGGCTTCGGTTTTACCATGTGTCAATCCGTAGTTGAGCGACACCGCCAAAGTATCGGCAGCTTCCACCACGCCATTACCATCACAGTCTGCATATTTGGCATTCAAGAAACCTACTGTACCGGGTGTGCCTACATTGTCGGCCCAGTTATCGGCATATTGTCCAATCCAATCCAACGAAGCATCGGTTCGGGCAGCGCCGGTAAAGTCGTAAGCCAAACCAATGGTAAGAATGTCAAAGTTATTGGCTGTTCCGTTGTTATTGGCATCGCCCGGCCAAACACAAGTAAATGTATTGCAGGTGGTACCGGTTGTGTCGGCCGCTACATATATGGTAACGATTGCGGTATCGCAGAACTCAAATGTGTTACCGGTGCAAAGAACATAATAAAATTGGTCGGTGCCACTAAAACCCGGATTGGGGGTGTAATACAAGGCAATTGCCCCTTCTTCAACAGTGCCGTTTTCGGGTTCGGAAATACTGACAATATCTATCACCATCGCCGGATCCCAAATATCGTTACCCAAAACATGGATAATGATGGGAGTATCGGTGTAAGTATAATAAGTATCGTCAACGGCTGTTGGGCCTTCGCCACTAATTGGCTCTCCTACAAAGACATAGACAGTGGCTGTCGAACAATCGCCTTCGGTATTGCAAATGGTGTAAGTAAAGAAATCATCCCCCACAAAATCCGGATTGGGAGTATAGTTAAAAGAACCGCTACCGGCACTGCCAGTGGTAGTAAGTGTGCCATTGAGCGGGGATGTAGTAGTAATGGCTACACTACTGCTGATGGCATCGTTCATCATCGGAGATATCACGACCGAACTTCCGGATTCGACTTGTACGTAATCATCATTAGCAACAGGAGCAACGGGTCCGGTAGAGGTAATGAGATACACCATAGCAGTGTCGCAGATCCCCGAATTGGAATTGCAAATCACATAACAAAATTGGTCATTTAAGATAGCTCCTGCATTATAGGAATAGACGATAACTCCGGCGGGAGTTAATTCGGCAGTACCGTAAGTCGGACCGCAACCAACACTTACAATCATAGCGCCCAATGCCGGTAAAATATCATTGCTTAACACAGCAATAGTAACACTCGCAGCACTGACATATACATAATCATCTACTGCTACCAAAGTGGAATCTGTTTGTGCGGATAAGGGTTGGTAAGTGCCGTTCCAAACCAATCCGATACTGACCAATACTAATGAAAGAATTGCCTTTTTAATCATCTCGTTTAACCGTTTCATGCTTCAAAGTTTTTGCGTGAATAAATTGATGATACAAAAGTCCATCAACTTTGTCGGAGTTAAAAATACATTTTAAGCAAATTGTACAATGTAAATGAATAATTAACGCCAATAAAATCCTTATTTTAAAGGGTTGCTAATGATTTTGATGTGAAATTAAAAATTTACCGAAGCACTAATTTCATTTCAAAAAAAAGTACATTTGCCTTCATTATTCGTGGATGCGTTCAGAAATTGCTTCACGAACACCCCAAATGTTCTTGTTTATATCGTTACTCCAAAATAACCGACATCTTAAACTCGGGGTTATCGTATAACTTTCAGTTTAAACGACTTCGTATTACCTTTCACATTCTATACGCTTAGAGACAAATGCAAAAGCCCGCACTCTCCAACAAACTTACGTCTATTTTACAAACTTTTACAGCACAAGAGCTAAAACGCTTTAAAAAATGGCTGATATCCCCATTTCACAACGAACAACCGATGTTGCCTGTATTGTTTGGACTGCTTGCTGCCGACATTAAGAAGTATGGTCAGGTAAAAATGGATAAACATCTGTTGTGGAAAAAATTGGGAATCGAAGGGGATTATAACGATATTAAGTTTAGGCGTTACTGTTCTGACTTGGTGATACAAGCCGAGGCTTTTTTGGCTTATCAAGCATATCAATCCGACGCTTTGAACCAACCCCTCTTTCTTTTAGAAGGTATAGCGCGGCGGAAACTTAAAACCTTATACAATACCGCATTGACCAATGCTCAAACAGAACAAAACCAAGCTATTCACCAAAATGCCGAATTTTTTCATGCCCAATTTAGACTGGAACTCATGCGGCATGAGCTAAAACAGGGGATAGGACGAGAGGGCAACTGGGAAATATTGACCACGGCATTAGAGCGATTAGATGAATACTACATTGCCGAAAAGCTAAAGTACTATTGTAATTGGCTAAATTACCAAACAGTCCTGCAATCGGCACAATCGAGGGAATTTAGGTTTTTACCCCAACTCATCACCTACCTAAACGAACTGCCCGATGAACAACTCCCACCGCTCATTGCGGTTTACCTGCGTATCATCGCCACCCTGACCCAAACCGAAACACAAGAACACTATCAACACCTAAAAACCTTGCTTCAGCAATATGCTTCTTTGTTTCCGCACAATGAAGCATGGACGATGTATGGATATGCACAAAACTATTGCATTCGCCAAATCAATACAGGGAATAGCGGCTATTTGACTGAACTGTTTGAATTGTACCAAAACGCTTTAGAGCGAGAGTTGATTTTTACCGATGGGCAACTTTCGCCTTGGCACTACAAAAATATAGTTGTAGTAGCCCTACGGTTAAAGGCTTATCAATGGGTGGAGCAATTCATAGAAAAATACAGGACCTACCTGCCCGAAAAATTTGCCAACAATGCCTATATCTATAACAAAGCAAAATTCCATTTCCATAAAGGCGAGTACGGAATGGTCATCGAGTTGCTGAGAGAAGTCGCCTATCAGGATGTGTTTTATGAGTTGGATTCGAGAGCTATGCTGCTCAAAACTTATTACGAAACCAACGAAATAGACGCGCTGCTTTCCTTGCTCTTTAGTTTCCGAATGTTTCTGAGACGCAAAAAAGGCATATCGGAACACCACCGCACGAACTACCTCAATTTAGTGCGCTTTACCGAAAAGATAATCGCCCTACCCCCAAACCCCAACAGCGAAAAAATAGATCGCATCAAACAGCAAATCCGAAAAACCGGCAATGTCGCAGATGCCAATTGGCTAAAAGAAAAATTGGCAGAGAAGGGGATAGGCGATGATTGACCACCCAGACAGCCTTTTTTGCAAACATCAGCAACCGTCCCAATACACTTTTGGCGATTGTATAGGTATCAATTTACTTTTACTAGGGGAACCGCTAAAATTAGATGACCTAAATTTGGTAAATCAACGCTGATAGATGTACTTCCAAACGTCTGATTCGACAAATCAACCAAGCATCATAAAATCAACACTGCGAGAAAGTAGGGGATAGGATGTTGTTGTTTTGATGGTGATATTAACCCATTCAGAAGGGTTGATGGCCATTAACTGCCGGGATTAAAGCACATCACATACGGTGTTTGGTATATTTTCCCTAAATTTTGCCACCAATTTCTCCGGTTCATTCATGAATTTGTTGACTTAATTCATCAATTTTTCGGTTTCATTCATGAGTTTCTCGACCTAATTCATCAATTTCTCCGGTTCATTCATGAATTTGTTGACTTAATTCATCAATTTCCTCGGTTCATTCATGAATTTCTTGACTTAATTCATCAATTTCTCCGGTTCATTCATGAATTTCTTGGTTTAATTCACCTGTTTTCCGGTTTTATTAACAACATAATTGAGTTAATTGATGGCAAATTTGACCTCTTTACAGGTTCAGATTGCCATTTTATACCCTTCAATGGCAGATATTTTCAATTAGGGTTGCTATTTTCGGATTAAAGGTAAGCAAATATTTTGTGAAGACCCTAGTTTTTGTGCTCGACGGGGGTGGATTATTTAAGGGTGGTTAAAAATACCATTTTGGGGGCAAGTAGTAATTAGGTATGGAAGAATTGTAGGCGCTTGGATGTTTTACCATCATTTTAACCTGAAGGTTACTTGTTGGTTGGTTAGTCATAAATTGTATCCACATAAGGTTATTCTCAATGATTTAGATTGTAAAAACCGAACCACACATCAGGAAATATGTATCTTTACACTCGTTGAATACTACGTTACTGAAACCTTATAACCTTTAATGAACGAAAACAGGTGTCGGTAACCTAAAAAAGAAAAGAATTCTATGGCTTTAAGTTGGAACGAAATAAAAGACAGGGCATTATCTTTCTCTAAAGAATGGGCGGACACTTCGAACGAAGCGGCTGATGCAAAACAATTTTTAGTCGCCTTCTTTAATGTGTTTGGCATTACGAGCAAGAGGGTTTCGACTTTTGAACATAGAGTTAAACTGTTGGACGACAAAGACGGGTATATTGACCTGTTTTGGAAAGGGATGATTTTGATTGAAATGAAGAGTAGGGGTAAAAACCTCGACAAAGCATACAGTCAAGCCAAAGACTACACACACGGACTAAAGGAACACGAACTGCCAAAATTTATTCTCATTTCGGATTTTGAACATTTCCGGCTTTACGACCTTGAGGAAAATAAATTTGTAGAGTTTAAGCTCAAAGACCTTGTAAACAATGTTCAGCACTTCGGATATTTAATAGGCTATCAAAAGAAGATTTACAAAGAACAAGACCCTGCAAACATTAAGGCGGCGGAATTGATGGGTAAATTGCACGACCGTTTGGAAGAAATCGGATATAACGGACATCCGTTAGAAGTTTACCTGGTTCGTATTCTGTTTTGCTTGTTTGCCGAAGACACTACTATTTTCAACAAACAACAGTTTCAAGACTATATTGAACAACGCACAAACATAGATGGGAGCGACCTTGCTGCCAAATTGCAGGAACTGTTTCAGGTGTTGAATACTGCCAAAGAAAATCGCTATAAGAATATAGACGAGCAACTCGCCGACTTCCCGTATGTAAACGGTAAATTGTTTGAAGAAATCTTGCCCACGGCAAGCTTTGACAGTAAAATGCGACAAGCTCTTTTAGACTGTTGTTATATTGATTGGAGCAAAATATCGCCGGCTATTTTCGGATCTATGTTTCAAAGCGTCATGAATCCGAAAGAACGCAGAAACTTAGGCGCACATTATACCAGCGAAACCAACATTTTAAAACTGATAAAGCCGCTTTTCTTAGACGAACTTTGGAAAGAGTTTGAATACATCAAAGATGCTTCGACAAGCTCGGCACAAACTAAAAGACTGACTGAATTTCATAAAAAATTAAGCACCCTTAAATTTCTTGACCCTGCTTGCGGTTGTGGTAATTTTTTGGTGATTACCTACCGCGAATTGCGATTATTGGAATTTGAAGTGTTGAAAGCACTCAACAAAGCAGGACAACGGCATTTAGATATCAGCCAAATCATTTTGTTGGATGTTGACCAATTTTTTGGCATTGAATACGAAGAGTTTCCTGCCCGTATTGCCGAAGTAGCTTTATGGTTGATTGACCATCAAATGAATATGTTGATTAGCAATGAAATGGGGCAATACTTTGTGCGGTTGCCTTTAAAAAAATCGGCTATCATTATACATGGCAATGCCCTTCAAATAGATTGGAGAGATTTAATCGAAAAACAAACGATTGAATTGGAAGCAAACAATACGACTGTGGTTTTAAAAGAACCGACAGTGGAATACAATTACAAAACAGTCAGTATTAAAACTGATAGGTTGACCATCATTGATGAAAGGAATATTGAACCAATCGCAATTTCTCAATCCAAATATTTCGATTACATCATTGGCAATCCGCCGTTTATTGGAAGCGCATATCAAAATGCGAATCAGAAAAGGGATATGGAAACCATTTTTACAGGACTCAAAAATTATGGCATGTTGGACTATGTGACTGCTTGGTATAAGAAAGCAGCACAACTAATCATGAATACTAAAACAAAAGTTGCTTTTGTTTCCACTAATTCCATTACACAAGGTGAACAGCCGGGTGTTTTATGGACAATACTTTACAATCTTTATAAAGTTAAAATTCATTTTGCTCATCGAACCTTTAGTTGGAGAAACGAAGCTAAAGGAAATGCCGCTGTTCATGTTGTAATAATTGGCTTTGCAAATTTCGATGTTCTAAATAAAACTATCTATGAGTATGCTGACATAAAAGGTGAGCCACAGGTAATTAAAGTAAAAAACATTAATCCTTATTTAGTTGAGAGCAAAGACATTGTTTTATCATCAATATCCAAACCGATTTGCAATGTTCCTGTAATGCAATCAGGAAGTGCTGCTCGTGATGGAGGCTTCTTAATTTTAAATAACAATGAAAAGCAAGAACTCGTAGATGGCAACCCGTCAACGAATAAATATTTTAGTCGTTTTATAAGTGGTGATGACTTTATCAATAATGTTGTTAGGTGGTGTATTTGGTTAAAGAATGTTAGCCCCAAAGATTTCAGAGACATAAAAGAATTTCAGAAACGATTTAAATCTGTAAAAGAATTTAGAGAACAAAGTACAAGATATGGGACAAAGAAGATGGCTGAATTGCCATATTTGTTTGCAGAGGAGAGGCAACCGGAATCGGATTTTCTAGTTATACCAAAAGTTTCATCAGAGAACAGAAAATATATTCCAATTGCGTATCTCACTAAAGAATACATTGTTTCCGATAAGACCTTTGTTGTTCCAAACACTACACTTTATCATTTTGGAGTTTTAACTTCTTCTATGCACATGACTTGGATGAGAAATACTTGCGGAAGAATGAAAAGTGATTATAGTTATTCAAACACCATTGTTTACAACAATTTCCCTTGGCCTGAAAACCCCACATATACCCAACACAAAGCCATAGAAACCGCAGCACAAAAAGTATTGGATGCAAGATTGCAATTTCCCAACAATTCACTTGCCGACCTTTACGCCCCTATGACCATGCCCCCAGTACTCGTAAAGGCACACAACGAGTTAGATAAAGCGGTGGACTTGGCTTACCGGTCTCAGCCCTTTACAAGCGAAGCCAACAGAATGGTTTTCCTTTTTGAGCTTTACGAAAAATATACGGCCGACCTTTTCACCGTAGAGAAACCGAAAAGAACCAAAAAGTCCTCTTGACAAAGGCGGCAAACATGCGGGCAACAAAATCGGCGGTTATACTTCTTTGTTTCATTACCCTACCACATGTATGTACTTTGTCGAGTCATGAAATTATGTTTCCCAATGCTACACTTTAATGCCACGTTACCGACACCTTAAAACCCCTTTAGGTTGTAAGATAACATAGTTTGAATTGAGTTGTCTGTGGGGACACATACAATAGCGGGATGGGGAAAACCTGATTACCTTAATAAAAAAAGCATCGAATATACACACAAACCTGATTATCAACACGGTAACAAGTAAACTCACAAACATAGTAAATAAGGCAATAAGGTTGAAAGGATAAGATATTGCCCTGTTATTGAGGTAATAAGGTTGAAACGCAATATATTGAAACGGCAAACTCATCGGGATTACAGGCTCTAACAGCATAAAGGGAATAAGTATGGACAAATCCTATTTTGTATTGATGAGGGTGAAGATAAGAATGAAGGCTGTTTTGTAAAAAAAGGCATTAAGACAAGGGGTGTTTGAGTGCGAAGATATTGTAGCGAGGCTCATCCGATAATTCATACATTTTTCATAGCGATTCGACGGGTGAATATGTCGAATAATGTAACAATCACGATAAAAGTTAACATCAAAAAGAGGGAGCGTGATGCGAAAATAATGAATCATGTTGTAAGATTGATAAATGTTTGCGCCCTAATGATGAATGTTGATGCCTTAATGATGGATGATCTTGCAATAATGATAAATGTTTGAGCCTTAATGATGGATGGTCTTGCAATAATGATAAATGTTTACGCCTTAATGATGAATGGTCTTGCAATAATGATAAATGTTTACGCCTGAATGATGAATGTTGATGCCTTAATGATGGATAGTCTTGCAATAATGATAAATGTTTGAGCCTTAATGATGAATGGTCTTGCAATAATGATAAATGTTTGAGCCTTAATGATGAATGGTCTTGCAATAATGATAAATGTTTACGCCTTAATGATGAATGGTCTTGCAATAATGATAAATGTTTGAGCCTTAATGATGAATGGTCTTGCAATAATGATAAATGTTTACGCCTTAATGATGAATGGTCTTGCAATAATGATAAATGTTTACGCCCTAATGATGGATGATGTTGCCTATTTGATGGAACATGTTACAAGACTGAAAAATGTTTACGCCTATTTAATGGAACATGTTGTAAAACTGATAAATGTTGAAAGGTATTCGGTAGGATTTGGCGCTATATGTTTACTCCCATTCGGGCGTTAGATATAATAGTTACAACATTACGGTTTAGCATGATTTTTGAGTAAACGCACCTGTTTATAGCGTAAAATAAGCCCGAAATAGTGCTAAATCCCCCTAGCCCCCTTTGAAAAAGGGGATTCCGGCATACGCCGGAATTAGCGATGTGTAATTGAGAAAGCAGTTGTAACCATGAAACAGCATATCTTGATTTAACAACCAAAATGGAATAAATTAACGAAAGCAGGTGTCGGTAACGTAAACTAATCCTGCCTTTTGTTAGCGGTTTATTGAGACATGAGAAAAGGCTACCCAATACAATACGTGGAATGATTGGGAAAAGCGTAATTCTCTACTACGCAAAGCTATTTTACCTACAATTGCTATGCAAGGTAGTTGCTTCTCCAATTTTTATCTATCTTAACCGCCTATTTTAATAGTAAACCAATTATCTGGAAGGGGAAGCCCTTCTATTACGGATTGTATGAACAACCCAATTACCAATGCCCCTATACCTATCATAGTTGGCATTACCGGACATCGCGACCTATTGCCACAAGACATACCGTCTTTGACAAAAGCATTTACCGACTTTATTCACCAACTTCAAAGCAATTACCCGCACACACCTGTTAAGGTGATGAGTTCGTTAGCTTCGGGTGCCGATTTGCTGGCCGGTAAAATTGCTTTATCCATGCAAATTCCGGTCATCGCTCCGTTGCCGTTGCCGGTCGAAGAATATCTCAACGATTTTGAGACCGAACAGGAGAAAGCAGAATTTTTGGAAATTCTCGACCGATGTGAAAAACGTTTTTTGGTAGATCAAGCGGTTCCTTCGTCCAATATTGATCAATTAAGTTCCCGCGACTTAGCTTATTTTTCAGCCGCTTTGTATGTGGTTACCCGTTCCGATATGTTAGTGGCTTTTTGGAACGGAGAGCATAACGATTATTTGGCGGGTACCGCCAAAACGGTTCAAATGATGATAGAAGGGTTTGTGCCTGCTGAATTTAGAAAAACGAGTGCCGATTTTTTTCTTTCCGAAACGTCCGGTATCGTTTACCATATCAGCACGCCCCGAAAAAAAACGCAGGTGCTGACTCTCCCTGCTTTTTCAATTACCAAACTATCGAGAAACCAAAACAAAATTGTTGATCTGAACGATGAACTGTTGTTTTTAGACCGGTTTAACAGAGAATCGCAACATTTGTACGCCCTTCAAAATCCGTCCTTAGAACAAAGCCGGAGATACTTGTTTAGCGAGATGGAAGAAACGGAGTTGAACGCCGATTTAAGCGGGTTGCTTTCCAACTTTGTTGTTGCCGATACGTTGGCACAAAAGTATGGGGCAAAGGTAAAAAGCCTGTTTAACCGCCTGTTTGCCATCATGTTTTTGTCGTTGTTGGTTTGCGATGTCTATGCTCATTTGTTTTACAAAGAGGTTTTGTTGCTCATTTTGTATTTGAGTGGGTTGTTTTCGGCATTGCTTCTTTTTAGACACAGCAAGAAAAAGCAGTTCGAAAGTCGTTACCTGGACTATCGAGCTTTAGCAGAGGGTTGCCGCGTGATGCTTTTTTGGCAGTTGGCCGGCATACCTCATAATGTCAGTCATTTTTATATGCGCAAGCAAAAAAACGTGTTGAACTGGATAAGGGCAAGTTTACAAAAATTTGAAAGCCTGATTACCTGGCAGAACAACCCCGACCCTAAAGATTTTGCCATAGTTTACAAAAACTGGGTGGAAGACCAACGCAAATATTACCAACAAGCCGCTGTCAAAAACGAAAAATTGTACGCAACAAGTGAAAAATGGATGAAGTTTTTTTTCATGGCGGGCGTATTTTTAACCTTAGCGAATGTACTAGCTATGTTGTTTGATTTTATCAAATACCCCACTCATTGGTATATTAGACTTCTTGCGAAAATAATTTTAGGCTGCATTAGCATTGATGAGAGTG